>DATCGA010000062.1:0-27645 GCA_036509215.1 Trebonia sp.
AGCCTGGTCCACTACCTCAGCCCACATTCGGTCGGCACGGTCGACATCGCCCTCTGGGACATCGCCGGCAAGGCAGCCCGGCTTCCGGTCCACCGGCTGCTCGGCACCTGCCGCGATCGCATCCCGGCCTACTTCTCGACCGCCCATCATCAGACCGCGGCCGAGTACGCGGACGAGGCCGTCTACTGGCGGGAGCAGGGCTGGCGCGGCTACAAGCTGCACCCGCCGCGCGGCCCGTGGCTGCCGCCGGGCGAATCGCCCCCGGTCGGCTTCGACATCGAGGCCTGCGCGGCGGTCCGCGCCGCCGTCGGCGACGACATGACGCTGATGCTCGATTCGTCCTGGTCCTACTCTTACCCGGACGCCCTCCGCGTCGGCCAGGCCATCCAGGAGCTCGGCTACTTCTGGTACGAGGACCCGCTGCCCGACCACGACATCCACGGCTACGCGCGCCTCGCCCGCCATCTCAGCATCCCGCTGCTCGCGACCGAGATCACCCCCGGCGGCCTGACCGCGCTGCCGCCGTGGATCACCAGCGGCGCGACCGACTTCCTGCGCGGCGACGTGGTCATCAAGGGCGGCATCACCGGCCTGATGAAGATAGCGCACCTGGCGGAGGCGTTCGGGATGAATTGCGAGGTGCACGACTCCTACAACGCGCTCAACAACGTCGCCGCCCGGCACGTGATGATGGCGATCGACAACTGCGACTGGCTTGAGGTGCTGGCCTTCAACCGATCCGGCGACCACAGCCTGGCCCACTTCGGCTACGGCCTGACCGAGCCGTTCACGGTCGACCCCGAGGGCAACGTGCACGCCCCCACCGCCCCCGGCCTCGGCGCCGACGTTGACTGGGAGCTGATCAACTCGTCGGTCGTCGCGGTCGCCGCGTAAGTCAGTCAAAGGCGCACATCCATCATCTCGAACGGACCCGGCTGACTCTTCCCGGCCGATTACTCGGGTGCGAGGAAGATGCAGAACAGGTGGCCGGATGGGTCGGCGTAGACCCGCAGCTGCTCGTCCGCGTCGTCGGAGCGGTCGAAGCGCAGTCGCGCCCCCAGCCCGATCGCTCGCTCGTGCTGATCGTCGAGTTCGGTCCTGCTGGTGACCGACAGGTCAAGGTGGAGCTGCTGCGGGATCTCCGGCTCGGGCCAGGTCGTCTCCGGCACCGAGGCGGTCTGCTGGAACGCGATGCGGGGGAAGCCACCGGACGGCGGGCAGATGACGAGCCAGTCGCGGCCGCGCTCGTCATCACGGCCGGGCTCCGGCGGCTCGTCGCCCGGCCGGTAGCCGAAGCCGAGCAGCTGCCGGTAGAACTCCGCCAGTCCCCGGGCGTCGGTCGTGTCGAGCACCACCTGCCGCCAGCTCGGGAACGACTCGCCGACGCTCATGAGATCACCCCTGCGCTCCCCGGGAACCAACGGTCCGTTCGGAAGAATAGATTACCGCATCGCACCCGTAGCGGATTTCTTCGACACCTATCGCCGTGAGCCGCGTAATTCGCTGCTGATTCCGCTCAATGCTCTCTTATTCGCCCTATCCGAAAGCTGCCAGCGCAATTCTATTTTGGCAGCGTAGACTGCCGACCTGGCCGTTTATGGTATTTACAAGTCATCACCAGCGCGGACGGCTGGCGTTAATTCGGCCTATCCAACCCTCGTACGGGAGAAGTCAATGACGCATTATCAGAAGATTAGGGAAAAATCGGGTCGAGGATCCCGCTACTGGCTGACGGTGGCGGCGGTGGCGGCCGCGGTGGCCGGCTCGGGACTCACCGCGGCGACCGCGACGGCGGCCACGACGGAGTCCGCGGCGACCGCGACCTCGCACCCGGCGCCCGCCTCGCCGCCGGCCGCGGGCACCGTTCGCTACGCCGTCGGCAAGGCGGCGTGCGCGCAGACCCCGCGTAAGGGCGCTGCGACCTGCGACGCGATCGTCCGGGTGAACGTCCCGGCGTCGCAGGCGGCCAAGGACGGCGCGCACCAGTACACGGTCGGTGCCGGCGCCAAGGGCAATGGCACCATCGGCCCGGCCGGCGGCCTCACGCCGCAGGACCTGGCCACCGCCTACGGCCTGAACGCAACCGGGGGGTCGCGGCAGACGGTGGGCATCGTGGACGCCTACAACGACCCGAACATCAACGCCGACCTGCAGACCTTCGACTCTCAGTACGGCCTGCCCACGTGCAGCGAGGGCAACGGCTGCCTGCGGGTGGTCAGCGAAACCGGTAGCACCACGCTGCCACCGAACGACACCAGCGGATGGTCGGTCGAAGAGTCACTCGACGTGGAGACGGTGCACTCGGTCTGCCGGAGCTGCAAGATCATCCTGGTCGAGGGCACGACCAACGGCAACGCCGACCTCGGCGCGGCCGAGGACACCGCCGTCCGGCTCGGCGCGAACGAGGTATCGAACTCCTTCGGGGAGGTCGAGGAGGGCTCGGACGCCGCCTACCAGGCGGACTTCAACCACCCCGGGACCGTTATCACCGCGTCGGCCGGCGATGATGGCTACTACTCCTTCGACCACCTGGACGATACCAACCAGGCGAGCATTCCGGCCTCGTACAACACCGCCGTGAGCGTGGGCGGCACCTCGCTCTACCTCGACCAGAGCGGCCACCGGCAATCCGAGTCGGTATGGAACGACAACGGTCCGCGGGACTACTGGGAGCAGGCCTTCGAGCGCTCGCTCGGCGCCGGTGGAGGTGGCTGCAGCACCGAGTTCAGCGCCAGGGGGTGGCAGACGTCGCTGGGCGTCTGGAACAGCACCGGATGTGGATCCAAGCGCCTGGACAACGACGTCTCGGCGGTGGCCGACTACCTCACCGGATTCGACGTCTACGACTCCTACGCCTGCGGCGACGCGTGCAGCCCGGCCCCGGGCTGGTTCACCGTCGGCGGCACTTCCCTGTCGTCGCCGCTCATCGCCGCGGCCTTCGGGCTGGCCGGCGGTGCCCATGGCGTTGCCTACCCGGCGCTCACCCTGTACGGGCACCGGGCCCAGGCCTATGACGTGACCAACGGCGGCAACGGCTGGTGCGACGGAGAAGGCGCCTCGCAGTGCCCCAACCCGAACTCCTTCGGGTTCGGCGTGGTGGACTGCGCCTACACCGCCGCCGGGACGGTCGCCGTGGGCGACCGGGCCTGCGACGCCCTCACCGGGTACGACGGCCCGACCGGGGTCGGCACGCCCAACGGGGCCGCCATGTTCGACCGGACGGGGCCGTCGGTCGCCATCGCCGGGCCGACCACAGTGACCAGGGGCAGCAGCGCCAAGTTCAAGGCCGCGGTAACCGATCCGTTCCCGGGCGGCCACGCCACTCGCTACGGGTGGAACTGGGGCGACGGAAGCACCAGCACCACCACCACCAACTCCGCGTCGCACACCTACAAGACCAGCGGAGTCACCCGCACCATCACGCTCACCGTCACCGACAACTACGGCGGCACCGGCTCCGCGACCCACAAGGTCAAGGTCAACAAGTAGCCCGTTGAACGGCCGATGCTGCGCCCCGAGCCCGCACCGGGCTCGGGGCGCTGCCGTTGTCAGCCTGCCGCCGCGAGAGCTGCGGGCCGGGCACGAGCGCGGCGTCGCTCGCGTCTGCAGGCGGCCGGACCTGTAAGGTCTGGTAGATGGTCGAGATCAAGACTGCGGGTGAGATCGACGCGATCCGCGACGCCGCACGGGTGGTGGCTCACGTGCTGGCCGCGAGTCGCAGCGCCGCCGCACCCGGGGTCACCCTCAAGGAACTCGATGAGGCCGCCAGGGACGTGCTCTCCCGGGCGGGCGCGACCTCGCCGTTCCTCGACTATCACCCGAAGTTCGCCCCCGTCCCTTACCCGGCCGTCATCTGCACGTCGGTCAACGACGCGGCGCTGCACGGCATCCCCGGCTCCTACCGGCTGCAGGAGGGCGACCTGCTCAGCGTGGACGCCGGGGCGACGCTCGACGGCTGGGTCGGCGACGCGGCGATCTCGTTCACGATCGGCCCGCCGTCGGCGGCGGACGCGGAGCTGATCAGCGCGACCGAGACCGCGCTGGCGGCCGGGATCGCGGCCGCCCGGCCGGGCGGCAGGCTCGGCGACATCTCGGCCGCGATCGGGCACATCGGCCGGTCCGGCGGCTACGGCATCTCGACCGATCTCGGCGGGCACGGCGTCGGCCGGACCATGCACGAGGACCCGCACATCCCCAACCGGGGGAGGGCCGGCCGGGGCCTGCGGCTGGTGCCGGGGTTGGTGATCGCGATCGAGCCGTGGTTCATCGCCGGCGGCAAGGACGGCATCTGGCTCGACGACGACGGGTGGACCATCCGCACCTCGGACGGCAGCCGGGCCGCGCACGCCGAGCACACCATCGCGATCACGGACGACGGCCCGGTGATCCTGACCGTCCCCTGATCGGCCCATGGGTACCGGGGCTGCGGCCCCTCCCCAAGCAGGGCCGCAGCCGAGCCCATTTCGGCTGCCTCCATCGTGATCCATCGCACTGTCCATGAAATAGTCACATAATGGGACAGTGTTTAGTGAAGGTGACAATTTAGTGACATCGTCCCTTGGTCGGGGCGATCTGCCAGGCCTGGCGGAGATAGCAGCGGAGATTCAGGCCATCCGGAAGAACCGCGCGTTCAGCGGTGACGTATCCGAGAAGGTCGGCCCGGTGCTGCTCGAGCTGGCCGGCGGCGACTCGCGCAAGGCGAACGAGAGACTCGGCCGGGAGATCCGCGCGCTGGCCGGGCGGCTGACCGAGGAGATGCGGACCGCGATTCTGGCCGCCCTGGCGCTGCACGAGCAGACCCGCGGGATGACCACCTACTCGCAGCGGAAGCGGTGGCTGGCCGACACCAGGCTTCGCCGGGGCGACCGGACCGCCGAGCGCCGGATCGAGGAGGCGCAGCGGCTGCTCGCCCAGGAGATCGCGGCCGAGCTCGAGCGCCGCCGGGGCCAGTCCGACGCCGCCGACGACGGCTGGTACATCGAGCACTTCAGCGCCGTGTTCATGCTCGACGGCGACGCCCCCGAGGCGATCGAGCACCGGCGCATCGTCGCCACCAGGCACCACCTGACCGAGCTCACCATCGTGCTCGACACCCCCAGGGAATCGGGCCAGCATCGGCTCGGCCTGAAGGCCGACGTCACCAGCGGCGGCACGCTGCTGCGGGCCGAGGAGCTGTCCCGGAACCGGACCCGCTACATCATCAGGCTCTCGCGCCCCCTGCAACCCGACGATACGCATGAGTACGAGATGCGCATCCGGGTCGCCCCGGACGAGCCGATGCGCGACTACTACGTCTTCCGCCCCGAGCGCCGCTGCGACGGCTTCGACCTCCGCGTCCGATTCGACCGCCGCCGCCCGCCGCGCTGGGTCCGCCGGGTAACCGCCGAGGACGTGCACGTCTACTACCCCTACGAGGGAGTCCCGGCCCCGCTCGAGCGCGTCCCGGTCGACGCCACCGGCGAGGCCCGCGCCACCTTCGGCCACCCCCGCCAGCACCTCGGCTACGGCCTCCAGTGGTCCTTCACCGAAGACCCGTAACCCGCGCGCCGGCGACACCCGATTAAGCGCGCTAACGCAGAAACGGGGCCTATGCTATTCGCATCGGGTGTGGGGGTGGCGGATGAGGCGCGTCGGGCGGCGCGGCATTACCGGGGTTGCCGCTTTCCTTGGCGCGCTCGTGTTGGCCGCGCTTGTGGCGGGATGCGCTAGCACCGCAGAAACCGGGAAACCGGTGCCGCGACCGGTGCATCAGTCGGGGCAGGAACTGTTCAAGGTTGACCTGCTGTCGGACGTCAGCGCACTCGACAGCGGCGTCCTCGGGTACCAGGCGCCGGTGACCATGCAGACGGGGGCCCAGGCGACCCTGATCGTGGAGGTCACCGACATCGGCCAAGGCGGACCAGGAACGGCGCCGCTGCCGTCCGGATTCGTGTACGCCCGCCAAGATGTGCCCACCGGCGCGATCGTCGGCGTCCAGGCCTCCTGCCAGGACGTCACCTGCGACACCGATACCTCGGAGCGGCAGCCGGTTCTGACGTCCGCGATGACCGGGACCTGGTCGTGGACCATCTCCGCCCGGAGCCCGGGAACCGCCCACATGGTCCTCGTGGCGACCACCTACGACCAGAACACGGACATCCCGCTGCACGTGACCGCGCCTATCGATATCGCGATCACCGTGACGGCGACGCCCGGCTACTGGGTGTCAGAAGCAGGCGACTGGACCACGGCCGTGCTCGGGTTCATCGGCTTCGGCGCGATCGCCAGCGCCGCGCAGTGGCTGTGGCGCCATCGTCGGAAGCAGAAGAAGGGCACGCCATCGGATCCGAAGGAGCCGGTCGAGCCGCCTGAGCCGGCCAAGAGCCCTTAACCCCATCACCAGAACCACCAGCATCAACGGCCACACCGTCCGGCCACAAAACCCGCATTCTCCGGTCAGCGTGTGCTGTTCGGGTCGCGGGCTGCCCTCAACTCCCCACGATCATGATCGGCGTCGAAGACGCGCCGCTCTTTTGGCACACGATAGGCGCGTTCGCCAGCGGTTACCCGCGGCGAGGAACGAAATAGGCGGGTGATCCGGCCGGGCGCGCACGGCGCGGAGCGCGATTAGCCGAGGTGGTGGAGTCTGGTGAGCGGGAGGGATGCGGCCTCGTGGACCGGGACCGCCACCCCGTCCACAGTCACCGGGCCTTCAGAAACGGGCACCGAGACGCGCGGGACCACGGAGTTCCGCACCATGTCCGCGCGGGTCAGCCCGCGCGCGCCCGCAATCGGCAGGTATCGAATCCCGTCCGGCAGCGCGTCTCGCAGCGCGGCGTCCGACAGCACCGACTCGGCGACGAACACGGCCGACAGCCTCCGCGGCGCGTCGCCCAGCCCGCCGAAGAACGGGCCGAGCACGCGCGGCTGGGTGATCCGGGTTGACCCCGACCCGGAGCCGGACGTGCCCCAGGCGACGAACCCGGACTTCAGCACCACCTCCGGCGTCGTGCCGAACCGGGCCGGGTCCCAGAGCGCGATGTCCGCCAGCCGCCCGGCCGTCAGCGACCCGACCTGCGCCGCCATCCCGTGCGCGATCGCCGGGTTGAGGGTGACCTTGGCCAGGTAGCGCAGCACCCGCTCGTTGTTGGCGAAGGACGGCCCGGCCTCCCCGGCCAGCGTCGCCTGCACGTGCGCGAGCTGCCACGTCCGGCGTGCGACCTCGGCGATGCGGCCCATGCCCATCGAGTCGGAGTTGATGATGGAGATCGCGCCGAGGTCGTGCAGGAAGTTCTCGGCCGCGATGCCGTGCCGCCTGATCCTGCTCAGCGCGATCTGAGCGTCGCTGCCGAGCCTTGCGTGCAGCTTGTGCACGGTCATCGTCATCGGCACCAGCTCGGCGATCGTGGCCGGCGTGAGCGGCAGCGTCGGCGTGGTCGAAGAGCCGAGGATGTGCGGGTGGTTCAGGATCTCGAGCACGTCGGGATGACCGCCGCCGCCCTCCACGTGATAGGCGTGCACGGTCCGCCCGGCCGTCGCGGCGACCGTGTCGGCCAGGTAGCCGGACTCGTTCAGCGTGTCGGTGTGCAGCGCCACCGGCAGCCCGGCCGCCTCGGCCACGGTCAGGCAGGCGTCGATCTGGGCCGGGGTCGCGCCCCAGTCCTCGTGCACCTTGAACCCGCCCGCCCCGGCCTCCACCGCCGCCTCGAGCAGCGCCGTCGAGCGCGTCGATCCCCGGGCCAGGAACGCCGCGTTGAGCGGGATGCCCGCCCAGCCCGCCATCATCGCCCGCAGGTTGTAGGCCGGGTTCGCGCCGACGTCCCACACCCCGCCGATCCCCATCGCCACCACTGTGGTGATCCCCGACGACAGGGCCGCGGCCGCGATCTGCGGGCTGGACGCGTGGACGTGCGAGTCGATCAGCCCGGCGGTGGCGATCAGCCCCTCGCCGGGCAGGATCGCGGTGTGCGAGTCGACCACCAGGTCCACCCCGGCCTGCACGTCGGGGTTGCCCGCCCGCCCGGTGCCGACGATCCGGCCGCCGGCGATCCCGATCGAGGTCTTGCGGACGCCGAGCACCGGGTCGAGCACCAGCACGTTGGGGATGATCATGTCGAGCGCGCTCGCCCCGCCGACCGCGTCCGACGTGACCAGGACGCCGTCCCGCGCGGTCTTCCCGCACCCGCCGATCAGCTCGTCGCCGGGGGAGACGTCATCGCCCTCGACCTCGACCCACAGGTCGGTGTCGGCCAGCCGCACCCGGTCGCCGGTCGTCGGCCCGTACCGGGCGGCGTACTCGCCCCGGTCAAGCGCGCTCACGTCTCCGCCCCGCCGCCGGACTCGGTAGCCGGCGCGGCCGAGCCGGCCGTCGCGACGGCGGTCGCCGTCCGCTGCTCGCCCGGACGGACCAGCAGCGCCTCCCCGGCCGGAAGATCGAGGCGGTAGCCGGCTGGCGGGCGCGCGGCCGGGTCGCCGCTGGCCGGGTCACTGGCAGCAAGATCGGTCTCGCGAACGGACCCGGTCTCCGCCCCGTCGGCGAACCGGATCTGGACGGCGGGGTTGACCTGGTCGAGCGGGAAGTGCGACGAGATCCACACGTCGCGGTGCCCGGTGTTGCGGAGCACGACGGTCCTTCGCGGCAAGCCGGGCGCGAGCGTGATCTGCCCGGCGGCCGTGCGCACCTCGCCAGGGCGCCCGCTTGCGCCGTCCGAGTCCTCGCCGTCCGTCGCGTCGCCTCCGTCAGGGGCAGCGCCGGGAGCAGGGGAGGGCGAGGGAGCCAGAGTCTCCTCGGTCCGTTCGAGATAAGGGGGTTGCTGATTCTGATCTTCGGGGAACGGGCGGTCGACGTGGACCAGCGTCGTGCCCCAGGGGAACAGTGCCTCGACCTCCAGCACCGGGACGAGGGAGGCGACGCCGGGCAGGAGCGCCGCGGCCGGGATCACCGTGCGGGCGCGCTCGATGACCGTCGCAAGCGCGACCCCGTCCCACGCCAGCTCGCAGACCTCGTCGCAGACCAGCGCGACCGCCTCGGTCGCGCCGAGCGGGGCGCCGCGGGCGAGCCGCCGCCGCGCGAGGTCGGCCGCGGCCGCCAGCAGCAGGCGCTCCTGCTCCCGTGGTGTCAGGTGCATTCCGTCATGATGCCCGCTCGCCCTGGTCGTAGAGCCTGACACCGCCGGAGATATCACCGAGGGCGTCGACCACGGTGTTGCTGATCTGGTCGGCATAGCCGAGCGCGCGGGCGAGGCCGAAGCTCGCGACCGGGCCGGACGCGTTCAGGCCGGCCACGCCGAGCTGGCCGAGCAGCTCGGTGTAGAGGATGACGTCCTTGAGCATCAGCGTGTTGCTCAGCCCGCCCTGGAGGTAGTCGCCCTTGATAATCTTGGGGAAGCGGTTCTGGGTGGCGAAGTTGACGCCGGAGCTGTGGTTGACGACGTCGAGCAGGACCTCGAGGTCGAGGCCCGCCTTCTTGGCCGCCACCATGACCTCGGCCGTGGCGGCGAGGGAGACCGCGTTGAGGAAGTTGTTCAGCAGCTTGGTGGTGTGGCCGGCGCCCGACTCGCCGCAGTGGAAGATGCGGGCGCTGATCACCTCCAGCGCCGGCCGCGCGGCCTCCAGGGCGGACGGCGGGCCGCCGACCATCAGCGTGAGCGTGCCCTTCTCGGCCGCCGAGGCGCCGCCGGAGATCCCGGCGTCCAGGTAGTCGACGCCGAGCTCGGCCAGCCGGGCGCTAATCCGCCGGGTCGACTCCGGCGACGCGGTGCTCAGGTCGACGACCACCTGGCCCGCGTGCAGGGCGTCGATCAGCCCGTCGATCAGCCCGTCGCCACCGAGCACCACCTGCTCGACGACCGTGCTGTCAGGCAGCGACAGCAATATCAGGTCGGTCGCGGCGGCGACGGCGGCCGGCGACGCGGCGGGCTCGGCGCCGGCCGCGGGGGCGCGGTCGGCCGCCACGTCGTAGCCGAGAACCGGCCGGCCCGAGTCGACCAGGACGCGGGCGATGCGGCCGCCCATGTTCCCGAGGCCGACGAATCCGATTGCGGTCGAAGTCACGGTGCGTTCGCTCCTATGCTCAGGCGGTCGCGCCGGGCGACCACGGCCAGGTAGACGGCCATCAGCGCCACGCAGACCACGAGCGCGGCCGACGACAGGCCGAGGGCGGTGCGCAGCCCGACCGCCGCCCCGAACAGCCCGACGGTGAACCCGCTGCCGATCCGCATCCCGTTCGCGCCGACCCCGTAGACGCCGATCACCTGGCCCTTCTTCTCGCGCGGGGCGCGCAGCTGGACGACCGTCTGGGTGATGGACATCGCGGCCAGGTTGGCGACCCCGCCGACGATCAGCAGCGGCGCGGCGATCAGGTAGTCGTGGCTGACCGCGAAGAACACCGACGCGGCGCCGTAGACGAGGGTGGACCAGAGCGCGGACCGGACCGAGAGCCTGATCCAGCCGGTGCCCTCGAGGAGCAGCCCGCCGAGCACCCCGCCGAGGCCGTTGGCGAACAGCAGCACGCCGTAGGCGGTGCCGCCGGACAGGCCGGTCGTGGTCGAGGCGATCTCCGGCATCACCACCTGCATCGCCGAGCCGACGAAGAACGACCCGAGCCCGGCCAGGATGATCATCGAGGCGAGCACCCGGTCCCGGCTGACCTCCTTGAACACGTTGACCGCGGCCAGCGCGCTCACCCGCTCCCTGGCCACGATGCCGGTCCGGGTGTGGCCGGTGAACTTCGTCCGCGCCATCAGGATCGTCAGCGGCAGGTAGAACGCGATGTTGACCCAGATCCCGTGGACCGGTCCAAGGCCGAGCAGCAGGGCCGAGCCGACCACCGGGCCGGCCAGCACGCCGAGCGACCGCGCGGTCGAGTTGAGCCTGATCGCGCTGGGCAGGTCCTCGACCCCGACGAAGTCCTCGAGCAGGAGCTGCTCCGGCGGCGCCCACAGCGCGCCCGCGGTACCGTGCAGGATCAGCAGGATGCAGGCGTTCCAGACCGTGAGGGTGTTCGTGAGGAACAGGATGCCCCAGGTCAGCGACACCGCCATGAACAGCGCCTGCGAACCCTGGATGAGCTTGCGGCAGTCGTACCGGTCCGCCAGCGCGCCGAAATACGGCGACAGCAGCAGGAACGGCAGCCAGTGGCTGATCACCTCGAAGCCGGTCAGCGCCGGGGAGTGGAACTTCTCCCAGATCACCCAGTAGGTGATGACGTGCTCGATGTTGTCGGCCATCATCGCCAGCGCCGCGCCGCCCAGGTACGGGCGGCAGGACCGGTTGCGGAGGGCGGCGAACTTCACAGATCGGGCCGGCGGGGCCCCGGCAATTGGCTGCGCTGCGCTGGTGAGATCGCCCGCTGGCTCCGGATCCAGGACCGGGATGTGAGTAGGGATACCGCAGGCAGCACACATGCGGGACAGTCTAAACCGGACTTTTCGGGCAGGCCTTGGATGCGCGCGACCGTCGTCAGATTGTTAGCGGGGCTAAGGTTTGTGCGCGAGTCCGGCCACGGCCGGGATGTCTCGCTCGAACACGGGGGAGCGGACGCCGAGTCTGGTTGACCCGGCCGCCGGACCTGCGCAGAAGACCACGCGCGGACCCTCAAGATCAGCCCCGACTGGCCCCGGAAAGAAGCCTTCCTGGGCACCCCGGGCATCGTTTGGCCCACCCGAACCGAAGAGAAACGGACATGAGGCTAAAAAACGGATGCCAGCACAATGGGTTAACCGGACATCAGAGTGCCTGAGCGATTGAGGCTGGCGCGGCGGAATTCAATTGGGCCAATGCGTGCTTCGACCGCTCGAGGGAGACCTCTATATTCTGCGAGACAGACTCCGAGGCGCCGAGCGACGCGAGTAAGCCTCAACGCTTGATCCTGGCGACCGGTCCGCATCATCCCTTGACGCCCCGGCCCGCCGTGGGCCGGGTACAGCGCAGCTTAGCCTCGGACCGTCACGCACAGACTCCAGCTATAGACGGGCTGTGACGCTGTACTGCGGGTGCTGGTTGCGAGGCAGAACGGCGTCGTGCCCGTCGGCGTCACGGTGGCGGTGAGAATGCCGGTCGGATCGGTAGCGGATGTAACCGTCGCTGCGCCTTCAGGACTTACCTGCAGCTCGTTCCAGCCGTCTAGCCCTTGGCCGTCGAGGCTTAGCCGAAGTCGGGCACCCGCCTTGATGCAGATGGTCGATGGAACCGTCTCGGCGGCGAGATGGGTGATGACTACCGTGCCGGACCGGCAGCCTTTCGGTACCGGCGTAGTAGGCGGTGCGGTGTCGGTAGCCGGGCCATCGGTCATGTACACCGGGGAGGCAGACCCGCTCGGACTTGGCTGCTGCGGCGAGACGGAGCCCTGCCCGCCGACACCGGGAGGCGAGGCCCCCGGTGCCGGGGTGGCGCAGGACACCGCTGCGGCCGATAGCACCACGCACACGGCCGCGAGCCGCGCACCAGTTCCGCTAAGCGGACCCATACGCGATCACCGTTATACGTTCGACGGGTAGGTACCCTGGTGAATGTAACCGTTTGTGAGGAGATTGTGGTTTATGTCCATGGTGATCACTGCCGAGCTCGGATAGATGGTTTCCCGGACAGCGAATAAGTGTACATGGTATCCCCGTCCGATCCCTCGGTAATCGATAGATCGAAGTAGGACAGCGTCGAATAATAGAGAACCCCGTTGCTTAGCAGCTTCTGCGTGTCGGGATTGAATTGCAGCCACATGACGCCGGCCTCGGTCGGGCGAACTGCCGCTATCGTTGAACTTGTACATCGACACGGGAGCCGCCGCCGCCAATCGAGTCGGGTTACTTCACGCTGAACGTAGACCGGGGCGGGCGCCCGGCTCGCTGCCGGATGCCCGCCCCGGTTGGTTGCTAGCTGACGCTGACGTCGTCGGAGTAGACGTTGCCTTGGCCGTACCAGCCGTGGACGAAGACGGTTACCGTTCCCGACGATCCGGTGGTGAACGACACCGTCTGCTGTGCCCATCCGCTGGACGACGTCCAGGTACTAGCCGTCGCCCCGCCGTTGACGCCGATGTAGGCGTAGTTGCCTTGCGTCCAGCCGGTGAGCGTGTAGGTGGTATTCGCGGACAGGGTGATGGTCTGGTCGCACTCGCCGGTCTGGCTGTTGGTTGCCGAGATCATTGCCGCGTGGGTGCCCGAGTGCACGGGGGCGGTCACCACCGTGTCACCCGTCTGGCACCCCCACGGACTCAGGCTGCCGGTTTCGAACCCGCCGTTGACTAGCGAACTCGGAGGTGGGGCAGTGGAACTGATCGTCCAGGTAAAGCTGGCCGAGCCTTTCGCGCCGGTCGTGTCAGTAGCGGTCACCGTGACGTTCGACGTCGCGGCCGTGGTGGGCGTGCCGGAGATCAGGCCGGAGGAACTGATCGACAGGCCCGAGGGCAGTCCGGTTGCGGAGAAGGTGAGTGTCTGACCCGAGGCCGAGTCGGTGCCACTGACCTGCAGGCTGGCCGCGGTGCCCGCCGTCCCGTTCTGGTTCCCGGGGCTGCTGACGGTGACCGTGTTGGCCGGTGGTGTTATGGAACTCGCGAGGGTGAGCTGGTGGATGTTCCAGCCGCCGTTGTCCTGATCGATGGTCAGGGTCTGCTGGCCCGCGGGCAGAGTGACGCTCGCCGTGACGGTAGTCCAGGTCTGCCAGCCGCCGGTCGCCGGGACGTTGATGTTCCCAGACAAGTTGGCGCCAGACGAGCTAGCGATGTGCAGGCCGTCGGTGACGCCGCTGGGCGAGGCCAGCCGCAAGCTGACCGTGTAGGTCCCGGCTGTGGCCACGTTGACGGTGTACTTGAACCACTGCCCGGCCGCGGTCCAGCCGATATCGTCCCCGCAGCCGGTGTCGGTGCAGGCTTCCAGGTCCACGCCGTCGGAGCGGTAACTGTTGGCGGTGCCGTTGGTAGAGGTGACGTTGTAGGCCACCCCCTGTCCGCCCGTGTCATAGTTGGCCGCCTGCACCGTGCCGGGAATGGCGGCCGCCGTACCGCCGTAGGGTCCCTCGGTGGGGGGCGGGGGATTTCCGCCTCCGGCGCCCGTGAACGCACCGGTGAACTGGCCGGTGCTCTCGGAGACGCCGCTGCAGGTGGGCGACGCTGCGCCGCCGTTGCCGCCGGGGCAGGCCTGGTCGCGATCGACCGACCAGAAGGCGAGTCGGCCGGTGCCGTTGCTGCTGGCCCAGCTGGCCACCGACGAGGCGTCCGCGAGCGTGAAGGTGGAGCCATCGTCGTTGACGCCGATCATTGGGGTGATCCCGACGTTGGCGTACGAGTACGAGCCGTTGACCGCCCTCATCTGGCTCAAGGTGTTCTCGGCGGCGCTGATGGCGGCATTGCCCATCTCGATGTCGCCCTCGTAGTAGTCCATCGCCATGACGTTGACGATCGGGATGGTCACGCCCATGTTCTGGGCGTCCTGCAGCAGGGCCGTGCCGTAATTGTCCAGCCCGCTGGGCAGGACCGGGACGGTGACCGACCAGACCAGGCCGGGGTTCGAGGCCTTCAGGTCCTTCATGGCCTGGAAGGTCTGGTCGATGCCGGCGGTGTCGGCGATGGCGGCGCCCTCGATGTCGAAGTCGAGGTCGTCGGTGCCGTAATCGTTGATGATGGCCTGGTAGGCGGCGTCGATCGTGCTCTGGTTGGTGCAGGTGAACGAGATCGGCTCGCCTGCCGAACCGCCGGAGGACACGATCACCGACGCGCCGGCCGCCTTCGCCGAGGAGATCTCCCCGGCGATGGTCGGGTCGCTGCCGACCGGCAGGGTGTCACCCCAGATGTCGCTGCAGCCTTCGCCGATGGTGAAGGCCGCGGTGAAGGAGCGCAGTCCGTGCGAGGAGATGACGGTGTTCAGCACGCCCTCCTGCGAGTTGGACATGTCGACGTACGGCGCGACCTGCCCCACCGAGGCGCCGGCGGGCGCCGCGGAGACGATCGCGGTCAGCATCAAGCCGGACGCCGCCAGCAGTACCGAGGATCCGGCGGCGACCAGGCGCGGCCCGCCGCGCAGATGAAGAGCTCTCATACCTAACCTCTTCGCTCGAGATTCCAGACAGTTTCTGAAACAAATAGGAAACTTTCCTATTTGATAGGATTGGAGCAGATGCCCTGGAGCGCGTCAAGACACCCATACGACATTGGCGTTTTTTAATTTCTGGTTAAGGGGTTCTTATGGAGAAGCGATGAAACAAGCTTCTGTTTCAGAGTCGCCGGGCACGGACGAGTCGCGCTCGGCGGGCGTAATGCGGGGATCGTCTTGGGCTTGGTGCCGCAGGCGTCGGCGACGCCGGGCGCGTCTGGCGTGGAGGGATTCGGCGAAGGGGGGAGTCGACGTTTCCGGATAATGGCCTTAAAACCGAGTAACCTTCAAAACTAGAGTGAGGAGACTCCCTCGGCCTCAAGCCTTGACCGGACGGATTCGCCTCCGCCGGTGACGTCGTCCAGGAAAGCGGACAGTGCCTCCATTGCGGTGATGGCGTCGGCGACTCGGTCCAGTTTCGTCCCGCGGCCGGTTTCGAGGTAATACGCGATCAGCCTGTCCAGCCAGACGCGCTGCGCCGGGGTGTGCAGGGCAGATGCAGTACAGAGCCCTCCTGCTTCCGATTGTCCGGAAACGGCTCAACGCCCACCCGTGCCTCCAGAACTCGCTATCGGCTTCATGTCGTGGGACGCCAGCGACAAGTGGCCACGCCTCAGCACGCCAACTGACCGCTGACGGGAGTATCCCGCAAAAAGGAGTTTTAGGAAGCAAGCTCACGATGAGCACTCTTGGGCGGCCACCGACATCGCGCCGCCTCAGCGCTGCCTGCCACGGCGATGCTGGCGTCGCGGTTCATGTCAGGCTCCCGGCCGTGAGGCCAGGACATCCACATAGTGCTGGTTGAACATCACGCCGAGGAGGTTGCCGAACGGGTCGATGACCGACGCGGTGACGAAGCCGGGCCCGCGCTCGATCGGATTTTCGTGCGCCGTCGCACCCAGGGCCAGCAGCCGCCCGAAGCTGGCTTGAACGTCGTTTACATGCCAGTAGACGATCGCACCGCCGGGCTTGTCCGACAGGCTGGGTGCTGCGAACCGGCGGTCAAGGATGCCGAGTTCGTGCTGGTAGTCGCCGATGCGGAACTCGGCATAGGCCAGCCGGCCTTCGACCGGGCGCGAGAAGTACGGCTCGACGCCGAGAAGCTCGGTGTACCAATCCACGGCGGCCGCGACGTCCTCGGCCAGGTAGTTCACGGTGGTCAGTCCTCGCAACATCGATGGTTCCTTCCGCTGGCGGGTCGGTGATGATGTCAATCCTCCACGGTAAAGTGCTCATCAACCGAGCACTTTGTTGCAGAGAATCGAGACATGCGCGCCGACCGCCTCATCGCCGCCCTCCTGATCATGCAAAGCCGTGGGCGGGTGACCGCAGCCGAACTGGCCAGCGAGCTGGAGGTGTCAGTCGCCACCGCACGCCGCGACCTGGAGGCATTGTCCGCATCCGGAATCCCCGTGTACCCGCAGGCCGGACGCGGCGGCGGGTGGTCGCTGGCCGGCGGCGCCCGCACCGACCTGAGCGGGCTGTCGGCGACCGAGGCACAGGCGCTGTTCCTGCTCGTCGGCCCCGCCGCGGCCGTATCGGCCGAGGCGAAAGCCGCGTTGCGCAAGCTCGTGCGGGCTTTGCCACAGGCCTTCCGAGCCGACGCAGAGGCGGCCGCGAGCGCCACCATGATCGACTCCACCCGATGGGGCGCGCGTGACCGCAGCCGCCCGGAGATGGTGGACCAGTTGCAGGCCGCCGTGATTCGCCAGCGGAAGGTCCGCCTGAGCTACGCCGACAATGCCGGAGTGCGAAGCGAGCGGCTGATCGACCCTTGGGGCCTGGTCGACAAGGACGAGACCTGGTACCTGATCGCCGGCACGGAACAAGGACAGCGAACCTTCCGGGTAGACCGGATCCTTGAAGCAGAGCCAGCCGACCAGCCCGCCGCACGTCCGGACGACTTCACCCTCGCCTCCGCATGGAAGCAGGTCGTCGGCGAGGTCGAAGACCGGCGCTCACGGACCTGGGCGACCGTCCTCATCGAGGAGCGATTCGTCGCAATCTTGCGTGACCACTTCGGGCGGCACTGCCACGCCGACAGCCAGCTGAGCGACGGACGTGCCCGTGTCCGCATCGCGGCACCCACCCCCCTCGACATCGCCAGAAACCTGGCCGGGTGGGGCGCCATGATCGAAGTCATCGAACCTCCAAGCGTGCAGGCCGCACTGGCCTGCATCGGCGCAGAGCTCGTTGGCCAGTACGGCCTGCCGGAAGGCGAGCCCGCTGGCAGGCCAGGTCTACTTGACCCCGAAGGCGATATGGCTCGCGGTGCGGACGGTGACGCCATCGGCTGATCCGGAAAGCTTGCCCGCTAGGTGCGGGCGTGTCTGTCCCTGTGCCCGGGCCGAGCCGTTTATGCTTGATTTATAGAGCACCTAGTGTGCAGGCTTTGAATTTGAGGGGCGATGCAGCACCGACGGCGCGGCACAGTGCTGGACCTTCGGCGCGAGAACAGGGCGGCCGCTCTCTGGTCGCTGTATTTCAGCCGTCCAAGTAGCCGCCAGGATCTCAGTGCCGCGACTGGGCTGAGCGTGGCTTCGGTCACCAGCGTCGTCCGCGAACTGCTTGACGAGGGTATTGTCACCGAGGTCGGCTGGGAGGACTCCGACGGGGGGCGGCGGCGCGTGCTGCTCGACATCAACCCCAACTACGGATACGTGATCGGCGTCGACATCGGCGAGACCCGGATACGGATCGATCTGTTCGACTTGGCGATGACCGAGCGCGCGAAAGCAGAGTACCCACTCAACCCCGCCGAGCACGAGGTGGATGAGGTCGTCAGGGACATCGCATCCGGCGTGATCGCGGTGCTCGACGACGGGGGAATCGACCAAGCGGCGGTCCTCGGCGTCGGAATCGGGGTTCCGGGGATCGTCGAGCAGGGTCCCGAGGTCCTCGTGCACGCCCAGACTTACCGATGGGACGCGGTGCCGCTGGAGCGGCTGCTGCGAGAGCATACAGCGCTGCCGCTGAGGTTTGAGAACTGCGCCAAGACAATGGGCCAGGCCGAACTGTGGGGCGGCCCGGGGCGCGGGGCGCGGAACACTGCCGTAGTGCTTATCGGATCTGGAGTAGGCGCGTCCCTGATCTCCTGCTGCAGCACATGCCAGGGGACGACCTCGAGCGCCGTCGAGTGGGGCCACACCACCGTCGTGTTGGAGGGCAGGCGCTGCCGGTGCGGATCGGCCGGCTGCCTGGAGGCGTACGTCGGCGCCGAGGCCATCCTGGAACGGTACGGCAGCCAGGCGGCGCCGTCCGCGGAGAGCGAGGAGTCGATGCTGGCCGCGCTCATCGCCGCCGCCGATTCGTCGCCCGCCGCGGACGCGGTCCTAGCGAAGACCGCGGAATACCTGGGCGTCGGCATCGGTAGCCTGATCAACCTGTTCAACCCGGAGCGGGTGATCCTCGGCGGCTGGGCCGGCCTACTTCTCGGCGGCCGGTTGCTGCCTGCCATTCGCGAATCGGCGCGGCGGAACTCGCTGCGGCATCTGTTCGCCGCCGCGTCGATCGAACTCGGTCAACTCGGGCCAGAAGCGGTCACGTTCGGCGCGGCTACGCTCCCGATGGAGGACTTCCTTAACGGCGCGTCCCGCCTACCGCTGCAGAGCCCGCGGTAGGCGGCCTTCGGCCTGATGCAGCCTCATCAAATCATAGTTATTTTATGTCTTTGTTAAAGATGAGACAGAAGGGGCTGCTGTCGGCCGAATGACTCTGGCGTTGGCCGTGAGTCCTGCGCTCTCCGCAAAGAAGGCTGAAAACTCGCCGTAGATTCGGTCTTGACGGGAAGTTTCGATCCAGTTAAGTTCGAACTTAAAATAAGACAAATTAAAACTGTCTTGATAGTGACGTCACTCGCGGAAGAGTCGGCGGCTGTGGCGGCACTACCACCGGACCACGGTGCCAGCCTGAGTCCCCGCTCTCGCGAGAGGACACCCATGAGCCTCCTAACCCGCATGCTGCCCCGCCCCCGCCCCCGCCCCCGCTGGCGTGTGGCGGGCATCGTCATCGCGACGCTGAGCGTGGCGGCCGCGCTCCTGTCGGCGGCCACGCTCAGCGCCGGGAGCGCCGCCGCGGCCTCGTGTGGCACGACGAACCTGGCGTTGCACCAGCCGACGACGGCGTCGTCGATACAGGGCCTCAGCTGGCCGGCCTCCAACGCCACCGACGGCAGCCTGACCACCCGCTGGTCCAGCGCCTTCTCCGACCCCCAGTGGCTCGAGGTCGACCTCGGCTCCACCCAGCCCATCTGCCAGGTCGCCATCCACTGGGAGACCGCCTACGCCAAGGCGTTCCAGATCCAGACCTCCAACGACAACTCCACCTGGACCACCATCTACTCCACCACCACCGGCACCGGCGGCACCCAGACCCTCAACGTATCGGGCAGCGGCCGCTACATCCGCATGTACGGCACCGTCCGGGCCACCCAGTACGGCTACTCCATCTACGAATTCCAGGTCTATGCGGCCACCAGTACCGGCAACACGGTGACTGTCACCAATCCGGGCGCCCAGACCTCAAAGGTGGGGACCGCGGCGAGCCTGCAGATCCAGGCCAGTGACTCGGCATCGGGGCAGACGCTGACCTACGCCGCGACCGGGCTGCCGGCCGGGCTGTCCGTCAACTCCTCAACCGGGCTGATCTCCGGGACCCCGACGACGGCGGGGACGTCGACGGTCACAGTGACGGCCAAGGACACCACCGGGGCGTCTGGCTCGGCGGCGTTCAGTTGGACGGTGAACCCTGCGGGCGGCAACACGGTGACGGTGGCCAACCCCGGCAGCCAGAGCTCAACCGTGGGCACCGCGGTCAGCCTGCAGATGCAGGCCAGCGACTCGCCCTCCGGGCAGACACTGACCTACAGCGCGTCCGGCCTGCCCGCCGGGCTGTCGATCAACTCCTCAACCGGGCTGATCACCGGTACTCCCACCACCGCGACCACGTCGACCGTCACGGTCACCGCGACGGACAGCACCGGAGCGACCGGCTCGGCCGCGTTCAGCTGGATCGTCAACACCGCCGCGGGTGGCGGCGAGCCGCCGGCGTCGTTCTGGGGCAACACCAGCGCCATCCCGGCGGCCACCCACGTGCTTGAGCTCAGCATCGTGAACCAGACGAATGGCCAGTACCCCGACAGCCAGGTCTACTGGAGCTTCAACGGGCAGACCGAGTCCATCGCCCAGCAGCCGTACATCGACATGCCCGCGAACTCGGCCGGGCGAATGTACTTCTACCTCGGCACGCCGAACGGCCCGTACTTCGACTTCATCGAGTTCACCGTCGGCGCCTCGTCGATCAACGTGGACACCACGCGGGTGGACCGATTCGGCCTGAAGCTCGCCCTGCTGCTGCACGGCCACGACGGCTCCAACCAGGAGGTCGGCGAGAACTACGCCACCTTCCAGGAGAGCCGCTCGGCCACCTTTACCCGGTTCGAGAACTTCGTGCCGACCCAGTTCAAGGAGCTGGCGACCGACCAGGCACCGTACGGCATCCCGTCACCGGGCAACGACCCGGCGTTCCAGACCGGCGGCGCGTACGCGAGCTACTACACCAGCTACGCGGCCTCGGTCGGGGACGCCTCCGACAGCACCGCGCAGATCTTCGGCTGCGGCGGCACGCTGGCCGCCAATCCGGCGCTGTGCGCCGGCCTCAACCGGCACGTAGCGCAGCTGCCGGCGGCTGAGCAGACCAACCCGGCGAACTTCTACCAGGCCGCCCCGGCGAACTACTACGCCGAGTTCTGGCACCAGAACGCCATCAACGCCAAGCAGTACGGCTTCCCCTACGACGACTACGCCGGGCAGTCCTCGGACATCTCGGTGACCAACCCGCAGTACATGGTCGTCGCCGTCGGCTGGTAACAGCAGACCTCGCCACCTCGCCGGCGGTGCCAGCGGCACCGCCGGCCCGGTGGCCCACAGCTAACAATCCGAGGCAGTGCTCTGGCATCTCGGTCACCAACCCGCAGTACACGGTCGGCGCACTCGGCAGCCCGGGCGCCATGGCAAACTGATCGGAGTTCACATGAACAAAACGCTCCGCCGTATGGCGGGTGCAATCACAGTCCTCGCCCTGGTGTCCTTCGGGTTCGCGCTGTCAGCGGCGAACCCGATGCGAGCGCACGCGGCGTGCACGGTTCCGGTGTCGCCTGCGAACGACGAGCTGTCCGCCAACCCCGATGGGTCGATCACCATCGTCTTGGTGGGGAGCGCGGGTGCCACGAGCTACAACATCTACCGGGGCACCGCGTCGGGCGGGGAAGCCGCCACCCCGGTCGCGAACACGACCAGTGTGCTCTACACGGACAAGGGCCTCAGCGCCAACACCGACTACTTCTACGAGTTCACCGCGGTGAACGCCTGCGGCCAATCCGCTCGCAGCGCGGAGGACGCGTCGAAGACGACGCCGCCGGCCCCGACCGGCGGCAGCGTGGCGGGCGTGGCGTCCGGCAGCAGCGAGATTTACTACGGCGAAAACGCCATGTTCGGCGGGGAGGACTGGTTCCAGACGCTCACCGGCTGGTTCCCCCAGAACCTCGGCTCGTCAGGCTCCGATTCCCCCGGCCAGCAGGTTGTGGACATGGCCTACGCCACCCTCGGCAGCATGACGTTCAACAACGTCGTCGTCCCGGCCAGCGGCCTGTACACGATCGAATGGCGGTACGCCTTCCAGGGCGGCCTCTTCCCTAGCGTCAACAACCGGCAGATGGGGGTCGCGGTCAACGGCACCGTCATCACGACCACCGAGCGCTTCCCGATCACCGGCAGCTTCGACGTGTACCAGGACTCGTCCCTGCAGGCTCAGCTGCACGCGGGCCGCAACTCGGTCACCTTGTTCGCGGTCACCGACCACGGCGTCTCCCGGGTCGACCAGCTCATCGTGACCCCCGCGACGGCCTCGGTCCCGAGCGGGCCGACCAACCTGACCGTCAGCCCGGGCAGCACCGGCGCGACGCTGCACTGGACGGCCAGCACGAGCGGCAGCCCAACCTCGTACAGCATCTTCCGCGGCACCGCCACGGACGGCGAGGCCGTCACGCCGGTCGGCACCGTGAGCGGCACGACCACGACCTTCACCGACACCGGGCTAACCAACGGGAAGACTTACTTCTACAACGTCGCCGCCAACAACAGCGTGGGCGTGTCACCGGACACGAACGAGGTCTCCGTGAGCCCGGGCTCCGCCACCACCGCCCCGCCTGCGCCCACCGGACTCTCGGCAAACCCAGCCAATAGTGAAATCGACCTGACCTGGAACCCCAGCGCGGGTGCCACCAGCTACAGCGTCTACCGCGGCACCGCACCAGGCGCAGAAGGCGCCACGCCGGTCGGCACCACCACGACGGACAGCTTCAGCGACACCGGACTGACCAACGGCACCGGGTACTACTACACGGTGGCCGCGAGCAACACCGCCGGCGCATCGGCGAAAACGGCCGAGACGAACACCGTGCCGACCGCCGCTGTCGTCGCGCCGCCCGTCCCCTTCGGCGTCGTGATCACGCCGGCATCCGGTCAGATTAACCTGCAATGGACCTACGAGGAAAACGCGACCAGCTACCGGGTCTACCGCAGCACCACCCCGGGCGGCGAAGGCGCCACCCCGCTGGCCACCGTGACGTCGTCGTCCTACACGGACTCGGCGGTGACCAGCGGAACCACCTACTACTACGAGATCACCGCACTGACCGGAACGACTGAGAGCGCTCGTTCCAGCGAATACAGCGCGAGTACCAGCGGCACCGGCACCGGCACCGCGCCGCCGACCCCGGCCGGCCTGGCCGCGACCGCAGGCAACGCCTCGGTGGCACTGGCCTGGACCGCCAGCGCGGGCGCCACCAGCTACAGCATCTACCGCGGCACGGCCGCAGGCGCGGAAGGCGCCACGCCGGTCGGCACGTCCACGTCGAACAGCTTCACCGACACGGGGCTGACCAACGGCACCACGTATTACTACACAATCACCGCGAGCAACGCGGCGGGCACGTCGGCGCATTCGTCCGAAGTGCACGCCACGCCGGCCGGATCGGGCGGGACCGCCACCCTGCTGTCGCAGGGCAAGCCGGCCACCGCATCGTCGCTGCAGGGCGCCGGGTACCCGGCTTCGAACGCCGTCGACGGGAGCCTCACGACCCGGTGGTCGAGCGCGTTCAGTGATCCTCAATGGCTGGAGGTCGACCTCGGAGCCACGCACACCATCAGCCAGGTGACCGTCGACTGGGAGGCCGCCTATGCGACGGCGTTCCAGCTCCAGACGTCCAACGACGGCACGACCTGGACGACCATCTACTCCACGACGACGGGCACGGGAGGCACGCAGACCATCCCGGTGAGCGGCAGCGGCCGATACGTCCGCATGTACGGCACAGCGCGGGCGACCGGATACGGCTACTCAATCTGGGAGTTCCAGGTCTACGGCACCTGATACCTCGCTCGCGGTATCCCCTAGCAAGCACCCTCACGGCGCCGGGCAATTTGTCGGCGGCGTCGTGAGGGTGCCCAAGCCTACAAAATCAAGACGATTCACTCTCGCGGCGCTTTGCGCTCCGCATTCCTGTTCATAGCGGGAGCGTCGGCAAGGAGTGCGGCCTCCCCTACGACGACTACGCCGGGCAATCCTCGGATATCTCGGTGACCAACCGGCAGAGCATGGTCGTCGCCGTCGGCTGGTAACAGCAGACCTGCAACCTCGCCACCTCGCCTGTGGCACCGGTGGCCGCGCCAAAGGACAAACATGCTAAAGCTATCCCCCCATGGCAAGCCCCGGCGCGGACTCAGATCCGTGCTGCCGGCCCTGTGGACAGCGGTGCTCCTGGTAGGAGGAACGCTGTTCGCACTCAACATGACACCGGCGCTGGCCCACGCGGCGCCGGTCGCCGCCGGCCGGCTCGCCGCGGCGGCGCCGGCCAATACCGCGGTCACCACGTTCAAGAACGACGTCGAACGCGACGGCGATTTCAGCAACGAGACCATACTGAACGAGTCGAACGTCAACGCGACGCAGTTCGGCAAGCGGGTGCAGTACTCGGTCGACGGGCAGGTCTACGGGGAGCCGCTCTACCTGCCGAACCTGACGGTCAACGGCGCCGCGCACAACGTCGTCTTCGTCGCCACCGAGAACGACAGCGTGTACGCGTTCGACGCGGATGCCACCAGCGCCATCGCGCCGCTGTGGAAGGTCAGCCTGCTGCCGAGCGGCGCGACCGCGGTGTCCAACAACGTGAGCGGCTGTGGCGACCTGACGCCGGAGATCGGCATCACCGGCACACCGGTCATCGACCCTGCCACGGACACGGTATTCGTCGTCTCCTATGACACCGAGGGCGGGAACGAGGTCTATCGCCTGCACGCCCTCAACGCGACGACCGGGGCGGACAAGTGGCCGCCCATCGTCCTTAGCGGATCGGTGCCGGGTACCGGCGTCGGCAGTTCAGGCGGCACCGCCAGCCTCAACACCAAGACGAACCGCCAGCGGGTCAACCTGCTGCTGGAGAACGGGAAGGTCTATGTCGGCTTCTCCTCGTTCTGCGACATCGGGGCCTACCAAGGCTGGATCCTGGCCTACAGCTACAGCACCACCGCGTTCACGCTCGCCAACGCCTACGACGATGTCCCCAACGGGAGCGATGGCGGCATCTGGAGCGGCAGCGGCGGAGGCATCGCCGGCGACCCCAGCGGCGACGTGTACTACATCAGCGGCAACGGCACCTTCGACGCCAACACCGGCGGTCCTGACTACGGCGACAGCATGGTGAAGCTGAACGGCTCGCTGCAGGTGCAGGACTACTTCACGCCCTATAACCAGCTCTGCCTCTCCGAAGGCGACGTGGATCTCGGCGCGGGCGGGCCTCTCGTGATCCCGTCGGCCAACGTGATCATCTCGGCGGGCAAGGAGGGGCGTCCCTACGTTGTCAGCACGACGAGCATGGGCAAGTACACCCCCGACCCCAACCTCGTCTGCGGCGGCACCGATTCAAACAGCACGACGATAGACAAGGTGCAGCAGGAACTGCCGCCGGGGACCGTCGGGTCGCTGTTCAGCACGCCGACGCTCTGGACGAGCCCCACCGGGCAGCAGGACGTGTACTTCACCCAGTCGAACGGCCCGACCAGGGCGTTCACCTTTAGCGGCGGGAAGCTGTCCACCGCCGCGACCTCCTCCTCGTCAGGAAACGGCGGCGACCCGGTCGTCTCGAGCAACGGGACCACGGCCGGTACCGGCATCGTCTGGGACCAGGACTACGGCGGGGAACTGCACGCGCTTAACCCTACGAACCTGGCCGTCGAATACTGGAACAGCGGCATGAACTCCAGCCGCGACGGCCTGCCCGGAGAGGTCAAGTACGCGACGCCGACCGTCGCGAACGGCGAGGTGTTCGTGGGACTGCCGGCCGGCCTGGCCATCTTCGGCCTGCTCGGCAGCAGCCCGCCGCCACCGCCGCCGACGCCAACCGGACTGGCCGCGACCGCAGGCAATGCCTCGGTGGCGCTGTCCTGGACCGCGAGCTCGGGTGCCACCAGCTACAACATCTACCGCGGCACCACCTCGGGCGGCGAGGGCACCACGCCGGTCGCCACGACCGCCTCGACCAGCTATACCGACACCGGGCTGACCAACGGCACCAAGTACTACTACAAGGTCAGCGCGACCAACGGTGGCGGCACGTCGGCGCAGTCCAGCGAGGTGTCCGCGACGCCGTCGGCGTCGCTGCCGACCAGCGTCCAGATCAGCGCCGGCGGTCCTGCAACCGGGACCTGGGCGGCCGATGAGGACTTCACCGGCGGTGCGACTTCGGCCACGGCTAACGCGATCAGCACGACCGGCGTGACCAATCCGGCTCCGCAGTCGGTCTACCAGCACAACCGGTACGGCAACTTCACCTACGCGATCCCCGGGTCTGTCCCCGGGGCTACCTACACGATCCGATTGCATTTCGCCGAGGAGTACTGGACGACGGCGGGCTCGCGGACCTTCAACGTCCTGATCGACGGGACGCAGGTGCTGACCAACTTCGACATCTTCGCCGCCGCCGGCGGAGAGTACAAGGCGGTGGTGGAGCAGTTCAGCGAGGTCGCCCCGAGCAACGGCGTCATCACCATCCAGTTCGTCAGCGTCAAGGACAACGCCCAGGTCAACGGCATCGAGATCTCGTCGTCCTCGACCCCGACACCACCGCCGACGCCCACCGGCCTGGCCGCGATCGCCGGCAACGCCTCGACGATACTGTCCTGGACCGCCAGCACGGGTGCCACCAGCTACAGCATCTACCGCGGCACCACGTCAGGCGGCGAAGGCACCACGCCGGTTGGCACATCCACGTCGACCAGCTTCACCGACACCGGGCTGACCAACGGCACCACCTACTACTACAAGATCAGCGCGACCAACAGCGCAGGCACGTCGGCGAAGTCCAGCGAGGTGACCGCGACGCCGACGTCGTCGTCGCCGCCTCCGCCGTCCAGCCTGGCGATCAGCGCCGGTGGTCCTGCGAGCGGGACCTGGGTGGCCGATGAGGACTTCACCGGCGGTGCGACTTCGGCCACGGCTAACGCGATCAGCACGACCGGCGTGACCAACCCGGCTCCGCAGTCGGTCTACCAGCACAACCGGTACGGCAACTTCACCTACGCGATCCCCGGGTTCACCGCCGGGACCAGCTACACGATCCGGCTGCATTTCGCCGAGGAGTACTGGACGACGGCGGGCTCGCGGACCTTCAACGTCTCCATCGACGGCACGCAGGTGCTGACCAACTTCGACATCTTCGCCACCGCCGGCGGGGAGTACAAGGCGGTGGTGGAGCAGTTCACCGAGGTCGCACCGATCAACGGGACGTTCACCATCCAGTTCACCACCGTCAAGGACAACGCGCAGGTCAACGGCATCGAGATCCTGAGCGGATGACATGAAACGACCGGCGTGGCGCTCGCTGTCCAGTTGCCTGATCGCGGCGCTTGCCGCGTGCACCGGCAGCGCCGCCACGCCGCCGTCACACACCCGGCCGGCGTCGGTCGCGGTCACACCCGCCGCGATCGGCGCCAGCTCGGCTCAGGCGCCACCGGCCGCCACGCCATCAGTAGTGGCGGTGGTGACCGGCTACTACCGGGCCATCCTCACCCGGAACTACCAGAAGGCGTTCGGCTACCTCGCCCCTGGAGCGATCGGGCCGGACGGCCGGAGGATGACGCTGGGCTCGTTTCTTCAGCTCGCCCACATGCTGGACGGCATGGGCGGGCCGGTGACCAACTTTTCCATCGGAGGGTTTCCGTCCGAGGTCGTGATGACCCTCCACCGGGCCAGGTACGGCCCGTACCACGCGCATCTGGGGATGGCACGGACCAGGCGCGGCTGGGCGATCACTTCCATTGATCGGATATGACCTCGCCGGAACGTCGAGTCCATACAGGCTAGGGAGAAACGTCGATGGGTACTCAAAGGCACATAACTCGCCGCGATGTCATGAAGAGGGGGGGCGCGCTGGTTGCGGCTGTGGCTGCCCTCGAGGCTGTCGGTCCTTTCTCCTTCCTTCCCGAGCGTGCGAATGCCGCCACC
This sequence comes from Trebonia sp., assembly GCA_036509215.1. Taxonomy (GTDB): domain Bacteria; phylum Actinomycetota; class Actinomycetes; order Streptosporangiales; family Streptosporangiaceae; genus Trebonia. The sequence goes on from DATCGA010000062.1 coordinate 27,621, forward strand.
AGCCCGTCTGACACCCAGTTCGACA
>DATCGA010000063.1:0-4321 GCA_036509215.1 Trebonia sp.
CGGCCGTCAGCCGCCTGACCACGGAAAGCGCCCTGTTGAAAGCCGCGCTGGTGGCGGGCCGCGAGGCCGTCAACGTCCTGTTCGACGAGCGGGACGAGTAACCGGCGGCGACCGCCTACGGCCCGATTAATTGAATATGCCGCGATGTCCTGCTTTGTTGGTATAACTGTGAACCGCGCCAAAGGTGCGCGATTTTCACCAGGCAAAGAGGGCAGCATGGCACTCCGTGATGCAATGCGCGCGTCGGCCGCGCAGTTCGTCCAACCGGGCGAGACAATCCAGGAGGTATTCGGCGCGCAGACGGCGTCCCCGATGACGGCGCCGCTGATCGGCGCGGTCGTCGCCCTGATCATCAATCGGTACCGGATCGTCGCGGTGACCGACCAGCGCATTCTCGTGCTCGACGCGGGCAAGTGGACCCAGCGGACGGCCCGCGCGGTGGTGACCGAGCTGCCGCGGGCGACCCAGCTCGGCCCGACCTCCGGCCTCTGGACCAAGATCGAGACTTCTGCCGGGAAGATCTACGTCCGCCGCAACTTCTTCAAGGACGTGAAGGCGGCCGACAGCGTTGTCGCGCTCGACCTGGGCTAGCCGGTCCGGCCCCGGGCACAACCGGGGCCGATCGGTTGTTTATTCAGGTGACTGCCGTCAGCGATGGTGGCACGATCAAGATGACGAAATGCTTGGAGGACAATGACGACTGCCTACGACGCCCGCGACCGAGAACGCGAGCTGGACACCGCGACCGGCGAGCTCGACCTGGAAGACCGGCACGCGCTCCGTCGCGTGGCCGGCCTCTCGACCGAGCTCACCGATGTCACCGAGGTCGAGTACCGCGCGCTGCGACTCGAGCGGGTGGTGCTCATCGGGGTATGGACCGAGGGCACGCAGGCGAACGCCGAGAACTCGCTCACCGAGCTGAGCAGGCTGGCCGAGACCGCGGGCTCCGTGGTCCTGGACGGGCTGATCCAGCGGCGCAGCCGGGTCGACACCGCGACCTACGTCGGCTCGGGCAAGGCCCGCGAGCTGGCCGGGATCGTGGCCGCGACCGGTGCCGACACGGTGATCTGCGACGGCGAGCTCAGCCCGAGCCAGCTGCGCAAGCTCGAGAGCGTGGTCAAGGTCAAGGTGATCGACCGGACCGCGCTGATCCTCGACATCTTCGCCCAGCACGCCAAGAGCCGCGAGGGCAAGGCCCAGGTCGAGCTGGCGCAACTGCAGTACATGCTGCCGCGACTGCGCGGCTGGGGCGAGTCGCTGTCCCGGCAGGCCGGCGGCCGGGTGGCGGGCGGCGGCGGCATCGGGACCCGAGGTCCCGGCGAGACCAAGATCGAGACCGACCGGCGGCGGATCAGGACCAAGATCTCCAAGCTCCGGGGCGAGATCAACGGCTTCAAGACCGGCCGGGAAACCCAGCGCGGCCTGCGCCGTCGCAACGGGGTGCCGAGCGTTGTCATCGCCGGCTACACCAACGCGGGCAAGTCGAGCCTGCTCAACGCGCTCACCGGCGCGGGCGTGCTGGTCGAGGACGCGCTGTTCGCGACCCTCGACCCGAGCGTCCGCCGGGCCAAGACGCCCGGCGGGCGGCCGTTCACGCTGACCGACACCGTCGGCTTCGTCCGGCACCTGCCGCACCAGCTGGTGGACGCGTTCAGGTCCACCCTCGAGGAGGCGGGCGACGCCGAGCTGATCCTGCACGTGGTCGACGGCTCCGACGCCGACCCGGCAGCGCAGCTCTCGGCCGTCCGGGCGGTCCTCAATGAGATCGGCGCGGGCAACGTCCCCGAGCTCGTCGTGATCAACAAGATCGACCACGCGGACCCGGTGGCGCTGAAGGCGCTGCAGCTTCGCGAGCGCGAGTCGGTGCTGGTGTCGGCCAGGACCGGCGAGGGCATAGCGGAGCTGCAGAAGGCGATCGAGGAGCGGCTGCCCGAGCGGGACCAGCTGGTCCGGGTGAGCGTCCCCTACAGCCGGGGCGACCTGGTGGCCAGGGCGCACGCCGCGGGCGAGATCGCCCGCGAGGAGCACGGCCCCGACGGGACCCTGCTCGAGGCCCGGGTGCCCCCGGAGCTGGCGTTCGAGCTCGAGCGGTACGCCGTCGTCTAAAAGGCGAATCGAAAAACGAAAACAAAATGCGCGGGCCGTCCCGATCGGGGCGGCCCGCGTAGTGTACCCGCCAGTAGCTTCGAGATCCCTGAGTTCTTGGCGGAGGGTCTTGTAACCGACCCCCTCGGTGCAATACCGTGACGGAACCGATATGTGGGGCGGACCGCGCAACCCGGTGCCAACCGGGTTATCGCGCCTTTCCTGCATTGCCCGGTAAGCACGGTCAGCGCCGACGTCAACATTGCATGTCAGGTGGCCGAACATGATGGCAGGGACCGACCCCCGCGGTCGCGGGCAGGGCGTGATGCCCCGATGACCGCCCGGCTGCTCACTAGCATCGGCCGGCTCTGGACCGGGTCCGAGTTCATCGGCAACGCCGCCATCCTGATCTCCGACGACCGGATCGCCTGGGTCGGCCCGTCGGCCGAGCTTCCGCGCAGCTTCCCCGGCGTGGTCGACGACATCGTCGACGTGGACCTGGTCGAGAACCTGGGCGGCGGCCTGGTGACCCCGGGCCTGATCGACGCGCACACGCACCCGGTCTACGCGGGCAACCGGCACGCCGAGCTGGCGATGCGCTCGACCGGCCTGTCCGACACCGAGATCACCGCGGCCGGCGGCGGCATCAGCTCCACCATCACCGTGACCAGGGGCACCGACCCCTGGACGCTCTGCAATAACGTCCGCGAACGCCTCGCCGCCTGGCTCCAGTCGGGCACCACCACGATCGAGGCCAAGACCGGCTACCACCTGACCCGCGACGGCGAGCTGGCCGACGTGCGGATGCTCCGCTCGCTCGAGAACGAGCCCGGCATGCCCCGGGTGCACGTGACCTTCTACGCCGCCCAGGCGGTGCCGCCCGAGTTCTTCGGCCGCCGCAGCGACTACATCGACGCGGTCTGCGCCTGGTGCGCCGACGCCGCCGCCGTCGGCGCCGACAGCGTGGACGTCAACTGCGAAGACGGCCGGTTCACGGAGGAAGAGGCCCGCTGGATCCTCAACGCGGGCCGCCGGGCCGGGCTGCTGCCCCGGCTGCACGCCTGCGGCAACACCGCCAAGAACGGGGCGGTCCGGGTGGCGGCCGAGCTCGGCTGCGCCTCGGCCGACCTGCTGCACGCGGCGACCGACGAGGACGTGGCGGCGCTGGCGCGGGGCGGCGTCGCCGCCGTCATCTCGCCCGGCTCGGCCCTCCAGCAGGGGGCCAGGCCGCCGGTGCGGGCGCTGCTCGACAAGGGCGTCGCGGTCGCGCTCGGCTCCGACCACACGCCGGGCGGGGTCGGCATCACCTCGATGCCGCTGGTGATCGCGCTGGCCGTGTCCTATCTGGGGATGTCGGTGACGGAGGCGCTGCGCGCCGCCACCCTCGGCGGCGCCTACGCGCTGCGCGCCCCCGACCGGGGCGCGCTGGTCCGCGGCCGGCTGGCCGACATCGTGCTCTGGGACGCCGACCACGAGGGCGCCTTCGCCTGGAACTACGGCCTCCAGCCGCGCCGGGTGTGGCGCGGCGGCGAGCCCGCCACGCCCTGAGCGGCACTCTAAAAACAGATCAAAATCCGCCATATCGAACGGACCATTGCTCCGCCTGAGGGGTTCCCTGCGCGTTGGCCTTAGTGAGGACCTGGCCGCCGATGGCCGCGACGACCTCCTGCGCGAACGCGGGTGACGTGTTGACCACCCAGTTCGGGCCGACCACCTCGGCCGTCGGAGTGTGCAGCTGCAGCCCCAGGGTGATCATCCCGTCGGCGTAGGCGACCGCCTCCGCGTGGTCGCTGAACATGCCGATCACCGTGTCGCCGTCGCTGACGCCGGAGCAGTCGGCGAACTGGCCCGCCTGGCCGACCCCCGAGCAGACCGCGCCCTTGCGGTCCATGGCCGCCAGCACGCCGGTGGGGCTGGCGTAGGCGCGCGCGGCCGGGATCACCGGCGGCGGGGCCGACCTCCCGCTGGCGAGCGCGGCCCCGGTGCCGGCCGCCGCGACCAGGACCACCGCCCCGCCGACCACGACGACGACCCTCCGCCGCCGCCACCAGGGCGCATGCTGGGTGGATGTTGCCGTCGGCCATCCGGGCGGCCCCGACTGCGGTCCGCTGACAGGCGCGCGTGTCTCTTCCTCGGGCATCGTTCCCCCTAACGAAGCATCCGTCCGCCTATATCTCCGGTAACGGAACGTGCCACACGCACACAGCCGCCATCACTATCCGTAGCCGCCCACCCC
>DATCGA010000064.1:0-5244 GCA_036509215.1 Trebonia sp.
CCGGCGGGATCGTCTGGGCCTACCTGGGTCCGCAGGAGACGATGACGCCGTTCAGGGACTTCGGCACCGAGGGGCATGACGCAGCCGAGTTCATGGCGACGAAGCAGGTGACCACCTGCAACTGGGTGCAGGCGATGGAGGGCAACCTCGACACGGCCCACATCTCCCACCTGCATCAGTTCGACGGGATCGATGACATCCCCGACGACGGCTCCGACAAGCCCGGCTACCCGTCCAACGCGATGTCGTGGAAGTTCTGGCGGCACGACCGCGCCCCGCGCCTGGCACTGGAGGAGACCTGGTACGGGTACCGGTACGCAGGCGTCCGCACTACGCCCAACGGCAACACCCACGTGCGGGTCACCGCCTACGCGCTGCCTTATTCGACGATGGTCGCCAGTATCCCGTTCAGTGTCGGCCAGGGACTGTTCGTGCCGATCGACGACGAGAACTGCTGGCGCTATTTCGTCGGGCCGAAAGTCAGGCCGAACCCCCGAGGGCTCGGCGGCGCGAATCTCTTCTCCGTCGCCCCGTTCTCGACGCCGATATCGGCCTACACCGACGGCATCATCCCGCGCCGCTACACCGCCGAGAACGACTACCTGATCGACCGCGAGACCGAGCGCAGCGGCATCTTCAGCGGAGTATCCGACTTTGTCAGCCAGGACCTCATGGTGACCGAGTCGATGGGCCCGATCTACGACCGAACCCAAGAGCAGCTCGGCTCGACCGACCGGTCCATCAGCCGGATGAGGCACATCCTGATCTCGGCCGCCAAGGGCCTCGCCGAGGGCAAGGAGCCTCCGGCGGTCGCGGCCGGGCTCGACTACGGGTCGATCCGCGGGGCGGAGAAGATCCTCGAGCCCGGAGAGGACTGGCGCGGCCTCGGCACCGGCGAGGACCCGGTCGTCCGCGAGGCCCTCGGGTTCGACTGACGTGCCTCGGCCGCGGGAACGCGCTCTTGCCATGGCGGTGTGAGCGGCGTAAAACGTCATCCGATGCATTCCTCAACTCCATCGGAGGGACCCGGCGAATGGACGCTGTTCCAGCGGCTCTTGAGGGGCTTCGGGCCGGGCAGACGGGCGTCGTCGTCCTCGGCCGGGTCATCATGGGGGACATCGCGGTCACGCTGGTCGACCTCATCCAGCGGGAGCTCCTGATCGTCGAGGAACCTGCGGACGGCGGTGACTGGCTGCTGACCCTGGCGGCGGGCACCGCCGCCCGGCGCAAGCACGGTGCCCTTCTCGACTACGAGAAGCGGCTGCTGGACGGGCTGGGCGAGGGCGGCGGCGGATCTCGCTTGTCGTCGCTGGCCGACGGGTTCGGGAGGGTCCTCGACGAAACCCGGAAGGCCCTGATCCGTGAGGCAGCGCACCAGGGCTGGCTACGGCATCTGCATCATGACCAGCGAACTCCCAAGGGCGAGGAACTCGCAGGGCACGTGCGGTCCTTCCGCCAGCCGCTTTTCGGTGAAGTTCCACCCGGGGCCGGGATGCTCGTCTTGGGCGCGATGGGATGGTGACCTGGCTGCTGACGTAGGCGGTGCCGGACGTGGCGGTGGCGATCGCGACGGGCTGGCCGAGTGGGCCGCCCGCTAAGCGATACCGGCGGCCTTTTCGCTGAGGCGGAGCTGGCGGATCTCTGCGGTCTTGAGCCCCGGCAGCCGCCGATGCCTGGCCGGGCTCATTCGCAGGAAACCCGCTTGCAGGATCTGCAGCGTGTCTCCGTGGGAGACCAGCAGGATGTGGCGATCGGAGTACCGCCGTTCCAGGTCGACGATGAGCGCGGTCGTCCGGTCAAGCACCGCCCAGGTCGGCTCGACGCCGCCGACCTGGGCGGAGCCAGTCTCGTCGGCTGCCCAGACGCGGCCGTAGTTGTCGGTCGCCGACCCGTCCCACTCCCCGAAGCACCGCTCGCGCAGCGCCTCCGCCAGGTCGGCCTGCGGCGCGCCGAGGTACGCGCGGACGATCTCGGCCGTCTGCCTCGCGCGCGAGAAGTCGGACGAGCAGATCACGGTGTCCCTCGGCAGACCGCAGGCCTGCGCGGCCTCGAGCGCCTGCGTGCGGCCGAGCTCCGATAGTCCGTAATCACCGCGCCGGTCGTTCTCGATGCCGCTCACGATGATGCCGGCCACGTTCGCCTTGCTCTGCCCGTGGCGCATGACGCTGTACGCATTCGCGAGGTGGTCGACACCGCTCAGATGGCTGGCAGAGCTATCGGTGCCGATCACGGCTGGGGCCCGCCGAGCCCTGCCGCGTCGATGCCGCCCTCCTCGCCGCACAGCCACGCGATGATCTCGACCGCCGGCCAGTCAAGGGCCGACCGGTAGCCCTGGCCGGCCCACAGGCTCATCCGCTCCGTGTCGCCCCGGCCGGCGGCGGCGGCCCGCAGCGCGCGGGTGGCGTTGTTGATCTCCGGATAGCCGGCCGGCGCGTGGCCGTTTTCGAGCATGAACCCGTTGACCAGGCCCCGCGCCCACCGGCCGCTGAACGCCCTCGTCATGGCCGTCGCCGCATAGCGCGGATCGACCAGCGCGTCCTTGTACAGGGGGTTCGCGCCGCTTTCCCGGCAGCGCAGGAACGCCGTCCCGCACTGCACCGCGACCGCCCCGGCCGCCAGCGCAGCCTGGACCTGACCCGGCTCCATGATGCCGCCTGCCGCGATCAGCGGGAGGTCGGTGACGGCGGCGACGTGGCCCATCAGGGGAATCAGGCGGTGCCCTTCCCCGGTCGCGCTGTCATTGGCGAACGTGCCCCGATGAGCCCCCGCCTCCGAGCCCTGGACGCAGAGCAGGTCGGCGCCCGCGGCGGCCGCGATCGCGGCCTCGGCCGGGTCGGTCACCGTCACCACAACCAGACAGCCGGCGTCCGACAGGGCGGCGATCACCGCGGCCTGGGGACAGCCGAAGGTGAAGCTGACCAGCGCAGGCGGGTCCGCCAGCAAGATCGCGATCTTCTCGTCCAGGAGATCGTCATCCCAGGTCGGCTCGCCCAGGGCCGCGCCGACCGCCTCGGCGTGCGACGCCAGCGAGCCGACGTACCCGGCGATGGTCGCGACATCCGCCGACGGGACGCCGGGGACGAATAGGTTCACCCCGAACCGGTCGGGGCTGGCGGCCCGGACGGCGGCGATCTCGGCCGCCATGGCCGCCGGCGCCTTGTAGCCAGCGGCCAGGAAGCCCACCGCCCCGGCGTCGGCGGCCGCGATCACCAGCTCGGGAGTTGACGGCCCGCCAGCCATCGGCGCCACCATCACCGGGCGGCGCATCCAGTCAAGAATGCTTCGATTCGCCATCGCTGCGATAGCCTATCCGGCCCGGTGGCTCGCCAACCTCTCACTCCCTCGGCCAGTGGGCGGGCACCCCGAGATGCCCGGCCAGCTCCTCGTAGCGGTCCTGCGCCAGTACCAGGCGGGCGGCGAGCAGGATCGCCTGCGGATCGGCGCCGGGCGGGCGCAGTACGCAGACGGTGCCGTCCGTCCCGCAGTGGGTGACGACGAGCCGGTCATAGTCGGCCAGGACGATGCGAGCGCTCGCCGCGGCCGGGCGGGCGGCCCGCCGCCGCCGGGCGATCGCCCGGGTCGGCTCGGTCAGGAACGCGGCGCCGATGAGCAGTCCGGCCGCCACCAGCACGATCTCCAGCCATCGCGGCAGCCCGGCCACATTCGGGGGATTCGCCTGGCCGGGCCTGGGATGCCCGTTGGCGACAGTCGGCGTCGGCGGGTGTGCCGATGCCGATGCCGATGCCGGTGCCCTTGTCGGTGTAGGCGCCGGACGCGGAGCAGGCGACCCCGACGGTGCCCGATGGGGGGCGGGTGACAACGGCCGGACTGGCGTCCGGCGGGGGATCGCGAGCACCATTCCCACCTGGATTGCGTTGGGATCGGCGCCGATCACCCGCCGGTTGGCCGCGTAGAGCGCGGGCCAGCCGCCGGGGGTGGCGAGGGCGTCCGCGATGCCCGAGAGGGTGCGGCCGGCCGCGACCGTGTAGCGGGCGGGCGCGGCCGGTCCGGGCAACGCCAGGACGGTCCCGACGCTGATGAGGCCCGGGTCCGGGCCGACGACTGGCCGGTTGGCCGCGTACAGCGCCGGCCAGCCGCCCCGGATGCCGAGCGCGGTCGCGATGCCCGACAGCGTGTCGCCGGGCTGCACGACGTAGCTGCCCGCGGCTGAGCGAGGTTCTGAGTCCGCCCGTGCGCCCGCGTCTGTCCGCACCGCGCTCGATGCGGCGGGAGGCGCGATCGTCGCGGCCGCTGTGGCGGTGCGCGGCCGGGCAGTCGGAGACGTGGTCACGCTGCTGGTCAGGGTGACCTGGGTGGCGATGGTGGTTTTGCTGCTGGTGTTGCTCGTACTGCTCGCGATGCGAATGTTCGCCTGGGCCGGGCGGAAGGGCCCCGTGGAGCCGACCGCCGTCATGATGATCAGGATGATGCCCCAGGCGAGCAGGACGCACGCGGACCAAGTCCGCACGCGCATGGTGCCGTCACTTTCCTTCCAGGGAGATAAGCGCTGAACGCTCTGGCCCGGCGCGAGGCGCTCGAGACCAGCGGGAAGGAAAGCAGAACTAAGCGGGCGATACCTCGGGCAGCGCGCAGCGCCACACCAGCGCGGCGGCGGGGCGCCGCGCCAGGCGCAGCAGGATCAGGGTGAGCAGGGCCAGTAGTGACGCGGAGACGGCGCCCCCGGCGCCGCTGCCGCCGTTGCCGCCGCCGCTCAGGCCGGCCGAGCCCCCGGCGCCGCCTCCGCCGCCGGGCGCCGCCGCAGGCCGCGGGAGGACCGGAGTCGGCGCCGTTGGCATGCCTGCCGTGCTCGCTGAGACCGGGGGGGTGCCCGTGCCCCGGGCTGCCGTCGCCGTGACTGCCGAGGTGCGGCCCGCCAGCGCGGCTGCTGCCCGACGCGGCTGGGAGGTCCCGCCCAGGCCAGCGCTCGACCGGCTGGCCGAGCTCTTGCCGGTCGCGGGGGCCGGGGCGGAGGCGGTGCTGACCGGGGTGACCGTGCGGGTGACGGGGGCCAGGGTATTAACGACGATGGTGACGACCGGCGTGACGGCGCCGGCGACCGGGACCAGGGTCTTGGTGACGGTGGTGACGGTGGTGACGGTGGTGACGGTGGTGACGAGCGGGGCCACCGTCTGGGTGACCGGAGCCAGCGTCTTGACCACGGTGGTGACGAGCGGGGTGACCGTGCTGGTTACGGGGGCCAGGGTCTTGACGACGGTGGTGACGAGCGGGGTGACCGTGCTGGTT
>DATCGA010000065.1:0-15012 GCA_036509215.1 Trebonia sp.
GTAGGCGTAGCCGGGCAGGTAGCGCAGGATCAGGCCGACCAGGCGGCGGCGGTCCCGGTAGAGGACGACGATGAGGCCGGCCAGCACGACCGACATGATCAGGTAGCCGCCGATCAGCCCGGCCGTGCCGAACAGGGACAGCCCGTTCCAGGTGCCGTGCAGCACCACCGCGGCCAGCCAGCCGAGGAACACCGCCACCTTGGCGCTGGCGGAGCCGCGCGGCCGGGACGCCGCGTAGGCGACGCCGAGGCCGGTCATCGAGGTGAAGATCGGGTGCAGCAGCGGCGACACGACTCCCCTGAGCACGAAGGTGTAGCCGAGCAGGGCGATGCCGCCGCGTTCGGGGGTCACGATCGCGTTGATGTAGTAGCCGACGTTCTCCACCATCGCGAAGCCGAGGCCGACCATGCACGCGTAGATCACCCCGTCGGTCGGCCCGTCGATCTCGTCCCGCCGCCGCCACAGCAGCCCGAACAGCACCAGGCCCTTCAGCGTCTCCTCGACCACCGGGGCGCCGAACGTCGCCGCCACGTACTCGCCGGTGCTGGCGCCGAGCGCGGGCATCGTCACGTACTCGAGGTCGGCGGTGTTGACGACGAGCGCCGCCAGCGCAGCGATGCCCGCGCCCCAGGCGAACGCGAACGCGAGGTTCTGCCTCGGCTCGGGCTCGAGCCGGTCCATCCACAGCACCAGCGCGATCAGCAGCGGCACCGGGAGCAGCGCCAGCGGCAGCGCGATCGCGAACGGGGCCGGGCCGTCGCCGAACGCGAAGGACTGCACCGCGTCGATCCCGACGGCGACGAACGCGCAGGCGGCGGCGATTGCCATGGCGATGATGAAGCCGACCGGGGTACGCCCCGGGTCGCGGTCCGCGAGCACCGCCGCCGGATCGAACGGCTCGGCCGGCCCCGGTGGTTCGGCCGTTTCAGAGGACTCAGATGCCTCTTCGGGCTCGGACGCCTCGGACGGCGCAGACGCCTCCGGTGGCTCGGACATATGCGGAAGCATACTGCGCACGCCCGCTGCCTCACGGTGTGCGTTCAATGGTCCACGATTGGTCTAGACCCATTGTCCGCTTTGGTCTAGACCAACGATACGGTGAACCTTGTGGAAACGGTCTCCCCCGGCACGTTAGCCGCAAGCGTAGCGGGATAGGCTCTATGGGTGGCACGGTGGCCACAGGGGGACTTCGGCCTGCCCGCGTTCCGCCGCGAACTTTCCGCCGGAATCGGCGGACGTCAGAAGAAGTCAGCAGAAGGGAACCGTGACCAACGGTGAGCGATAACGCCCTCGAATGGACATCAACCGACGAGCGGGCGGTCGACCTAGTCCGCGTGCTTGCGATGGATGCAGTGCAGAAGGTCGGGAATGGCCACCCGGGAACCGCGATGTCCCTCGCGCCCGCGGCCTACCTGCTGTACCAGCGAATCCTGCGGCACGACCCGGCCGACCCACAGTGGCCCGGCCGTGACCGGTTTGTCCTGTCTTGCGGGCATTCGTCGCTGACGCTGTATATCCAGCTTTATCTGTCTGGTTACGCGCTGAGCCTGGACGACCTGAAGGCGCTGCGGACCTGGGGCTCGATCACCCCCGGCCACCCCGAGTACGGCCTGACTCCGGGCGTCGAGGTCACCACCGGGCCGCTCGGCCAGGGCATCGGCAACGCGGTCGGCATGGCCATGGGTGCCCGCCGGGAGCGCGGCCTGTTCGACCCCGACGCCGCCCCCGGCACCTCGCCGTTCGACCACTTCGTGTACGCGTTCTGCTCCGACGGCGACATCGAGGAGGGCATCACCCACGAGTCCTCCTCGATCGCGGCCGTGCAGGAGCTCGGCAACCTCATCGTGATGTACGACGACAACTACATCTCGATCGAGGACAACACCCGCATCGCCAAGTCCGAGGACGTCGGCGCCCGCTACGAGGCCTACGGCTGGCACGTCCAGCACGTCGACTGGCACACCGCCGACGGCGGCTACCACGAGAACGTCCAGGCGCTCTCCGACGCGTTCGAGGCGGCCAAGGCCGTCACCGACAAGCCGTCGTTCATCGTGCTGCACACGATCATCGGCTGGCCCGCGCCGACCAAGAAGGACACCGGCGCCGCGCACGGGTCAGCCCTCGGCGCGCCCGAGGTCGCCGCGACCAAGGAGATCCTCGGGTTCGACCCGGCGGTCAACTTCCCGGTCGAGGAGGAGGCGCTGTCCCGGGCCCGTGAGGTCGCCGAGCGCGGCAAGGCCCTGCACGCGGCGTGGGACGAGCAGTTCAAGAGCTGGGAAAATCAGTCTTCCGAACGGTCCGCGCTCTTCGCCCGGATGGCCACGCGCACGCTCCCGGCGGGGTGGACGGACGCGCTGCCGGTCTTCCCGGCCGACCCGAAGGGCATCGCCACCCGCAAGGCCTCGGGCGACGTGCTGTCGGCGATCGGTCCGGCCCTGCCGGAACTGTGGGGCGGCTCGGCCGACCTGGCCGAGTCCAACCTGACCACGATGAAGGGCGAGCCGTCCTTCCTCCCGGCCAACCGGCAGACCCCGATGTGGCAGGGCGGCCCGTACGGCCGGACGCTGCACTTCGGCATCCGCGAGCACGGCATGGGCTCGATCCTGAACGGCATCGCCGTGCACGGCGGCACCCGCGTCTACGGCGGAACGTTCCTGCAGTTCAGCGACTACATGCGCGGCGCCGTGCGACTGGCGGCGCTGATGGAGATCCCGGTCACCTACGTCTGGACGCACGACTCGGTCGGCCTCGGCGAGGACGGCCCGACGCACCAGCCGATCGAGCACCTGTGGTCGCTGCGGAACATCCCGCATCTCGACGTGGTCCGCCCGGCCGACGCTAACGAGACCGCGGCCGCCTGGCAGGCGATCCTGGAGCGGACCGACCGGCCGTCCGCGCTGTGCCTCAGCAGGCAGAACGTGCCGACGTTCGACCGGGTGATCTTCGCCCCGGCCGCTCTTGTCGCGCGGGGCGCTTACGTGATGGCCGACGGCACCGACGTGATCTTGATCGGGTCGGGGTCCGAGGTGCAGATCGCCGTCGCGGCCCGCGAGCTGCTGGCCGCCGATGGGATCTCGGCCCGGGTCGTGTCGATGCCGTGCGCGGAATGGTTTACCGAGCAGGACGCTTCCTACCAAGAGGAAGTGCTGCCGGCCGCGATGCGGGCGCGGGTGTCGGTCGAGGCGGGCATCACGCCGCCGTGGAAGATCTTCGTCGGGGACGCCGGCGAGTCGATCGGCGTCGATCACTACGGCGCCTCGGCCGCTGCCGCCGTGATCTACGAGAAGTTCGGCATCACGGCCGAGGCGGTCGCCGCCGCCGCGAAGTCGTCCATCGCCAAGGCCCGAGCGTAGCCAGCGCACCCGTACAGACGTATCGACGCCATACAGACAAGAAGGAAGCAGTGACATGAGCGACGTGCTCAAGGAAATCACGGCAGCCGGGGTATCCATCTGGCTCGACGACATCAGCCGGAACCGGCTCACCACCGGCAACCTGGCCAGCCTGATCAAGGACTTCGAGGTCCGCGGGGTGACGTCGAACCCGACCATCTTCGCCAACGCGCTGGCGAAGGGCGACGCCTACGAGGCGCAGATCAAGGACCTCGCGATCCGCAAGGTCTCGGTCGAAGAGGCGTCGCGGATGATCACGACGTTCGACATCCGCTGGGCGGCCGACGTGCTCCGACCGGTCTACGACGCCTCCAACGGCGTCGACGGGCGGGTGTCGATCGAGGTCGACCCGCGGCTTGCGCGCAAGACCGACCCGACGATCGCCGAGGCCAAGCAGCTGTGGTGGCTGGTCGACCGGCCGAACATGTTCATCAAGATCCCGGCCACGGCCGAGGGCGTCCCCGCGATCACCGCGACGCTGGCCGAGGGGATCTCGGTCAACGTGACGCTCATCTTCTCCCTCGCGCGGTACGGCGAGGTCATCGACGCCTACTTCGCCGGGCTCGAGGCGGCGGCGGCCAACGGACACGACATCTCCACGATCGCGTCGGTGGCGTCGTTCTTCGTCTCCCGGGTCGACACCGAGGTCGACAAGCGGCTCGAGGCGATCGGGACGCCGGCCGCGCTCGCGCTGAAGGGCAAGGCGGCCATCGCCAACGCGCGGCTCGCCTACGAGCTCTACGAGCAGAAGCTCGACACCGACCGGTGGCGGGCGCTGGCGGCCAAGGGCGCCAAGGTGCAGCGGCCGCTGTGGGCGTCCACCTCCACCAAGGACCCGTCCTTCCCCGACACCATGTACGTCGTCGACCTGGTGGTGGCGGACACGGTGAACACGATGCCGGAGCCGACCCTGCACGCCACCGTCGACCACGGCGTGTTCGCGGGCGACACGGTGCACGGCACCTACGACGCGTCGCGGAAGGTCTTCGCCGACCTCGAGGGGCTCGGCATCGGCTACGACGACGTGGTCCAGGTCCTCGAGGACGAGGGCGTGTCCAAGTTCGAGGTGTCCTGGAACGAGATGCTCCAGACCATCCAGAATGAGCTGAACCTGAACTCCTAGCAGTGTGCTTTTAGCTTGCTTTAGCTGCTGCTGTTTTTGGCTGCCGTAGGCAGAGGAACTTGGAGGTTCCGAAGATGGACGTGCCGACGAACAGCGGCACTCGGGGGCCGGCGCCGGCCAACCCGGGGGTGCTCGCAGCCGAAGAGGACGCGCTCGACCCGGTCAACCCGCTGCGCGATCCCCGTGACCGCCGCATTCCTCGGGTGGCCGGCCCGTGCGTCGTGGTGATGTTCGGCGTCACCGGCGACCTGGCCCGCAAGAAGCTCATGCCGGCCCTGTACGACCTGGCCAACCGCGGTCTGCTCCCGCCGGGCTTCTCGCTCGTCGGGTTCGCCCGGCGGGACTGGGAGCACGAGGACTTCGCGCAGATCACCTACGAGTCGGTCAAGGAGCACGCGCGCACGCCGTTCCGCGAGACGGTCTGGCAGCAGCTAGCGGAGGGCGTGCGCTTCGTCAACGGCGAGTTCACCGACGACGAGGCGTTCGACCAGCTGGCCGCGTGCGTGCGTCAGCTCGACGTGGAGCGCGGCACCGGCGGGAACTACGCGTTCTACCTGTCGATCCCGCCGAAGTTCTTCCCCACCGTGGTGCAGCAGCTCAAGCGGTCGGGGCTGTCCGACCCGGGTCCGGCCCCGGCGGGCGGGCACGCGCCGTGGCGGCGGGTGGTGATCGAGAAGCCGTTCGGCCGCGATCTGGAAACGGCGCAAGAGCTGAACGCGATCGTGGACGAGGTCTTCCCGGCCGAGTCGGTGTTCAGGATCGACCACTACCTGGGCAAGGAGACGGTCCAGAACATCCTCGCGCTGCGCTTCGCCAACACGCTCTACGAGCCGGTCTGGAACCGCGGCTTCGTCGACCACGTGCAGATCACGATGTCGGAGGACATCGGGATCGGCGGCCGGGCGGGCTACTACGACGGCATCGGCGCGGCCCGTGACGTCATCCAGAACCATCTCCTGCAGCTGCTGGCGCTGACCGCGATGGAGGAGCCGGTCTCCTTCGACGCGGACTCGCTGCGGCAGGAGAAGGAGAAGGTGCTGTCCGCGATCCGGCTGCCCGCCAACCTGGCCCTCGGCACCGCCCGCGGCCAGTACTCCGGCGGCTGGCAGGGCGGCCGCCAGGTGCTCGGCTACCTGGAGGAAGACGGCATCCCGGTCGACACGCGAACCGAGACCTACGCCGCCGTCCGGCTGTCGGTCGACACCCGGCGGTGGGCGGGCGTCCCGTTCTACCTGCGCACCGGCAAGCGGCTGACGCGGCGGATGACGGAGATCGCGGTACTATTCCAGCGCGCGCCGCACCTGCCCTTCGCCGCCACCGACACCAAGGAGCTCGGCAAGAACGCCTTGGTCATCCGCGTCCAGCCGGACGAGGGGGTCACGGTCAGGTTCGGCTCCAAGGTGCCGGGCTCGGCCATGGAGGTCCGCGACGTGAACATGGACTTCGCCTACGGCGAGTCGTTCACCGAGGCCTCGCCCGAGGCCTACGAGCGGCTGATCCTGGATGTGCTGATCGGCGACCCGCCGCTCTTCCCGCGGCAGGAGGAGGTCGAGCTGTCCTGGCGGATCCTCGACCCTATCGAGCAGTTCTGGGCCGAGAACACCAAGCCGGAGCAGTACGCGTCGGGCTCGGAAGGGCCCGCGTCCGCCGACGCGATGATGGCGCGCGACGGCCGCGCCTGGCGCAGGCTCTAGGCCTTAAGGGAGCAGACTCCGATGACGATCGACCTGACCGACACCACTACCGGCGCCATCGACCAGGCGCTGACCGAGGCGCGGCACCGGCTCGGCGGCATGACCTTGGGCATGGTGCTCACGCTCATCGTAGTGACCGACGAGGCGGCGCAGTACGACGCGATCCGGGCTGCCAACCAGGCCGCCCGCGAGCACCCGTGCCGCATCCTGGCCATCATCGCGCGCAAGGCCAAGGCCGACTCCCGGCTCGACGCGGAGATCCGGGTCGGCGAGTCGTCGCCCGGCGAGACCATCGTGCTGCGCATGTACGGGCCGCTCGGGCAGCACGCCGACTCGGTGATCGCGCCGCTGCTGGTACCGGACGTACCCGTGGTGACCTGGTGGCCCGAGAACGCCCCGGAGATCCCGGCCAAGCACCCGCTGGGCGCGCTGGCGCAGCGCCGGGTCACCGACTCGGCCGCCGACGACGCGCCGCACGACATGCTGGTCACGCTGGCGTCCGGGTATCAGCCGGGCGACACCGACTTCGGCTGGACCCGGGCCACCCCGTGGCGTTCGCTGCTGGCGGCCACGCTCGACCAGGCCCACCCGGCGATCATCGCGGGCGAGATCGCGGCCGAGGAGGGCAACCCGACCGCCGACCTGATCGCGGCCTGGCTCTCGCTGCGGCTCGGCATCCCGGTCGCGCGGACAATCTCGTCCGGCCCCGGCCTGACCGCTGCCACCTTCAGCACCCGGGTGGGCGACATCAAGATCGAGCGCTCGGACGGGCGCACCGCCACGCTGTCCTGGCCGGGGCGGATCGACCGGATGGTCGCGCTGCACCGGCGGGACACCGCCGAGCTGCTGGCGGAGGAACTGCGGCGGCTTGACCCGGACGAGGTCTACGCCGAGACCCTCGGCTACGTCGACGCGGTCACGGAGGAGGCGGCGGCGGTCGCCGCCGACGAGGTCGCTGCGGACGCTGACGCTGTTGCCGCGGACGATGTTGCCATGGACGAGACCGTCGACGACGTCGAGGATCTTGAGGACCTGGCCGAGGGCGAGTAGCAGGAGCGGGCGCTGCGGCGCTTGCGGTGCGCACGATATTTCGGCATATTCCCGGCGCTCCGGCGGGGCAGCCAGGATTGGGTGTACTTGGCGGGGCTATTTGACGGTAGGTACACCCAATCCCGGGAAGATGTCGTCAACCGGGATCCGGACCAACGGGAGGTAGAGGCAATGAGCACGCGTGAGGTCTTCATCCACGCCAACGGCGATCTGCTCGCCGCGGCGGTGGCCGCCCGGCTGATAACGTCCACGGCTGACGCCCTCGCCGCCGACGGCCGCGCGCACCTGGTCCTGACCGGCGGCGGAATCGGCACCAAGGTGCTGGCGGCGGTCGCGGCCTCGCCGGCCAGGGACACGGTGGACTGGCGGGCGGTGGACTTCTGGTGGGGCGACGAGCGGTACGCCCCCGAGGGCGACCCGGACCGGAACGAAACCGGCGCCCGCGAGGCCCTGTTCGACCACATCCAGGTCGATCCGACCCTGGTGCACGCGATGGAGGGCCCGGACGGGCGCGACGGCGACGACGTCGACGCCTCCGCCGCCCGCTACGCGACCGAGCTGGCCATTTCCGCCAGCTCGTCGCCGAACGCGCCGAGCGGGGTCGCGGTGCCGCCCTTCGACGTGCTGATGCTGGGCATCGGGCCGGAGGGTCACGTCGCGTCGATCTTCCCCGAGTCGCCCGCCGCCTACGCGCAGGGCACGGTCGTGGCGGTGCGCAACTCGCCGAAGCCGCCGCCGACCCGGATCTCGCTCACCTTCCCGGCCATCCGGGCCGCCCGCGAGGTGTGGATTCTGGCCTCGGGCGCGGAGAAGGCCGAGGCGATCGAACGGGCGCTGGCCGGAGATGACGATGACAAGTGCCCGGCGGCCGGCGCGCAGGGCACCCAGCGCACGCTGTTCCTGATCGACGAGGCGGCGGCGAGCAAGATCAGCTGACGTCGGCCGGTCAGCTATCCGCCTTCCGGCGGGGGCTGCGGCGGTTGGCCACGGCGGCCAGGGTGGCCGCGAGTGACTGCGACACCTTCTCCGGGTCACGCTGGGCGACGCCGATGAAGATCACGTCGACGATCACCAGCTGGGCCATGCGGCTGGACATCGCACCGTAGCGGAACCGGGTTTCCCGCGACGCGGTGGTGAGCACCGCGTCCGCGATCTGGGCCAGCGGCGATTCGGGGAAGTTCGTCACCGCCACGGTCAGGGCGCCGCTGCGGGATGCGGTCTCGATCGCGCAGATCGCCTCGTCGGTCTCCCCCGAGTGGGAGAAGGCGATGGCCACGGCGTCGGCGGGCAGCACGGCGGCGCTGGTGATGGCCAGGTGGGCGTCCGTCCAGGCATTGACCTGGTAGCCGATGCGCCGCAGCTTCTGCTGCAGGTCCAGCGCGGCCAGGCCGCTTCCGGCCGACCCGTAGAGGTCGACCACCGGGGCGGCGACGATCGCGTCGACGACACGCTCGACCTGGTTCAGGTCGAGCGTGGCGGCGGTTTCCTCGACCGCGCGGGCCTCCTGGAAGGCCAGCTTGCGCACGACCTCCGCGGTCGAGTCGGCCGGGTCGATGTCGCCGTCGGCGACGCCGAACTCGACCCTGCGGCCGGTCTCGTTGGCGGCCGCGGTGGCGAGCGCCAGGCAGAACCGCTTGTAGCCGTCGAACCCGATGTTGCGGCAGAACCTGGCCACCGTCGCCGTCGAAATCGCGTTCCGCGCGGCGAGCTCGGTGATGCTCAGGCGCGAGATGACCGCCGGATTGGCGAGCGCGGCCCTGGCGATCCGCTGCTCGCTCGGCCGCAAGCCGGGCAGTGACTGCCTCAGCCGTACCAGGACATCCTCGGTCATCAGGCCAGGTCCTCTTCTCTCGAACGTAGCTACGCTAGCGCCTCCCGCCAGCGCGCGCCCGGCTAGGGCGGGACAACAGGCGCGCCGTCGTGTAAAAAAATATACCCCGTACCGACATATCGGGAAAAATTTTACCCTACGGCCTCTCCCCCGATAAGATCATGAACCCGCGCCCGGAAGCCATCTCAGCCTCGTCCGCCCGTCCCGCCGCTGGTCACGGCTATGTCAGGAAATTTTTTGACATAGCATCGGCGGCATGCCTCTGCTCCGGGCTGCTGGCCCCGACGACGTCGATCAGCTCACCGCCGTCTTTCTGGACTGCTGGCGGATCAGCTACGCCGGGGTGATGCCGGCCGCTCTGGTCGAGGGCATGACCGCGCAGAAGGCGCGGTCGGTGTGGTCCGACGCGGTGCGGCGGCCGCAGCAGACGATTCTCGCCGCCACGGCGGATGAGCCACCGCACCCGGTCCTCGGTTTTGTCGGCTTCCAGGTCCAGCCGGACGGGGCCGGATACGTCAGCTCGCTCTACGTCTCCCCGCATCTCCAGGGCGGCGGCGTCGGCCGGCTCCTGCTGACTGAGGCCGAGAGGGAACTGCGATCCGCCGGGGCCCACACGGCGCGACTGTGGGTGTTCGCGGAGAACGCGCCATCGCACGCGTTCTACCTGAAGCAGGGATGGCATCCCGATGGCCGGGTGGAGACGCTGCCCGAGTGGGGACAGCCGCAGCTCGGCCTGACGAAGACCCTGGTTGACTGACCCGGCGCCCGCGCCGAGGCGTTCCGCGGGCCACGCGGGGCCGCGACGGGCGCCGCCGGGCCGCGGCCGCGGCCGGGCCGCGCAGATCATGCCGACGATCGCTGGCTTCGCCATGCGGTTTCGATCGCTGAAATCGACCTCTGGACAAACCGGACGGGCGTCGTGTAAAAATTACACACGTCGGAAACATTCAAGTAAATAAATTACCCTAACTTGGGTGTCACCAGCGCTCCCCCGGGTTGCCGGCCACCGCAGGCACGCCGCCCGATTACATGGAGGACTCTTGAAGAAGGTCAGCCGTACCGGAGGCCGCGCGCTCGCCGGCTCCGCAGTTGCCGCTGCAGCCCTGCTGCTCGCAGCGTGCTCGGGTGCATCACCGTCCAGTTCCGCCGGTGGCGCCGGTGGTGCCGGCTCCTCCGGTTCCTCCTCGGCTAACGCCGGAGGGTCGCTGGTGTTCGGCATCTCCGCCGCCCCCACCCAGATGATCCCGTGGACCACGACCGCCGAGCAGTCCGTCCAGGTCCTGTCGCAGATCTACAGCACGCTGCTCAACACGGACTCGAGTGGCAACCTTGTCCCCGGCCTGGCCGGGCTGCCCGTGGTGAGCGACGGCGGTGACACCTACACGTTCACGCTCAAGAGCGGCGTGAAGTTCACCGGCGGGTCGACGCTGACCTCGGCCGACGTGAAGTACACGTTCGATCTGATCATGAAGCCGTCCTCGGACGCGAGCGGCGCCTCGTTCTTCGCCTCGGTCGCCAGCGTGGCAGCGCCGAACCCCTCGACGGTGGTGGTGCACATGAAGCACCCCGACGCGTCGTTCCCGGCGGGCCTGAGCACGGTCGAGACCGGCATCGTCCCGACCGGCTCCACCGCCACCGGCCTCGCGGCCAAGCCGGACGGAACCGGCCCGTACGAGCTCGCGAGCCAGGTGCCGAACGAGTCGATCACGCTCGAGCGCAACGCCGGCTACTACGCGGGCAAGCCGGGCGCGGCGACGCTGGAGTTCCGCATCATCGCCGACGACCAGTCGATGGTCTCCGCGCTGCGGACCGGCGCCGTCGACGCCGCGATCTTCAGCGACCCGGTGACCGCCAAGACCGCCACCTCCGGCTCGGTGACGATCGACAAGGTCGGTTCGCTGCAGTACCACGTGCTCCAGCTGAGGGCCGCCTCCCCGGTGCTGTCGAACGTGAACACGCGGCTGGCCATCCAGTGCGCGATCTCCCGCCAGGACGTCGTCGACACGGCGGCGCTCGGCGCGGGCACGATCACCGGCCCGATCACGTCTCCCCTGTACCGGTCGAACCCGAGTGCCCAGCCGTGCCCGACGCAGAACCTGGCCAAGGCCAAGCAGTACCTGGCCAAGGCGGGCGAGCCTAACGGGTTCACCCTGAACCTGATCACGTCCCAGGGCCTGTACGCCAGCGCGGTCGACGAAGCCCAGAGCGTCCAGGCGGAGCTCGGCCAGATCGGCATCAAGGTCAACGTGCAGTCGCTCTCGGCCAGCGCCTACGTGTCGGACTGGCTCAGCGGCAACTTCCAGGCGGCCATCGCGGAGAACGCGGGCAACATCGACCCGAACACGATGTACGGCCGCTACTTCACCACCGGCGCCACCTATAACAACGTCGCCGGCTACAGCTCCCCAACCCTCAACAAGCTGTTCGCGCAGGGCATCGCCACCACCGACGTCGCCAAGCGCCAGGCAATCTACCAGCAGATCTCCGCCCAGCTGGTGGACAACGCGGTCTGGATCTGGCTGTACACGCCGGAGGAGTACATCGCGCTCAACACCTCGGTAAGCGGCTTCGAAGCCCGCACCGACGGCGACCTGTCCATGCTGTGGAAGGCCTCGATTTCCTAACCGTCCGTCGTGCTGGGGCAGGAGCCCGGATTCCTGCCCCAGCGCAATTACCGATAGGCATCTATGAATTACCTCAGCGCCTTCGCGCGCTATCCCGTCTTCAGGCGGGTCGCCGAGGCGATCGCGACGCTGCTCGGCGTGACCATCCTGACGTTCGTGCTGCTGCGGGTTGTGCCGGGGAACCAGATCACCGCCCAGTACGGAACGGCCGCGGGAAACCTCACGCACGCGCAGATCCAATCGCTCGAGGCCTACTACGGGCTCAACAAGCCCGCGGTGGTCCAGTACTTCGACTGGCTCGGCGGCTTGTTTACCGGCAACTTCGGCTTCGACGTCACCAGCCGTCAGAGCGTCCTGTCGATGACCGCCCAGGCGCTGCCGAACACGATCGAGCTCGCCGTCTTGTCCATCATCGTCGGCCTGATCCTCGGGGTGCCGGGCGGGCTGTTCGCCGCAAGCAGGCCGGGAAAGCTCCGTGACAACACGACGCAGCTCGCCAGCCTGCTCGCCCTCTCGGTTCCGTCGTTCCTGCTCGCCACCGCTGTCTCCACCTGGCTGGCGGACAAGCTGAACTGGGACCCCAACGGGCTCGGGTACGTCACGCTGGTCGGGAATCCTGGCCTCAACCTGCAGCAGATGCTGCTGCCCGCCCTGGTGCTGGGGATCAGCATCGCCCCGCCGGTGCTGCAGACCACCCGGGCCTCGGTCCTGGCCATCCGGGCCGAGGACTACGTGCGCACCGCCCGCGCCAAGGGCGTGCCCGAGCGACGGCTGCAGTTTCGGCACATCCTCCGCAACGCCCTCATCCCCGTGGTCACGATGAGCGGCCTGCAGTTCGGCTTCCTCCTCGGCGGCGCCATCGTCGCGGAGCAGATCTTCTCCATCCCCGGGATCGGCCGTCAGGTGCTTCTGGGGCTCGGAGAGAAGGAGTACGCGGTCGTGCAGAGCACCGTGCTGATCATCGCGGCCATGTTCGTCCTGGTGAACCTGGCCACCGACCTGATCTACCGACTCGTCGACCCCCGGGTGCGCGTCCGATGACCGCCGCGACCGAGATGAGCAATGTCCCGGAGGTGACGATTGACGCCGGTCACCGTCGCCGTCCCTGGGTGGCCGCGTTCCGCACCCCGTCCGGCATCATCGGTCTTGTCCTGGTGGCCGTGGTCGTGGTCCTGGCCCTGATGTCGGTGTTCGGGCTCACACCAGACAACGAGGCGCAGCAGAATGTCACCCAGGCGCTCCAGGGACCCAATGGCGCGCACTGGTTCGGTACCGACCAGTTCGGCCGGGACATCTTCTCCCGGGTGGCAGGCGGGCTGGCCGATTCGCTGCAGATCGCCGTCGTCTCGGTGGCGGCGTCGGCCGTCGTCGGGGTCGTCCTCGGCACCCTGGCCGGCTACTACCAGGGAATCGCCGACCGGATCGTCGGCGTCATCACCAACGTCCTGTTCGCGTTCCCGTCGCTGCTGCTCGCCCTCGCGCTCGCCGCGACCCTGCAGAGCAGCTGGGTGACCGTGAGCATCGCGATCGCGGTGGTGTTCATGCCGATCTTCGCCCGCGTCGCCCGCGGGCCCGTGCTCACCCTGCGAACCGCCGACTATGTGCTCGCCTCGACCGCGATCGGCCGCAGCAGGCTGTCCACCCTGATCGAGCACATCGTTCCGAACATGGGCGGCATCCTGATCGTCCAGATCACGCTCTCCCTGTCCTGGGCGATCTTGACCGAGGCGGCGCTGAGCTTCCTCGGCTTCGGCGCACCGCCGCCCGCGCCGTCCCTCGGCGGCATGGTGTACGACGCACAGACGCTTGCCAGCGTGGCCCCGTGGATGCTGATCTACCCTGGCGCCGCCCTTGTGGTCGTGGTCGTCGGGCTGAACCTGCTCGGCGACAGCCTCCGCGCCGCCCTCGACCCGAAGACAGGAGGCCACTGATGACCAGCGATGCGCTCGGCGCCGATCCCGGCGAGCTGATGACCGAGGCCGTGGCCGACCACGAGCTCGCGCTTGACGAGCTCACCGTGGCCGAACTGGTCACGATGATGAATGACCGTGACGCCGCGATCCCGGGGGCGGTGCGGGAGGCGCTTCCCGCTATCACCGCCGCCATCGAGGCAACCGCCGCCCGGATACGCAAGGGCGGGCGCCTCATCTACGTCGGGGCCGGCACGTCCGGCCGGCTGGGCGTCCTGGACGCCGCGGAGGTCCCCCCGACCTTCGGTACCGACGGCGACGTCGTGCTCGGCCTGATCGCCGGCGGTCCGCCCGCGATCACCAGCTCCGTCGAATACGCCGAGGACAGCGACGAGGCCGGCGCCACCGACCTGGCGGGCCTGGATCCGGGCCCGCTCGACACGATCGTCGGGATCGCCTCCAGCGGCACCACGCCCTATGTGCTCGGGGCGTTGCGGCTTGCCGCCGAGCGGGGCGCGCTGACCGTCGGCCTGTCGTGCAACCTCGGCACCCCGCTGTCGGCGGCGGCCGAGCACGGCATCGAGATCCCGGTCGGCCCCGAGATCGTCACCGGCTCCACCCGGCTTGGCGCCGGCACGGCGGCCAAGATGGTCCTGAACATGTTCTCCACGATCAGCATGATCCAGCTCGGCAAGACCTACCGCACGCTGATGGTGGACGTGAAGGCGACCAACGCCAAGCTCATGCGGCGGGCCGTCAGCATCGTGGTGATGGCGACCGGGGCGGATGAGGACACCGCGCGCGCGGCCCTGGATGAGACCGGCTGGCACGCCAAGCTCGCCATCGCCGTGATCGCGACCGGCATGAGCGTGCCTGACGCGCGTGCCGCCCTGGACGCCGCCGGCGGCGTACTGCGGAAAGTCATCGAGCCGGCTGTCGGCACTGGGAGGCACTGATGCGGGTTCTCGGCATGATCTCGGGCACGTCCCACGATGGCATTGACGTGGCCGTGGTGGACTTCGCCATCGACGGCGGCACGCTGGCCGGCCGGATCGAGTACGCGGCCTCGGTCCCCTACGACCCGCAGCTGCGCAGCCGGATCATCGCGGCACTGCCGCCCGCCCGGCCGGGCTTCGAGGCCGGCTGCGAGCTGGACACCAGCATCGGGCAGGCCTTCGCGGCGGTGGCCGCCGACGCTCTCACCGCGCTGGGCCCGGATCGGCCCGACCTGATCTGCTCGCACGGCCAGACCGTGTTCCACTGGGTCGTTGACGGCCACGCCCGCGGCACCCTGCAACTTGGACAGCCGGCTTGGATCGCCGAGGCGACCGGGCTGCCGGTACTGTCCGACGTGCGGGCCGCCGACGTCGCGGCCGGCGGCGAGGGCG
>DATCGA010000066.1:0-24294 GCA_036509215.1 Trebonia sp.
GCCGGGCACGTGGCGGCGCTGGTCCGGCCCGATCACTACCTGTTCGGCGGGGTCGCGTCGATTGCCGACCTGCCGGATCTGGTCGACGACCTGCGCCGTCAGCTGACGGGCGATCCGTCATGACAGCTGCCGGCACCGGCAAGGCAACCGGCACAGGCACAAGCACTAATGCCGGCGCCGACGCCGTGCCGCCGGTCTGGCGCCCCGACCCCGCCATCGCGGCCGACTCGGCGATCACCGCGTTCGGCCGGTTCGTGACCGGCCGCACCGGGGTCGAATTCGGCGAGTACCTCGACCTGTGGCGGTGGTCGGTCGATCAGCTCGAGGAGTTCTGGGTCGCGGTCTGGGACTTCTTCGCCGTCGTGGCGGACGGCAGCCACCAGGTGGCGCTCGACCCGTCCGCAGCCGCCATGCCCGGCGCGCGGTGGTTCCCCGGCACCCGGCTCAACTACGCCGAGCACGCGCTCCGCCGCAGGCCCGGCGACGATGACATCGTGGCGGTCACCACCGTCAGCGAGGACGGGACCACCAGCCAGACCACCTGGGCGCAGCTGCGGGCCCAGGTCGCCGCGCTGGCCCAGTGGCTCCGCGACGCCGGCGTCGGGCGCGGCGACCGGGTGGTCGGCTACCTCCCCGACACCACGCCGACCCTGATCGCGTTCCTCGCCGCCGCCAGCGTCGGCGCAATCTGGTCGGCCTGCGCCCAGGACTACGGCGCCGACGGCGCCGCCGCCCGGTTCGCCCAGCTCGAGCCGGTGGTGCTGTTCGCCGCCGACGGCTACCCGTGGAACGGCCGGGTGCACGACCGCCGCGACGAGGTGGCGGCGCTGCAGCGGGCGCTGCCCACGCTGCGGGCCACCGTCCACATCAGCAACGTCGGCCTGCCAGGCGATGCCGCCCACACTGACGGTCAGGACGTGACCTGGGAGGCGGCAACCGCCCAGCCGGCCGCGCTCCGCTTCGACCGGGTCGACTTCGACGCGCCGCTGTGGATGCTGTTCTCGTCCGGCACCACCGGCCTGCCCAAGGGCATCGTGCACGGTCACGGCGGCGTCCTGCTCGAGCACTTCAAGCTCCTCGGCCTGCACCTCGACGCCGGCCCCGACAGCGCGGTGTTCTGGTACACCACGACCAACTGGATCATGTGGAACATCGTCGCGTCCGGCCTGCTCGTCGGCGCGCCGATCGTGCTCTACGACGGCAGCCCCGGCTACCCGGACACGGCCCGCCTGTGGCAGATCGCCGCCGACCAGCGGGTCACCGTGCTCGGGGTGAGTCCCGGCTATCTGCTCGCCTGCGCGAAGGCAGATCTGCGCCCCGGTCGCGATCTCGACCTCGGCCGGCTTCGCACCCTCGGCTCCACCGGCTCCCCGCTCACCGCCCCGTCCTACCACTGGGTGCGGGACGCGGTCGGCCCCGGCGTCCAGGTCGCCTCGTCGAGCGGCGGCACCGACGTGGCCAGCGGGTTCGCCGGCAGCGCCCCGACCACTGACGTCTGGGCGGGCGAGATCTCCGCCCCCAACCTCGGCGTCGCGCTGGCGGCCTGGGACGACGCCGGACAGCCGCTCACCGGCCAGGTCGGCGAGCTCGTCGTCACCAGGCCGATGCCGTCGATGCCGCTGCGCTTCTGGAACGACCCCGACGGCGCCCGCTACCGCGACGCCTACTTCTCCACCTTCCCCGGCGTCTGGCGGCACGGCGACTGGATGGAGGTGACCGAGCGCGGCAGCGTGATCGTGTCGGGCCGGTCGGACTCCACCCTCAACCGCAACGGCGTCCGGCTCGGCAGCGCCGACATCTACGCCGTGGTCGACAAGCTCCCGCAACTGGCCGAGTCGCTGGTGATCGGGGCCGAGCTCGGCGACGGCGGGTACTGGCTGGCGCTGTTCGTCGTCCTCGCCCCCGGCACCGCCCTCGACGACGAGCTGAAGCAGGCGATCAAGAGCGCCATCGCCGCGCAGGCCTCGCCCCGGCACGTGCCCGACGACATCATCGCGGTCACCGCCGTCCCGCACACCCGCACCGGGAAGAAGCTCGAGGTGCCGGTCAAGCGGATCATCCAGGGCCATCCGCTGGACCATGTCGTCGCCCGCGACGCCGTCGACGACTACGACGCGCTCATCCAGTTCACCGCCTACACCAGGCGCCGCGACGGGTCGCCGTCATGACGGCGTCCACCCCGCACGGCCGCCCGCTCGTGCTGCGGAACGTGACCATCGTCGACACCCGCGACGGCGCGCTGGCCCCTGGCGTCGACGTTGGCATCGCCGACGGGTTGATCCGCGAGATCACGACAACCGAGCGCGACGCCGCAACGGCGGCACCCGCGACGGATGCCGAGGTCGTCGACGGATCGGGCAGGTACCTGATCCCCGGCTTCCTCGACATGCACGCGCACCCGCTCAACGAGTCCCGCCCGGCCGGCGGCCTCGAGCTGATGCTGGCCAACGGCATCACCGGCTTTCGCCAGATGGCCGGATCCCCGCAGCTGCTCCGCGAACGCGAGGCTGGGACGCTGCCGCTGCCGGCCGACTCGCCCGGCCTGGTGGCGCTGCCCGGCGCGCTGCTGACGCCGCTTAACGCCGGCACGATCCCGGACGCCGTCGCCGCCGTCCGCGAGCAGGCCGCCGCGGGCGCCGACTTCATCAAGATCGCGCTGATCACCCCCGATGTCTTCTTCCCGGCGGTGGCCGAGGCGCGGAAGCTGGGCATCCCGGTGGCCGGGCACCTGCCGGCCGGGATCGACGTGTCCCGGGCGTCTCGGGCCGGCATCCGGGCAATCGAGCACCTCGGACCCGGCCTCACGATCATCGCCGGCTGCTCCACCGACGAGGTGTCGCTGGCCGAGGCGATCGCCGGGCTGCCCGGGCTCCGGCTGCCCCGCGTCAAGCTCCCGTTCATGGATCGCATCCTGATGCGGGTGCTTCGCAAGGTGGTGATCAACCCGGTCAACCGCTCGACCCCGGCCGAGATCGAGATCCTGCAGCGGGCGGTGGACACGTTCAGCGAGGAGCGGGCAGCCGAGCTCGCCGAGCAGTTCGCCGAGGACGGCACCTGGCAGGTGCCCACGCTGATCCGGCTGCGCACCCAGTACCAGTGCGACGCCCCCGAGTTCAGCGCCGACCCCGACCTGCAGTACATGGCCGAGTCGACGACCAAGACCTGGCAGGCCGCGGCCGGCACGTTCGTGAGTAGGTTCCCGCCGCCGTCGCGGGCGACCTTCCGCGCCGCCTATGACGTGCTGCTGCGGATGACCAAGATCTTCAGCGACGGCGGGGTGAGCATGCTGGCGGGCAGCGACGCCGTCGGCGCCGCCTGGGAGGTGCCGGGGCCGTCACTGCACCGCGAGTTCGACGAGCTGGCCCGGGCCGGCCTGCCCGCGCTCCGCATCCTGCAGATGACCACCCGGGACGCGGCCGAGTTCCTCGGCACCACCGACACCATGGGCGCCGTCGACGTCGGCAAGAACGCCGACCTGGTGCTGCTGAGCGCCAACCCGGCCGACGACGCGGCCGCCCTGCACCAGCTCTCCGCCGTGATCCGCGACGGCCGCCATTACTCGACGGCCGACCTGGTCGGCCTCAAGGACCGGGTCCGGTCCGGCCATCCCGCCACCTGACCCCCCGAAAAGCAGGAAATTCAAAATCGTTGGTCCGAACGGACCCTGGATGACTCAGGTCAGCAAGGCCAGCTTGCCCACGGTGGCCCGCGCTTCCAGTTCCGCGAGCGCCTTCGGCCCGTCCGCGAGGTCGTAGCCGCATGGCCGGCCTGGGGTGAGCACCCCGGCCCCCATCAGCGCGAACAGCTCGCCCATGACCTCGCCGAAGATCTGCGGTGCGGACTGGATCAGCACGCCGATGTTCAGCCCGATGAGGTGGACCTGGTGCTTGTAGACGAGCTCCCCGTTGGTGATCGCGGCCTCCCCGCCGACCGAGCCGGTGACGACGACCCGGCCGGTGACCCGCTTGGCGGCGGCCAGGCTGGCCTCGAAGGTGGCGCCGCCGACCGACTCGATCACCAGGTCGACGCCGCCCCCGCCGGTCAGCCGCAGCACCTCGGCCGCGAGGTCGGGGCGGCGCGAGTCGAGGATGTGATCGGCGCCAAGCGCCCGCAGCGTCTCGTGCTTGCCGGGGGAGGCGGTGGCGATCACCGTTGCCCCGTAGTGCCTGGCCAGCGTGACCGCGACCTGGCCGGTTCCGCCCGCCGCGGCGTGGATGAGCACGGTCTGGCCGGCCGCGAGCTGCCCGAGCGGCCGGAGCGCGGCCAGCGCCGTCGGCCAGTTCACGACCAGGCCCAGGGCCTGCTCGTCGGCCCAGCCCGGCGGGACCGGCACCGCGGCCGCGGCGGGCAGCGCCAGGTACTCGGCGAAGGCGCCGCCGCGCATGTTGACCCCGATGACGTGGACGCCGGGGGCCAGGCCGGCCACTCGCTCGCCGACGGCGACGATCTCGCCCGCCGCCTCGAAGCCGGCCAGGTAGGGAGGCTGCGGTCCGCCGGGGAGGACGCCGCGTGCCATCGAGATGTCGAGGAAGTTGACGCCGGCGGCGGTGACGCGGATCAGCACCTCATCAGGACCGGGCGTCGGCACCGGCGCGTCGGTGATCAGGCGGAGGTCCTGCGGGCCGTTCAGCGACGTCTGCTGGAGGGCGCGCATGGTGGCGGGCATGCTCATCGGAACCGACTTCCTTCTCAGGCTGGTTTTGTTCGAATCTCGGATAATATTTATCGAACGACCAAAAAATAGTGGCACGCCGGCTCGACCGGTGTCAAGGTAAAGTTGATCGAACGGCAAAGAAAGGCACGGGCGTCCGATGGCTACTCGCGGCAGGCCGCGCGCGTTCGACCCGGACGCGGCGCTGCGCAAGGCGCTGGACGTGTTCTGGGAGCGCGGCTACGAGGGAACCTCGATCAATGACCTGGTCGAGGCGATGGGAATCGCGTCGGCCAGCATCTACGCCGCCTTCGGGAGCAAGGCCGAGCTGTTCCGCCGCACGATGGCCCTGTACGCGGCGACCCGCGGCGAGCCGCCGAGGAGAGCGCTGCGGGAGCAGCCGACGGCCCGCGGCGCGATCGAGGCCATGCTCGGCGCCACCGCCGACGAGATCACCCGCCCGGACGACCCGCACTACTGCATGCTCATCCTCGCCGCGCCCACCGGCGCGGTGGAGAACCACGAGGTCCGCGAGTTCCTGGCCGGAGGGCGTCGCGCCATGCGGGCCGAGATCAGGGAGCGGCTCGTTCGCGGCACCACCGACGGCGACCTCACCGCGTCGCCCGCCAGCCTGGACGCCATCGCCCGCTACTACACGACCGTCGTGCAGGGGCTGTCGATCCAGGCCCGCGACGGCGCCAGCCGGGCCGAGCTGGACACGGTCATCAGTTGCGCGATGGCCGCCTGGGACGCGCTCGCGGCCCGGCCGGCCGGGTTAGGGCACGCTCCACTGCTGGTTCGAGCCGCCGTTGCAGGTCCACAGGTCCAGCTGGGCGCCCTCGGTCGTGTTGAACGCGGGATCGTCGAGGCAGGCGCCCGAGGCCGGGTTGACCAGCTCGCCGTTGACCGCGATCCACTGCTGGTTGGCGCCGCCGTTGCACGTCCACTCCTCGATCAGGGTGCCGTTGGCGTCGCCGGCGCCGGTGATGTCGAGGCACTGGCCGTTGATCCCGATCGTCCCGTTGCTCTCCATCGTCCACTGCTGCGACGTCGCGCTGTCGTTGCAGTCCCACATCTGCACCTTGGTGCCGGGAGTGCTCGAGCCGGCGTTGGCGTCCACGCACTCGGCGGCGTCGTCGCCGGCGATGACCTCGCCGGTCGGCGTGGCCGAGCCGACCAGGGTGGTCGACAGGTCGCTGAACTGGTCGGTCTGGTAGCCGGAGGTGCCGAGCCCGATCATGCCGGAGGCGTAGGCCGAGTCGGTGACCGTGCCGACCGTGGTGCCGTTGATCGCGGCGCTGATCGTGTGGCCGTTGAAGGTCAGCGACAGCTGCTGCCAGCTGTCGAGGCCGGGCGCGGTCACGGTGCCGCTGGCCAGGGTCGTCAGCGTGCCGCTGGTGGAGTTGCGCACGATCGACCAGGTCCCGGTATTGCTGAGCTGCAGGTAGTAGTCGTTGATGGCGGCCGGGTCGAACGCAGCCATCGTGCCGACCCGGCCGAGCAGCTGCACCGCGCCCGCCTGCTGGATCATCGCGTCGGCCGAGACCGTGTAGTTCGCCCAGCTCAGGTTCCCGCCGATGGTGTAGGGGTTGGCGTTGTCGTCCCATTCGACCGGCTCGGACGCCGCCTGCTGCTGGAGGCAGTCGCCCGACCGGCCCGCAGCGCACGGCTCGATCTCGAAGGCACCCTGCATCTGCGACAGGTAGCGCGGCTGCTGGCCGACGGCGTCGGCGGCGAACGTGTCGGAGTAGGGCAGCGGCAGCGTGGTCTGGGCCGGGCTGGTCGCGGCGCCCTTGCCCTGCCCGGTGGTAGTGGTCAGCGTGTACACGTAGCCCGGCTGCACGGTGAGGGAGTAGGCGCCGTTCACCGGGGTGATGCTGGCCTGCTGCACAAAGGTGTTGGCTGCGGTCGGCGCGTTGACGTCGGAGGACCAGACGTGCACGGTCCCGGTCGACAGCCCGCCCGACACGTTGACGTTGACCGTCTGCGCGGCGGTCGCGGTCGTGGTCTCGATGACGGTGGAGTAGTCGGTGCCGTCGGTGGACTTGAGCGTGACGTAGCTGCCGTTGGACTCGGCGCCGCCCAGGTAGCCGGAGCCCGAGTTGAGGAACTGCCAGCCCGGCTGGGTGAACTGGGTGACCTGGGCGGTCGCCCACAGGCTCTCGCCGGCGCTGTAGGCGCCCGACCAGGGCTGGTTGGCGAGCATCAGCCCGTCGTCGTCGTAGGGCAGGTCCGGGTAGATCGAGGCGATCAGCGGCCAGTTGATGTACCCGGTCAGCTTCGCGTCGGTGTAGCCGCGGACGATGGACCGGATGAGCGCGCCCGCGCCCCCGTTGAGGTCCTGCGACCCGTTCTCGCTGGCCCAGAGCGGCTTGCCGGTGCCCTCGGCGGTGGAATTGGCCGGGCAGGTGTCGGCGCTGCCGCCGTCGCCGCCGGTGCAGGGGTAGTGCACGCCGATGATCGAGACCGCGTTGGCGAAGGTTGAGTTGCCGGCGATGTCGGTCGCGATCGACCAGTCGCTGTCGGCCCCCACGATCTGCACGGCCGAGTAGCCGTCGGCGTTCAGCGTGGACCGCAACTGCTCGTACCAGGCGATGTTGTAGCCGCGTTCGTTCCAGCCGCCGAGGTAGTTGATCGTCAGGCCGTGCGAGGTCGCGCAGTTCAGCCAGCTGACCAGGTAGTTGATCGTGGCGGTGGTCCAGAAGCTGCCGACCCAGCCGGGCGCGCCCCAGGCCAGCCCGTAGAGCTTGATGTTCGGGTTGAGCGCCTTGGCCTGCTCCATCAGCCACCATTCGTAGCCGCTGGAGCAGTTGATGGCGCCCGACGTGTGCTCGACGCTGGACTCCGAGCCGTCGGTCGAGTTCGTGTCTCCGCCGATCTCCACCTTGAGGATCTGCAGGTCCGCGCCGTAGTCGGGCTTGAACAGGTAGTCCAGGATCTGCTGCTGCTGCGCGGCCGGATAGTCGGTCAGCAGCCGCGAGTTGCCGCCGCCGCCGCTGATCGCGCCGATGCCGCCGAACGTCAGGCCCGCGCTGCTGCCGTTGGCGCTGATCGTGGTGGTAGTGGCGGCGTGCGCCTGCGGCACGGCGGCGACCGCGCACGCCAGCACCAGGCAGACGGCGGCGAACACGTACCCGGTGACTCGGCGCGCGGCAGTGAGCATCGCTGTTCTCCTCTGTTATCTGGTGCGCGACATATCGCCAACACCGAACAGAAAATGTGTTACCGATCACATTGATGCACAGAGGAACATGACGGTCAATACCACGCCGCCCGTTTACCACCGCCGACGCGGATTACCTCGCCGGCTTAACCACCCGCCGTGGCAGCTTCCCACGCGCCGTGGCAGCTTCCACCCGCCGTGGCGGCTCTCCACCCGCCGTGGCGCCTTACCACCCGCCGTGGCGGACGACCTCGCCGATCGGCCGACGGTTGGGCGTGACGATCGGCCGCAGCGGGCGGTCGGCCGGGTACCCGATGCCGAGCAGGTAGGCCACGTCGTGATCGCCCGGCACGCCGAGGATCTTGCGAGCCTCCTCTTGGTCGCCGACCGACGAATGGCCGGTGCCGATCCCCAGGTCGGCGGCGGTGATCATCATGGCGTAGGTGGCCTGCCCGAGGTCGTAGTAGTCGACCAGCCGAGTGTGATCGTCGTCGGTCACGGGGACCACCAGCGCGATCGCGGCGGCCGCGCCGGCGATGTGCCCGGCGCCGCGCCAGACGGTGGACAGCGCGCGAAGCTGATCCGGATTGGTGACGATGATGAAGGTCCAGTGCTGCCGGTTGGAGGCCGACGGCGCGCGCCAGGCTGCCTCCGCGATCCGGTCCAGGTCCGCGTCCGGCACCGGGTCGGAACGGTAGCTGCGGACGTTGCGCCGGGCACGGATGGCGTCCCAGGTCTCCATGGAGTTGCTCCCCTTCATCGTCGCCTCACAGAATTACTATTTTAACGATAGACATAGTTAAATCTGGGGCATAGACGGCCACCCCCATTGGTTCCGGGTAGTGAGAGACGAGTCCTTCAGAAGGAGCGCGTTGATGACCGCATCAGTCAGCGAAACCGTCCCCGGCGTCGACGATTTCGCCGCCGAGTGGAACGCCTGGCATGGCCGGCAGGAGGCGCGACTGGCCGACCCGCACGGGTTCCTGGCCATTACCAGCCTGAACTGGCTGACCGACGAGCCGCAGCGGTTCCCGGACGCGCCGGGGGAGTGGACGACCGGCCCGGACGGAGTCGTCGTCGACCTCGCCGAGGGCGAGGAACTGGTGATCGACGGGTCACCGGTGCGCGGACGTCATCCCTTCGGGGTCATCCCCGAGCGCGGCGGCGTGAACGCGGTCTGGGGCGACGCGGTCATCGAGGTCGCCCGGCGCGGCGGCAATGACATCGTCCGGCCCCGGCATCCGGGCAACCCGCTGCGCACCGCGTTCCACGGCACGCCGGCCTACGCGCCTGACCCGCGCTGGGCGGTCACCGCGCGTTACGTCCCGTTCGCCGAGCCGCGGCCGACCGCAGTCGGCTCGGTCGTCGACGGCCTCGAGCACGTGTACGACGCGCCCGGGCAGCTGGAGTTCGCCCTGGACGGGCGCGACTTCACCCTCACCGCGTTCCCCGGGCACGGGCCGGACACCCTGATGGTCCTGTTCACCGACGCCACCTCCGGCGTGACCACGTACGCGGCCAACCGCTCTCTGCAGCTGCCGTCGCCCGCCGCCGACGGCACGCTGGCGCTGGACTTCAACCGTGCCGTCAACCTGCCGTGCGCCTACACCGACCTCGCGACCTGCCCGCTGCCGCCGGCCGAGAACCGGCTCCCGGTCGCGGTGGAGGCGGGGGAGAAGATCCCCTACGAGCACGGCTGACCCCGGCTGCGCCCGGCGTCCCCGGCCGACCGGGGCGCCGGGTGACAATGGTCGGGTGATCGACATTGAGCCCGACCGCTTCGAAGAGATGGTCGCCAAGGCGATGGACGGGCTGCCGGACAGGTTCAAAGAGCAGATCAGCAACGTCGCCATCCTGGTCGAGCACAACCCGGGGCCGCCTGGCCTGCTCGGGCTCTACGAGGGCATCCCGCTCACCAGCCGGACCACCCAGTACGCGGGCGCCCTGCCCGACCGCATCACCATCTACCGGCTGGCGATCTGCTCGATCTGCCGGACCGAGGACGAGGTCACCGAGCAGGTCCGCCGGACCGTCATCCACGAGGTCGGGCACTACTTCGGCATCGACGACGACCGCCTGCACGAACTGGGCTGGTAGGGACAACCCTGATGCCCCCGGTGCGGACACCAGGGTCCGAACCGGGCTGATCCCGATCGACCGCGGCGGCCGTCGGCGGCAGGCTTGAAGCATCAGCCCGGCCGCAGCGGACACCCCGCGCGGCGGGCACCCGACCTCAACGGAGACCGATCCTCATGCCTGCCATCGTCGTCATCGCCCTTATCGCCGCCGTCGTCATCATCGGCATCATCGCCCTGAGCGTCATCGGCTTTGCCCTGCACTTCCTGTTCTCCCCGTGGCTGCTGGTCGCCATCGCGATCCTGGCCTGGATCAAGTTCCGGCCGCGCCGCACCCGCCAGTAGTCCCGGTGTTCTGCGCCCTGCTGCCCGGCGACCCGTGAGGGTCGCCGGGCAGCGCCGTTCTCGTTAGTCGCCGGTCGCGCCGTCGATCTGCTCCCGGAGGATGTCAGCGTGTCCGGCGTGCCGGGCGTGCTCGACGATGATGTTCATGTAGATAAAGCGCAGTGACACCTGGCCTAGCTGGTCGTGCGGCACGGTCTGGTCCAGCGTGAAGCCCGCTGCGATCTGCCGGGATGCTGCGCAGGCGCTGTCGAACTCGGCGGTGACGCCGGCGATGTTCTGGCCGGCCCCGACGTCCCAGCTCGGGTCGTCGCCGCGGGCGTTCCCGGTGATCTGATCGCGCGGCGTGCTGGCCAGGTAGTGCTGGAACCAGTTGCGCTCCACGGCGGCGGCGTGGCTGACTAGGCCGATCATGGTGGTCAGCGAGGGCACCAGGCGCCGCCGGGCGTCCTGTTCGGACAGGCCGCGCAGCTTCCCGCTGAGCGCCTCGCGGTGATACTCGAGGAACTCCTCCAGCATCTTCCGTTCTGCGGCTACGGTGATCAGGTCTTCTTCATCTGCCAGAGGCGGGGTATCTGTCACCGCAGAAGGCTACGACCTTAGAGTCGGCAGCACGCCGCACAGTGACCAAATGCGACGCTTACGCCAGGTTTCCCTCTACCGACAGGCTCTTAGCTTAGGGCTTGAGTGTTCCGGCCGCCTCGACCGTTTCGACAGCCTCGGCCGCCCGCGCGGCTCGCTCGATCTCCGCCCGCCGGCTCGCCCAGAAGGCGGCGTCGCGTCCCAGCTCATCCGAGTCCCCGGCCGACACACCGGTCGCCCCGTCCAGTTGCTCGCGCAGGATGTCCGCGTGCCCGGCGTGCCGGGCGGTCTCGGTGAGCACGTGAACCAGGACGTTGAACAGCTTCACGTTCGGGCGCGGCCACCAGGGCACGTGGCCGGGCGCGTCAATCGAGAGCGCGTTGATCGTCGCGTCCGAGTGCTCCCAGACTCGCCGATACCGGCCGATGATCTCGGCCCGCGTCTCGTCCGCGGCCGCCCACATGTTGGCGCTGAGCGCGGCCTCGTCGCCGTCCCAGCGCGGCACCGGCTCGGGGAACGGGCGGTCGAAGATCTCGCCGAAGTACCAGGCCTCCGAGGTCGTCAGGTGCTTGATCAAGCCCAGCAGGTTGGTCCCGGTCGGGGTCAGCGGGCGGCGGGCGTCGTACTCCGACAGCCCGTCGAGCTTCCACAGCATCGCCTCGCGGATCCAGCGCAGATCCCCGTGCAGGTACTCCTTCGCGAATTCGTCGATCATGAGGCGGCCGGGGCCTGCCGGGCGGACCGGAAGAGCTGGAAGGCGACCACCACGACGACGACGAACAGGCCGAGGCCGATCAGGAGCTCCAGGTTGCCGAAGATGAGATCGAGGCCATGCCAGTGGTACTCCTTGTAGGCGGGATTATCCCCGCTCGGGAAGGAGGCGGACGGGGCGTAGTTGATCAGCCCGCCCTGCAGCAGGCCCGCCTTGGCGTTCCAGAGGTGATCCGGCCAGGAGGCGAACAGGAGCAGCACCACCGCCCCCAGTGCATACCAGGCGGCCCGCAGCCCGGTTTGCCCGGCCCGGCCCGCCCGTACGGCGGCGTCGACGATCAGCGCCAGCCCTGGCGCGATCCAGACCCAGTGGTGATCCCAGCTGATGGGAGAGACGAGCAGGGCGGTGAGCGCGGCCGTCATCAGGCCGGCGAAGGTGTAGCCGCGCTGGTCGAGGATGACCGCCGCCGCCAGGCCGAGCAGCCCGACGACGATCGCGACCAGCACCCAGGGCGCGACGGTGCCGTTGACCGACCCGATCAGCCTGGTCATGATGCCGCGCAGCGACTGGTTCTGCTCCGAGCCGACGAACCCGGTCCGGCCCGCCTGGAAGAAGTTGCCGTCGAGCCACCAGGTGACCGACGCGTTCGGCAGCGCGATGAAGCCGATGATGACCGTGGCCACGAACGCCCCGGCCGCCACTGCGGCCTGCTTGAACCGCCTGGTGAGCAGCAGGTAGGCGATGAACAGGAGCGGGACGAGCTTGATGCCGGCCGCGATGCCGGTGGCCGCGCCCTTCCATGGTCGCCGGTCCGGCTGGCACAGGTCCCACACGACGAGGGCCATCAGCACCAGCTCGACCTGGCCGAGGAAGAGCGCCCGCTGCACCGGCTCGGTCCACAGCAGCAGCCCCGACAGCAGCATGGTCGCGCCGAGCCGGGAGGTCTTCTCCCAGCCGAGCTGGCGGAACGCGATCCAGATCGTCGCCACCAGCGAGAACAGCGACACGATGGTCACAACCACCATCAGCGCCTTGAACGGCAGCGCGA
Organism: Trebonia sp.; assembly: GCA_036509215.1. Lineage (GTDB taxonomy): Bacteria > Actinomycetota > Actinomycetes > Streptosporangiales > Streptosporangiaceae > Trebonia. Next base: position 12,574 of record DATCGA010000066.1, read on the forward strand.
GCCCGGCCGCGAACACCAGGCCGGCGAACGGGGTGTAGGTGAACTGGATACCGGGGCGCTCCACCGATTTCCAGGTGAATTCCCAGGTGTAGAGGCTGTGCGAGTGATGCAGCGCCTCGTGCGCCCCTCCCTGGTAGACCTGCAGGTCAAACCCCTGGAGCATGGCGCCCATCGGATGCGTCGCCAGCGCGATTAGGTAGACGACGGCGGCGACGGCGGCGACAGCCACGCCCGCGATCAGCAGCGGGCGCCCGCCGGCCTGGACCGTCTCCGGCCGGTCGGCCGCCCGCCTGCTGGCAAGGCCCACGTCTGCTCGCATCGCTGGCGGTCTCCTCGGCTACATCGGTCGCTTCCGGCTGCTTCGGCATATTACCGTTGCGGCGGGCCTCGGTAACCCAGCGGAGGCCGCCGACAGCGCCCGGGAGATCGCGCGCGCGACGGCGACGACGGCCGGGGTGAGCGCGGCAGGCTGCAGGTTCCCTGACTGCGCCACGACCGACAGCGCCGCGACGACCCGCCGGTTGTAAAGGACCGGGGCGGCGACCGAGGTCATCGGCTCGGGCTGCTCCCTGGAGGCGACCGCCACCCCGTCCCGCCTGACCGCCGCCAGCAAGCCCCTGAGCTCGCGCTCCGACTGGAGCGGGTGCCCCGGCTCGACCGTCAGGTCCCCCGCCAGCACCTCCTCCTGGACCGGGACCGGGGCGTGCGCCAGCAGGATGAGGCCGACGCCGGTGGCGTGGATGGGCATCCGGCCGCCGATCCGGTACAGCACCTGGCCGGCCCGGTGCGCGGAGAGCCGCTCGACGAGGATGGCCTCGTGGCCGTCGCGCACCGCCAGCAGGACGTGCTGGCCGGTCGCGTGGTGCAGGTCCTCCATATAGGGGAGGGCGGTGCCGCGCAGCCCGTGCCCCCTCGGAGCCAGCGAGGCGATCTCAAGCAACCGCAGCCCGACCATGTAGCGGCCGTCCTCGTCGCGTTCCAGCGCGCCGAGCTCCACCAGCTGTCGGGCGATGCGCAGCGCGCTCGGGGCCGGCAGCCCGGCCCGGGCGCTCAGCGAGGTGAGCGACAGCGAGCGATCATCAGGGCCGAACGCCGCCAGGATGCGGAATGCCCGGTTCAGCACCGGCTCGCCGTGCGGCGGCCGCCGCCCCCGGATCCTGGTACCCCCGACCTCGTCAGGGGCCCCTGCAATCGTCGTCTCGTCGGCCATCCTCACCTCGCTCGCCAGCGATTGTTCCAATCAATGAAATCATCGCTTACGTTTCTGCGTGCGATGCCCGACGATGCAGCCATGGCTGCTGGCAATGGGGCGCGCGCCGACCGGACCCCCGTACTGATCGCCGGGGGCGGGCCCGCCGGGCTCGCCGCCGCCGCCGAGTTCGCTCACCGGGGCGTCGACTGCGTGGTCATCGAGCCGAGGGCGCAGGTCTCCTACCGCCGTCCCCGGGCCAAGACCACCAGCGTGCGGACGATGGAGCACCTGCGCCGGTGGGGGCTGGCGGACGAGCTGCGGGCGGCCGCGCCGCTGTCGGTGGCCTGGTCGCAGCGGGTCATGTTCTGCCAGACGCTGTCCGGCCGGTGCGTCACGTTCTTCGACGGGGCGTTCGGGCTGACGACCGAGCGGGATGACCGGTTCGCCGAGGCGGGCCAGCAGGTGCCGCAGCCGGTCGTGGAAGAGGTGCTCCGCGGTCATGTGGGCACGTCCCCGAACGTGGACCTGCGGCTGGGGCATACGGTAACCGGGCTCACGCAGGGCGACGCCGACGTGACCGTGACCGTCAGAGACGAGGCCGGCGCCAGCTATCAGATTCGCGCCCAGTACGTACTCGGCTGCGACGGCGCGTCCGGCGTGATCAGGGCCCAGATCGGCGCCGAGTACGTCGGACGCTCAGACCCGAGGCCCAACTTCAACATGGTGATCCGCGCTCCGTCGCTGGACACCCACCTGGGGCCGGCGGTCCAGTACTGGGTGCTGGACGCGCCCGTCCCCGGCGTGATCGGACGGCTTGACCTATCCGGGACCTGGTTCGCGATCACCCCGGGGATCGACTCCGCCTACGGCAACGAGCACTCGGCCGAGCTGATCACCGGCCTGGTCGGCGCCCCGGTCGAGCACGAGCTGCTGGCGTCGGACCCGTGGACGGCCAGGATGCTGATCGCGGACAAGTTCAGCGACGGGCGGGTCTTCCTGGTTGGGGAGAGCGCGCACGTGAACCCGCCCTGGGGCGGCCACGGGTTCAACACCTCGGCAGGCGACGCGGTCAACATCGCCTGGAAGATCGCGGCCGTCCTCCAGGGCTGGGCGCCGGAACGGCTGCTGGCCAGCTATGACCCCGAGCGCCGCGACGTGGTCGAGAAAACCGTGGCCAGCGCCGCCTCCCACCTCAGCAAGATGGCGGGCGACCTGCCGCAGGACGAGGCCTCGATCCAGCAGGCGAAGGGCCCCGAGTTCTACAGCCTCGGCCTGGTCCTCGGCTACTCCTACGCGGGATCGCCGGTCATCCAGCCGTCGGCCGAGCCGCCCGAGATGACCGACGCCACCACCTACGCGCCCACGACCGAGCCCGGCGCGCGGCTGCCGCACTGGTGGCTGCCGGACGGCTCATCGCTCTACGACCACCTCGGGCACGGCTTCACCCTGCTCTGCCCAGGCCCCGACGACGCCCGCGACGCAAACGCCAGCCGGGCGGCCGTCGCAGAGCTGACCCGGCGCGCCCGCGACCGCCGAATCCCGCTCACCGTCCTCCAAGCGCCGCCGTCCTATCCCTGGTCCGACGAGTTCCTGCTCGTCCGGCCCGACCAGCACATCGCCTGGCGGGCCAGCGACCCCACTGACATTGACATCGAGGCGGCGGTCGGCCGTACCGTCGAGGTAACCCGCCGTCCGCATTCCGCGACCGCCTGAAGGAGCCATCGGATGAGCCTGCACGGTCTGCTATCGGTCACCATGGGCGTGCCGAACGTCGATGAGACCGCCGCCTACTACACCGACTTCGGCCTCGCCCCCGAGGAAGACGGCTGGTTCAGCACCCGCGACGCCGGCCGCCAGCTGCGGATCGTCCACGCGCCGACCCGGCGGCTGGTCGAAATGCGGGTCGGCGTCGACGACCCGGACGACCTGAACCGGGTGGCGGCCAACCTCGCCCGCCTCGACCTGCCGCACGCGCTGTCCGGTCCGACGCTGGAGACGGCCGAGCCGGTCACCGGCACCCGGGTCCGCCTCGAGGTCGCCCCCCGGCTCAAGCAGGATCTGGTCACCGCGACCCCCTACAACGGCCCCGGCCGGCTCGAACGCCAGGGCAACCGCGCCCCCGGCTTCATGCGGGAAGACCCGGTCCGCCCCAGGAAGCTCGGCCACGCCGTCCTCGGCACCACCGACCACGCCACGACCTCGCGCTTCTTCGCCGAAGGGCTCGGCTTCAAGGTCAGCGACCGGATCGTCGGCGTCGCCTCGTTCCTGCGCTGCTCGACCGACCACCACAACGTGCTCGTGCTGGCCGCGCCGGTGAACTTCCTGCACCACACGTCCTGGCAGGTGGATGACATCGACGATGTGGGCCGAGGGGCTCAGGCGATGCTCGAGGGCAACCCCGAGCGCCACATCTGGGGTCTCGGCCGGCACTACGCGGGCTCGAACTTCTTCTGGTACCTCAAGGACCCGGCCGGCAACTTCTCCGAGTACTACTCGGACATGGACTGCATCCCCGAGGACCAGCTCTGGACCCCCGAGGACCTGGAAGGCGCCCGCAGCCTGTTCGCCTGGGGCCCCCCGCCCCCTGCCTCGTTCCTGCACCCCGAAGACCTGGCCGCCATGATGACCGGCGCTCATGCACCCCGCTGAAGTCCGGCCCTCGCGGAGATCAAGAACTTCGATGCAAATACTGCTATCTGCGCTCACGCTTGGTCGTGATGTGATTACCATGTGTTGGCTCGTCCAAGGAATCAGCGCAAGGAACGCCAATCATGAACCTTGGTACCAAGGTCGTCGGCGTCATCGCCGCCGTGGTGGTCGGCGCGGTCGCGATCCCCGCCTTGGCCGCCATCAACCCGCAGCCGCTGCCCCCTGCGCCGCCAGGCTCGCCTAACTTCACGGCTTTCTTCAGCGCAGCCAACGCACGGCTAACGACCTGCAATCAAGCACAGGACCCACTGTGCGCGACGGAAGTGAGCGGGGAGGCGTCCTCGGGCGAGTCCTTGGTGGACACGTACTTCAACAAGTACTTCTTCGCCAGATCGAGCTACCGGGCGGAGACCCAGAACCGCAACGCTCTGGCCAAGAGGCTGAACGCCGACTGCAAGCAGCTCAAGGTCCACCATCTGACCTGCGCGTAGCCGCATTCGGCAGAAAATCCGTTCGCCGGCAGACCGGGCGCACTGCCACAATTCGACTCATGTCTACTCAGCTCTCCTCGATCGCGGTCTACTGCGGCTCAAACCCGGGATTCGATCCGGTGTTCACCGCCGCCACGGCGTCGCTCGGCCGCCTGATGGCCGAACGCGGCATCCGCCTCGTCTACGGCGGCGCTCACGTCGGCCTGATGGGCACCATCGCGGACGCGGTCCTCGACAACGGGGGCGAGGCGCACGGCGTGATCACCCGCGCGCTCGAGCAGACCGAGATTCCGCACCGCGGCCTGACCAGCCTCCGCGTCACCGAGACGATGCACGAGCGCAAGGCAGCGATGGCGGACGCATCGGACGCGTTCATCATGCTGCCCGGCGGTTACGGGACGTTCGACGAGTTCTTCGAGGTGCTGACCTGGACCCAGCTCGGCATCCACGCCAAGCCGTGCGCGATCCTCGATGTGGCGGGTTTCTTCGACCCGATCCGCACGCTGCTAGACGGCGCCGTGTCGGCCGGCTTCGTGCGAGAGGCCCACCGCGACATGGTCATCATTGACACTGACCCGGCCCGCCTGCTCGACCAACTAGCCGCCTGGACACCCGTCCAGGTCAGCAAGTGGCTCGACCGCTCCGAGCGGTAGCCGGGTTTCGCGTTTTCTAGGCTAAAGCCCGACCACCTCGGCGACGATGCCACTGACGCGCAGCCGCCTGTGGCCGCCCTTTGAACATGACCATGCCACCGCGTCCGGGATGGCGGGGAGGCATTCCTCGTGCGCCCTTTTATGCGGTAGAGGGTTATGGCTGGCCGGCTTGACCGGGCCGCTGCCCGGAGTTGCCAACGGCGGGCCCCGTCTGTGCGGGGCCCGCCGTTGCCTGGAATGTGGTTACCGCGGCGGGAACTGGGAGAGGGGGACAGGGTTGGCGAGGTTGGCGGTCGGTGCCTGGTTGGTCCAGCCGATCACTGCGCAGTTGATGTCGACGCCGACCGAGCCGTAAGGCTGGGGCTGGCCGGGTTGACGCCGGTAAACAGGTCGGGGCGGGTGGCGGCCAGGTTGAACACCTGGACCTCGTCGGTCTGCCGCTTGTTCAGCCCTTCGCTGACCGCCTTTTGCGTCCACAGGCCGAGCTGGGCGTCCCACAGCGGGCTGTAGGCGTCGGCGTGCCGTGGGTCGGTCAGGGTGGGGAAGTCTCCGAACACGTTCAGCAGGTCGCCGCCGTTGCGCAGCGAGTATGAACGCGGTGTTGCTGGCGGAGGCATCCTCGCTTACCGAGCCGTCCAGGGCCAGGTGCTGGAACCCCTGGGCGTGCGGGTTGTTGGCGCCGGTCTGGCCGTTGATGAACCCGAACAGCCGCTCGCGGGCCGAGCCGAGGAAGTCATCCCCGCCGTTGAACGCGGCGCTGTCCAGCGCGGGGACGTAGGTGGAGCGCTCGAGCACCGCGGTCAGCGGCTGGCCGGCGTCGGTGGACAGGTAGACGATCGGCTGGCCGGCGTCGAAGCCCTTGACGAACAGCATGTCCACCCAGGACTCGGCGAACTGGCCGGGCGCGGAGGGGCCGTGCCGGGTGCCCTTGTAGGCGATCCCGGGGTACAGCGGCAGGCGCACCGACTCGTTGCTCAGGTTCACCTGGATAGCGCTTTCCTCGGTCAGCTGGTTCGTCGGCAGCAAGCCGCTCAGCTGCCCCAGGCCAGTGGCCGCTCCAGAGTTCTGCGTACGGGCTGCGGCGTTGTTGGACGGCGCGGTATTCGCCCCTGCGGGCACCACGGCGGCGAGCACTCCCGCAATGGCGACCGCGCTGGCGGCCGCCAGCGCGGCGGCCGTTAGCCTCCGTCGTCGCGTTGAGATCTTCATGATCTTCATGGGCTTTCCTTCCGTGCCTTTCAGGCGAGGCTGGAATCCTCACATTTGGCCAGTCCTGGCGAACGCCGGTGTGCTACGCCCATCGGGCACGTGGAATTCTTAAGAAAAAATGACATGGTCCCAGGACGCGAGCCGAATCCGGGCTGACCGCCGACTTCGCTGACGTGCGTATCTGCACCCCCCGTCACTGGAGCCGTCGCAGGTACCGACCGCATCGTCGCCATGCGCACGCCGTGGTGGTGCTCGACCGTGCCAGCGCCCCGGTGGCATAGGCAGGGAGGCCCGGGGAATGGCCAGGAAACCGAGAGGCTCGGTGTCCAAGCGGGAGCTATTGATGATGCACTGCCTGCGTCATTTTCTCTCCGCTTAAAGATCTTTTAATGGGCGATGTCGGCGGGGGACGGGGCCGGTTTCTGAGGGTATGCACGGTGTATGAGGCATGCGCAGGGCGGCGGTTTAACCGCCGAGGGCCCTGGTGCAGCTGGTGCCTGAGCGTGGCACCGCTCGCTACCTCGCCGCGGTCCCCGGCAGCGAGTGGCTGACTGTCCCGGTTATCGCCTGCGACGGGCGACGGCGGGTAAGACTTGGGGTGTGACGCGCTGGGTATTGCACGTTGATCTGGATCAGTTCATCGCCGCCGTCGAGGTGCTGCGCCACCCCGAGCTGCGCGGCAAGCCGATCGTGGTCGGCGGCGACGGGGACCCCAACAAGCGCGGTGTGGTCTCCACCGCCTCCTACGAGGCCCGCGAGTTCGGCGTCCACTCCGGCCTGCCGCTGCGGACCGCCAAGAAGCGCTGCCCGGACTGCATCTTCCTGCCGGTCGACGCGCCCGCCTACCTGGCGGTAAGCGCCGAGATCATGGAGGTGCTGCGGGACACCGGCGCGCCGGTCGAGGTGCTCGGCTGGGATGAGGCGTTTGTCGGCCTCGAGACCAACGAGGCCGACGAGGCAACCGACCCGGAGACCTTTGCCCGCGACCTCGCCGCCAGCGTCAAGGTGGCCACCAGCCTCGACTGCTCGGTCGGCATCGGCCAGAACAAGCTCCAGGCGAAGATCGCGACCGGCTTCGGCAAGCCGGCCGGCGTCTTCCGGCTGACCTCCGACACCTGGTACGAGCTGCTCGGCGACCGCGCGCCTGACGTGATCTGGGGGATCGGCAAGAAGACGGTCGACAAGCTCGACAAACTCGGGATCCATACCGTCCGCGAGCTCGCCGACGCCGACCCGGACCGGCTGGCGGCGGAGTTCGGACCGATGACCGGCCCCTGGCTGGTGCTGCTCGGCCGCGGACGGGGCGACGCCGAGGTCGACCCCAGCCCCTACGTTGCCCGGTCCCACGGCCGCGAGGTCACCTTCCAGAAGAACATCAAGGAATGGGACCAGGTCCAGACCGAGGTGGCCCGCCTCGCCCGCCAGGTCGCCGCGGAAACGGAGGAACGCCCGGTGGCGCGCGCGGTCGTCAAGGTCCGCTACGCGCCCTTCACCACGGTCACCCACGGCGCCCCGTTCCCCGCCCCCGGCAACGCCGCCCTGGACCCGGCGGGCTTCGAGGCCGCCGCCCGCGCCGCCCTCGCCCAGTTCACCCCCGGCCGTCCCGTCCGCCTCCTCGGCGTCCGGGCCGAGTTCACGAAGGACCCCGATGACTGACGCGCCTATCGACTTCTCAACCGACGCGCCCGCCAAAGGCTCCCTGGACGTCCGCTGGATCCACGGCGCGCCCGCCCGGCGGAAGGCAGCCCAACGGAACGCCGACGACCCGCCGATCCAGGTCCACCAGCACGACCCGCACACGGTGATCATGCGGCAGAGCAAGTCCGTCAACTACGAGGCCCCGTTCCTGTTCCTGCTCTTCGGCAACGACCGGGCGCTGCTGCTCGACACCGGCGCCACCGAAGACCCGGAAACGTTCCCGCTCCGCGCCACCGTCGATCAGCTCATCGCGGGCTGGCTGGCCGAGCACCGGCCCGAACAATCGCCCGGAAACTACGAGCTCGTCGTCGCGCACACCCACGGCCACGGCGACCACGTCGCCGGCGACGGGCAGTTCGCCGGCCGGCCGGGCACCACGGTCGTGCCGCGCGAGCTTGACGACGTCCAGAAGTACTTCGGCTTTATCGGCTGGCCGGAGCAGATCACCACGTTCGACCTGGGCGGGCGGGTGCTTGAGATCACCGGCAGCCCCGGCCATCACCGGGCGGCCATCACCGTCTACGACCCGTGGACCGGTTTCCTGCTCACCGGGGACACCGTCTACCCGGGCCGCCTCTACGCGTTCGACTTCCCGCAGTTCGTGGCCAGCCTCGACCGGATGGTCGCGCTGGCCGAGAGCCGCCCCGTCACCCACGTGCTCGGCTGCCACATCGAGATGACCAGCCGCGCGGGCCGCGACTACCCGCTCGGTGCCGGTTACCAGCCTGACGAGCCGGCCCTGGAGATGACCGTCGGCCAGCTCTGGAACGTTCGCGCGGCGGCCGCGTCGGTCGCGGGCAGGCCGGGCGAGCACCGCTTCGACGACTTCATCATCTACAACGAGCCCGGCCGCCGCGAACAGCGCAAGCTCGCCGTCCGTGCCCGCGTGCACAAAATCTGGCCCACGCGATTAGGGCGGGCAGCTAAGACCGCAGAGGCGCGCGCCAGACACATAGACCGCCCACAGGCCCGAGCGTACGATCACGAAAGGCGCGCTATCGCAACGCTGCCAGGAAGGAGCGCGCGATGGGTAGGCAGAGACAACAGGGCAACCCAGGCAAGCAGGTACGGCTCACCCAACCCCTCATCAGGGTCAACGGGGAACTGCGGCCTGCTAGCTGGGACGAGGCACTCGACCGGGCCGCCGCCGGGCTCAGCACGGCACGGGATCGCGGCGCGACAACATCGTTCGGGATGTTCTCCTGCTCCAAGGCCAGCAACGAGATGAACTACGCGGCCCAGAAGTTCGTCCGCGCGGTCATGGGCTGCAACAACATCGACAGCTGCAACCGTACTTGACACGCTCCCAGCGTCGTCGGTCTGGCGGCGGTCTTCGGGGCGGGTGGCGGCACCTGCTCCTACCGGGAAGCGGAAGACGCGGACCTCATCATCATGTGGGGCTCGAACGCGCGCGAGGCGCACCCGATCTTCTTCCACCACGTCTTGGCGGGCATCCGTAACGGCGCCAAGATGTACGCCGTCGACCCGCGCCGCTCGTCCACCGCGAAATGGGCCGACGCCTGGCTCGGCATTCACGTGGGCAGCGACATCTCGCTCGCCAACGCGATCGCCAACGAGATCATCCAGGCCGGCCTGGTCAACGAGGACTTCATCAGGCGCGCGACGGTGAACTTCGAGCAGTACAAGGAGTTCGTCGCCCAGTACCCGCTCGAGCGGGCCGAGCGCGACTCCGGCGTGCCCAAGGAGCTGATCAGGCAGCTCGCCCACGATTACGCGAGGGCCGATCGCGCGCAGATCTGCTGGACGCTGGGCATCACCGAGCACCACAACGCCGCCGACAACGTCCTCGCGCTGATCAACCTGTCCCTGCTCACCGGCCACGTCGGCCGCTACGGCTCCGGGCTGGTGCCGCTCAGAGGCCAGAACAACGTCCAGGGCGGCGGCGACATGGGCGCCATCCCCAACAAGCTGACCGGCTTCCAGGACATCGAGCTCGACCACGACGCGCGCCGCCGGTTCGGCGAGAAGTACGGCGTCACCATCCACCCAAAGAAGGGCATGCACCTGTCGCAGATGTTCGACGCGATGGCCAGCGGCGATCTCACCTGCGCCTACATCGTCGGCGAGAACCCGATGAGCTCCGAGGCGGACACCGCCCACACCCGCAAGATGCTCGAGGGCCTGGAGTGCCTGGTCGTCCAGGACATCGTCATGACCGCGACCGCGATGGCGGCCGACGTCGTGCTGCCGGGCACCGCCTCCTGGTGCGAGTCCGAGGGCACGGTCACCAACAGCGAGCGCCGGGTGCAGCGGGTCCGCAAGGCGATCGACCCACCGTACGACGCCCGCGACGACATCTGGATCATCACCGAGCTGGCCCGCCGACTCGGCGTCGACTGGGGCAACCCGACCCCGCAGGACCTGTGGGAGGAACTCCGCACGCTCTCCCCGATGCATCGCGGCATGAGCTACGAGAAGATCGAGCGGCTCGGCGGCGTCCAGTGGCCGTGCCCCGACGAGGAGTCCGAAGGCACGATGTTCCTGCACGCCCGCCTGTGGGAGGAAGACCCGGCCAAGCGCGGCGCCCCCGCCCCGTTCCACCTGACCGAGCAGGACGACCCGCTCGACACGCTCACGATCGAGTACCCGATCAGGCTCACCACCGGCCGCCGCCTCGACTCCTACAACACCGGCGTGGCGACCAACGCGTTCTCCACTCCGCTGCGACGCAGGGAAGCGCTCCAGCTCGCGCCCGAGGACGCCGCCCTGCTCGGCCTCGCGGACGACGAATGGGCCCGGGTCACCTCGCGGCGCGGCTCGATCGTCGTCTCGGTGCGGGCGGACGAGACGCTGCGGGCAGGGCTGGCGTTCATGACCCTGCACTTCCCCGACCAGGTCGAGACCAACATCCTCACGCTCGACACCTGGGACCCGAAGTCGGGCACGGCCGAGTTCAAGGCGACCGCGATCCGGGTCGAGAAGGCGTCAACCGAGGAGGCAGCCGCCGCCCTCGAGCGACTAAACGCCGCGGAGGCGATGCAGTAGTGGACCTGCGGCTGACGGCAACGGTGCCGGCCACGGAGGAGGAGCGGGCGGCGATCGCCTCGGTCCTCGGCCCGCCAGAATCGGGCTGGCAGGGCGGCCCGAGGCGCAGCGAGGAGGCCCACGCCGCGTTCGGCGGCCAGGCCGCCCGCGCACGCCACCACCTGCTGATCACGGTGCTGCACGCGCTGCAGGAACGGGTCGGCTGGATCAGCCCGGGGGCGCTCGACCACATCGCCGAGCGGCTCGACATCGCCCCCGCCGTGTCCTTCGGCGTCGCCTCGTTCTACGCGCTCTTCCGCACCGAGCCCTCGCCGGGCGCGGTCGTGCACGTCTGCGACGACGTGGCCTGCGCGGTCAACGGCGCCGAGCAGCTCTGCGCGGCGATGACCCGCCGGTTCGGCGGCGAGGGAACCGAGACCGCCTTCAACGGCGCGGGCGTCACCTGGCAGCGCTCCCCGTGCCTGGGCCAGTGCGACCGGGGCTCGGCCGCGCTCATCCAGCACGCCGGGGCCGACCCCGCCCGCCGCGGCCTCGCCCCCGCCACCCCCGAGCTCATCTGGTCGGCGCTAACCGGACAAGCAGAAGATCAAGATCCGTCATCTCGAACGGACCGTGCCCTCCGCCTGGTACCTCAACCCGACTCTCCCCACACCGACCCGGTATCGCTGCTCCGCCGGGCCGGCCAGGTCGACCCGGCCTCGCTCGGGTCCTACCGCGCCGCAGGCGGCTACCAGATGCTCCGCCGCGCGTTCGAGCTCGGCCCACAGGGCGTGGTCCGCGAGGTCCGCGAGGCGAAGCTGATGGGCCGCGGCGGCGCGGCGTT
>DATCGA010000067.1:0-9669 GCA_036509215.1 Trebonia sp.
CGACAGGTCGCCAATCCTGTCGATGGCATAGCCGACAGGGCGCCTACGGTGCACAACGCCGTGGCCAATGGGTTGAGCGAGGTTAGTGGGGGAGGCGTTCCAGCCGGGCACGCTCCGCTGGCAGCACGTTGTGGTCGACCAGGCGGTCGCGGATGGCCATTGCCCGCCAGGCCTGGTCGATGGGCCCCGCCGCCCGCACGAACGAGCGGGTGAGCTGAGCCTGCACCCCCCGCACGGCCGCCGAGGCGAGCCCGGTGTCCGGCACCTCCGACGAGGCGATGATCACCCAGGTCCACGCCACGTCGTACATCGCAGGCCCGCGGGCCGCCCCCTCCCAGTCGATGATCACCGGCCCGGCCGAGGTAAGGATCACGTTCATCGGGTGCAGGTCCCGGTGCAGCAGAACCTGGCTGTCCAGGTCCTCGTCGCCGCACGGCGCGCGAAGTCCCGGCAGCGCGGGCGCCTGGTGGACGGTGGCGTGCAGCCGGGCAAGGAGCCTGGCCTGGCGGCGGAGCGTCCACGGGCGGCGGCCCAGGACGTCCAGCATCGTCGGACCCGTCGCCCGCTCCATGATGATGTCAGAGCCGGCTACCTCGAAGACCTCGGGCACGGGCACGCCGTGCGCCCGCGCGTGCGCCATGACCTGGGCCTCACGGTCCACGGAGGCGGCGTCCCGCCCGTCCCGGTACCGCCGCAGCACCCGCCCGCCGCCGATGTCGTACACGTCCGCGTTCCGTCCGGCCCCGAGGAGCGTCCCCGGCAATTCGGTCTCCATGACCCGAGTCTCCCATTGCGGGCCCGATCCCCATTCATGATTTACCTGCGACCGAACCAATTCCCGGCCCTCAATCGCCTATGGCCCGGCATTGTCGCAATGCCGGGCCGGAGGGCGGTTAGGCGGCGGCCGACGATGATCCGCTGTCGGCGATCTTGGCCAGCGAGTTGCGCAGCTCTCGCCAGACGTCGGCCAGGCTGGCGGCTGCGGGGTGGTCACCGCGGATCACGCTCGTCGTCGCCGACCCGCCTGCGGGCGCGCCTTCGGTCTGGCCGACGCCGGGCGTGTCGGCCGCACCCGGTCCGGCGCTCTCGTTCACGGCCGCCAGGGCGGCCTTCCCCGCCGCCACCAGCACCGGGTCGACGATGACGACGGTGAGGGTCTCGTCGGCGACCTGGAGGGACATCTGGCGGCGGCCGGCCTCCTCCGGCGGCTCGTCGCTGGTGCCGGTGACGTCCGCCGTGCGGAGCAGGTCCCGTGCCTGGTCGAGGTCGACGCCGAGGCCCGCCAGCGTTCGCGCCGCGGCCGAGTTGGGGTCGGCCAGCGCGGCCAGCAGCAGGTGGTGCGACCCGACCGGGGCGCCGCCCGCCAGCCGGGCTGCCTCCGTCAGCGTCGCGTCGGTGGCCGGGGTGGCGCCCACGTCGCCGCCGTCGCGGGGGCCGCCGAGCCGCGACCTGACCCGGCGGAGCAGCGTGCCGGTGGCCGCCGCGAGCGCGCCCTCCTCGGCGTCGCCGGGGGGAAGACGGTCGATCACGGCCGACCGGAGCGCGAGCAGGTCGGCGTGCTTGCGCATGATCTGCACCGCGACCCCCTCGTCCTCCCTGATCAGGCCCAGCAGTAGGTGCTCGGTGCCGATGTAGGTGTGATGCAGCTGCAGCGCCTCGCGCAGCGCCAGCTCAAGTACCTTCTTGGCCCGGGGGGTGAACGGGATGTGCCCGGTCTTGGCCTTCCCCTTGCCGATCCCGACCTTGGCGATGACCTCTTCGCGGACGCCGTCCCTGGACATCCCGAACTCTTCGAGGATGGCGGGCGCGACCCCGTCTTCCTGATTCGGAAGCCCATCGGGGCGACGGAACAGCGCGAGCAGGATGTGCTCGGTGCCGATGTAGTTGTGGTTGAGTTCGCGCGCCTCTTCTTGGGCCGTCACGACGGCGCGGCGCGCATATGCAGTGAATCGCTCGAACATGCGACCAGCCTGCCCGGTGCTTTTAACCTAGTCAATACCATGCTATTAATAGGGTTAAGCGGCGAGAACCAGGGGAGTGGCGATGGACTGGGAAGACCGGCTCGACGAATGGGAGACCGAGCTCGAGCTGTCGGCTCAGCTCGACGGCTCCGAGTGGGTGACGCTGGAGAAGGCGGCCGAGCAGACGGGCGTGTCCCGCGCGGCGCTGCGCACCTGGTACCGGGCCGGCCAGATCCCGTCGAGGCTGGTCGATGGGCCGCACGGCCCCCAGCGCCTGGTTCCCCTCGGGGTGGTCGCCGAACGGGCCGAGGCCTCGCCCCGGCTGCGTAAGAGCACCGAACGCCGCCTCGGCGACGAGGCCCAGCTCGAGATCCTCCGCCACCGAGTCGACCAGCTCGAGCTGCGCCTGGCCGCCCTCGAGCGCCGCCAGCCCGACCAGGGCGCCCCGTAGCCCCCGCGCACCCGAATCGCCCCCGCGCACCCGACCCCGCCTGCGCGCACCTGACCCCGCCTGGGCGCAACCCGCGCAGGCGCCGGCTAAGCAGCCTTAGATCTCGCCGAAGAGACGGTCGCCGGCGTCGCCGAGGCCGGGCACGATGTAGCCCTTGTCGTTCAGGTGGTCGTCGATCGCGCCGGTGACGACCCGGACGTTCTCGCCCGGGAAGGCGTCGTCGATCTTGGCGAGCCCCTCCGGCGCCGCCAGCAGGCAGATCGCGGTGACGGCGGTCGCGCCCCGGTCGAGGAGCATGCTGATCACCGTGACCAGGGTCCCGCCGGTGGCGAGCATCGGGTCGAGCACGAACACCTCGCGCCCGGCCAGGTCGACCGGGAGGCGGTTGGCGTAGGTGGAGGCGACCAGCGACTCCTCGTCGCGGACCATGCCGACGAAGCCGACGCTCGCCATCGGCATCAGCCGGGTCATCCCGTCGAGCATGCCGATCCCGGCCCGCAGCACCGGGACGATCAGCGGCTTGGGCTCGTCGAGCATGGCGCCGGTGGCGACCGCGACCGGGGTGGAGACCTCGACCGGGGTGACGCGAACGTCCCTGGTCGCCTCGTAGGCGAGCAGGGTGACGAGCTCGCTGGCAAGCATGCGGAAGGTGGCGTTGTCGGTGGTGGCCGCGCGGAGCAGCGTCAGCTTGTGGGTGACGAGCGGGTGGTCGGCGAGCAGCGTGCGCATGGAGCCTAAGTGTGTCAGGTGGCGCGCCCGCGTGTCAGGTGGCCCGCCCGCGCATCGCCCGTGGCCGCGGCGGTGGTGCGGGCGCTGGCCAGGTCGCGCTCGATGCGGTCGGCCGCCGCCAGCAGCGGGGACAGCAGGTCGGCGACGATGGAGTCGAGCGAACGGCGGCCCGCGTGGGTGGCGACGTTGACCGCCGCGACCACGGTGCCGTCGGAGTCCCTGATCGGCGCCGCCAGCGAGCGGAGCCCCTCCTCGAGTTCCTGGTCGATGAGCGCCCAGCCGCTCGCGCTGATCTTGCGCAGCTCCTGGCGGAGCCCGCTCGCGGTGGTGATGGTGTGGCCGGTGAGATGGTGCAGCGACGCGGTCGACAGGTACGCGTCCAGCCATGGCTCGGGCTGGGCGGCCAGCAGCACCCGGCCCATCGACGTCGCGTAGGCGGGGAAGCGGGTGCCGACGGAGATCGTGACCGTCATGATCCGCTTGGTGGGGACGCGGGCGATGTAGACGACGTCGCCGCCGTCGAGCTCGGAGACCGAGGACGACTCGTGGACCTGCTCGACGAGCTCCTCCAGGTGCGGCATGGCGACCTCGGGGAGCGTCAGGCTGGACAGGTAGGCGTAGCCGAGCTCGAGGATCTTCGGCCGGAGCTCGAAACGGCCCCCGGCCGTGCGCATGTAGCCGAGATGGACCAGCGTGTGCAGGAAGCGGCGGGCGGCGGCGCGGCTGAGGCCGGTCGCCGCGGCGACCTCGGACAGGGTCAGCCGGGAGTGCTCGGCGTCGAAGGCGCGGATGACCGACAGCCCCCGCTCAAGCGACTGGACGAACTCGCCGCTGTCGCCGGTGGCGACCTCGACGGCTGCCTCGGCCGGGCTTGCGCTGGTGGCAGGGGCGTGACCGGGGCTGGGTTCGTCGAACATGATGACAATGGTAGACAGCGCGCCGTCTGTTCGCTTGCTGCACTATCGTTCGTTTTACGGACATTGGAGGGTCTCGATCACATGGCTGTCACCTCGCGCACCCAGGTCGGCATCGTCGGGGCCGGCCCGGCCGGGCTGCTCCTCTCGCACCTGCTGACGCTGGCGGGCATCGATTCTGTCCTGGTGGAGAACCGGTCGCGGGCGTACTGCGAGGCCAGGCAGCGGGCCGGCATGCTCGAGGCCGGCACCGTCGAGCTGCTCCGCTCGGCCGGGGTCGGCAAGCGGCTGGACGCCGAGGGGATCGAGCACGACGGGATCTACCTGCAGTTCGCGGGCGAGCGCCACAACCTGAACTTCCGCGAGCTGACCGGCGGGCGGACGGTGACGATCTACGCCCAGCCGGAGATCGTGAAGGACCTGATCGCGCGGCGGCTGGCGGACGGGGGAGCGGTCGAGTTCTCCGCCTCCGACGTGGCCGTGTCGGACGTCACCGAGGACCGGCCCGTGCTGTCCTACACCGACCAATCGGGCGTTGCGCACCAGGTGTCGTGCGACGTGATCGCCGGGTGCGACGGGTTTCACGGGATCTGCCGGCCGCTGATCCCGGACATTTCCGTCTACGAGCGGTCCTACCCCTTCGCCTGGCTGGGCATCCTCGCCGACGCCGCCCCCGCCACCGACGAGCTGATCTACTCCCGTCACCAAGACGGCTTCGCCCTGTACTCGATGCGCTCGCACACGGTCTCCCGCCTCTACCTGCAGGTCCCGCCGGGCGAGCCGCTCGAGAACTGGCCCGACGACCGGATCTGGGCCGAGCTCAACCGGCGGTTCAAGGTCAACGGCAGCGACTGGTCCGTCTCCGATGGCCAGATCACCGACAAGTCGGTCACCCCGATGCGCAGCTTCGTCGCCGCGCCCATGCGCCACGGCCGCCTGTTCCTGGCCGGCGACGCCGCCCACATCGTCCCGCCGACCGGCGCCAAGGGCCTCAACCTCGCCCTCAGCGACGTGGTGGTGCTGGCCAACGCGCTCCGCGCCGCCCTCGTCGACAAGACCTGGGACCAGGCCGACGCCTACTCGGACACCTGCCTGGACCGGGTCTGGCGCGCCACCCACTTCTCCTGGTGGATGACCTCGATGCTGCACGTCAATCCGGAGGCCGACGGGTTCGACCAGCAGCTGATGCTCAACCAGCTCAGGTACGTGACGTCGTCCAGGGCGGCCGCGCTCTCCCTGGCCGAGAACTACACCGGCTACAAGCCCGTCCGCTTCGAGTTGTAAGCCCGACGCGAGCCCGTCAGCCGCGGTCGTGGCGGCGGGGTCGCAGAGCGCGGGAGAGCAGGGATGACAGCGCCGCCGCGGTCCCGTTTTCGGTCAGCGCGAGCGACCCGGGCGCGGCGTCCTCGTCGAGCAGCTGCAAGGCCCGCAGCCGGTGCCGCAGCACGTGGATCTCGCCGCCGATCGCGCTGGTCAGGCTGCTGCCCGACCGGGAGGTCCAGCCCTCGGTGGCGTGCAGCTCGGTCAGCCGCCCGGCCAGCTCCTCGTACCCGACCGGGCCGTCCTGGGCGGTGATCACCAGCAGCGCCGCCTCGCGCACGGCGACCGTGAAGTCGGGGTCGGTGCCGTCGTCCGGCCCGATCAGCGCCGCCGTGCCGATGTGCCAGCGCACCGCGGCGTCGTCCGCCATCAGCCGCCCGGTCTTGGTCAGCACCAGGGTGGAGCCGATCCGGCGGACCGCGCCCATCTCGTGCTGGGCCAGGCCGCGCAGGATGTGCAGCGGGTAGACCTCGAGCTCCTGATGCCGCCTGCCCGCCGACGCGGCCGCGCCCCGGGCGGCGGGGCCGGCCGCCGGCACCCGGTTCACCCGCGGCTGCCAGCCGAACAGGCTGGCGGCGTCGCCGACGAGCGACGGCGCGATGTAGTGCCGCGCGGTCAGCCGGAGCCCCACGTCGGCCCGCGACAGCAGCCAGCGGAGCGTCGGCAGCGGCTCGCCAAGCAACTCGGGCGGCTCGAGCAGCTTGGGCATGATGCGCCGGGCGAGCTGGGAGCGCTCGCCGGGGTGCCCGTGGGCCCACTCGTCGATCCGCTCGGCGCTGATCCGGCTGAGCCAGCTGTCGGTCTCTGGCGTGTCCGTGGTCCTGGTCAGCCAGCGCTCGACCAGCGCCGCGCGCTTGGTCTTCCAGCCGCTGACGCCGACCTTGAGTTCCCGCGCCGCGACCGCGAGCTCGATCGCGGCCGCGCAGGCGTCGTAGGCGGCCCGCTCGTCCGTCCCCATCGCCGACGACCAGGCGAGCAGGTCGGTGTCCGGCGGTACGGCGTGCGAGGTGTTGAGGGCCTTGGCGTAGGCGTCGAGCCCCTCGTCGCGGGAGATGGTGTACGCGCCGAGGATCCGAGAGGTGTCCGGACCGGCGCAAACCTCCGCGTACCGTTCCATCCCGGCCAGGGTGAGGAGCCGGGCGAGCGCGGCCGCCACCGCGAGCTGCCGCTCGGCCGCCTGCGGCACCCCGTTCGGCAGCGCGCACCAGAGGAATTCCTGCAACCGAAGCAGCGAGATCGCCTCGAGACCGCCGCCGGCGGTGAGCGAGCGAAGCGCTGCCCGCGCGTCGTCTGCGACAGCGGGGTCCTCCCGTGCCAGGGTCTGCAGCGCCTCCGCCTCAGTCATCATGCGGTCAGTCTGCCCCACCAAAACCGCTGGCGGTAGATGCGTTGTGGATTTGGCTGGTGATGTTCGGGTTGCACGCCACACGGAGATTCCGGTCGCCGTCGTCTTTTGAGGAGATATTGAACAGACGGTTTTGGCTGCGCCCCTCGGGGCCTCGCGGGTGGCCCGGTTGCGGCATGATGGCAGGCGTGAGCGGCATCTACGACGAACCCGAGCTGTACCAACTGGCGTGCGCCTACCGGGACGTTCCGGCCGAGTCCGGCGCCCTGCTGAGCTGGCTCGATAGGCACGCGGAGACCACCGAGGGCGTGAGATCAGTCATAGAGCTCGCGTCCGGGCCGGCCGAGCACGCGCGCGAGCTCGCCCGCCGTGGCCTGCGCGCGACCGCGCTCGACCACTCCGCCGCGATGTGCGGGTACGCCGCCGCGCAGGCCAAGACGGCCGGAGTGGACCTGGACGTGGTCGAAGCGGACATGCGCGACTTCCGCATCACCGACGCCGACGGCCGCCCGGCCCGGTTCGACCTGGCGATCACGATGCTGAACTCGGCCTGCCATCTGTTCACGCTCGACGACCTGGTGAACCACCTGACCGCGGTCGCCGCCCACCTCGCCCCCGGCGGCCTTTACATCGTCGAGCTGGCGCACCCGGCCGACTTCTTCGCCGCCGAGCCGAGGACGAGCAGCGAGTGGACGATCGAGGCCGACGGCGTGCACGCGCTGGTCCGCTGGGGCGGTCGCGAGGACCGGATCGATCCGCTCACCCAGGTGACCAACGAGCACATGATGATCAAGGTGACCGCGGCCGACGGCACCGTCCGCACGGTCAGCGACGTGGTGCCGAACCGATTCTGGACCCTGACCGAGTTCACCGCCGCCGTCCGGCTCGCCAACGCCAACGCGTTCGCCAACGCCAACGCCAACGCCCGCCCGCTCGACCTGGTGGCCAGTTACGGCGACTTCGACGACACGACCGCGCTTGACGCCCCCACCGCCTGGCGGATGATCCTCATCCTCCGCAGCGCCTAGCCCCGTCCCGCGTCCCGTGCTATACAAGCGGATAGGAAACTATCCGCTTGTATAGTCCGTGCGGAGGCGCATCGACGTGCAGAACCCGGCCATCCGCGCGGAGGCGCTGACCAAGCGCTACCGGGGCGTCGCCGCCCTCGATCACCTCGATCTTGAGGTGGCGCCGGGCGAGGTGATCGGCTACCTCGGCCCGAACGGCGCGGGCAAGACCACGACCATCAAGCTGCTGCTCGGCCTGATCAGCCCGAGCGGCGGCCGGGCCGAGATCTTCGGCGCGGACTGCCAGCGTCGGCCGGCCGAGACGCACCGGCTCCTCGCCTTCGTGGCGGGCGAGGCGAACCTGTGGCCGTCCCTCACCGGCGCCGAGACCCTGCACCTGCTCGGTCGCGTGCACGGAAGCGTCGACGCCGCCTACCGGGACGAGCTGATCGCCCGGTTCGACCTCGATCCGGCCAAGAAGATACGCGCCTACTCCAAGGGGAACCGGCAGAAGGTCATCCTCATCGCCGCCCTGATGACCCGCGCCCGGCTGCTCATCCTCGACGAGCCCACCAGCGGGCTCGATCCGCTGATGGAGGAGGCGTTCCGGCTCAGCATCAGGGAGGCGCGCGACCGAGGCCAGACCGTGTTCCTCTCCTCGCACATCCTCAGCGAGGTGGAGGCGCTGTGCGACCGGGTCGGCATCCTGCGGGCGGGCAGGCTGGTGGAGACGGGGACCCTGGCCCAGCTGCGGCATCTGTCCGCGCTCACCGTGCAGGTGACGTTTGACGGGGCGGTGCCCGATCTGGCCGGTGTGCCCGGGGTGAGCTCGCTGTCGGCCGACGGGCAGGTAGTCCGCTGCCACGTGCTTGGCCCGATCGCGCCGCTGCTGACGGCGCTGGCCGGCGCGAACGTGACCGAGCTGCTGAGCCGGGAGCCGTCGCTCGAGGAGCTCTTCCTCGCCCAGTACGGCGACCACCACGACGACCACCAAGCCCACCACGACGACCACCACGACGACCACCAAGACGACGCCCTCACCGAGCCCGCGTCATGACGCAGGCCCAAGCCGTCGCCGCGGCCCCGGCGTCGGTCACCCCCCGGCCGGCCCGCTCGGCCCGCACGGTCGTCGCCCGGCTGACCGCGCGCAAGGCGGTCAGGTCGGGGGTGGTCTGGGGCTACGTCTTCGGCGCGCTGATCGCGTCGTCGGCCGTCAGCTACAGCAGGATCTACAAGACCCGGGCGGCCCGCGACGCGCTGGCGGCCGCCTACGGGGCGAACAAGGCGACCAGCGCCCTGTTCGGCCCGGCCCCGCAGCTGCAGACGGTGGCCGGGTTCACCGCCTTCAAGATCGGCATGACGCTCATCCTGCTGGGCGCCGTCTGGGGGGTGCTGACCTCCACCCGGCTGCTGCGGGGGGAGGAGGACGGCGGCCGCTGGGAGCTGCTGCTGGCCGGCCAGACCACCCGCCGCCGCGCCGCCGCCCAGGCGCTGGCCGGGCTCGGCGCCGGCGCCTGCGTGCTGTGGGCGCTGACCGCGATCCTCACCGTCGGCGCCGGGCTGGACCCGAGCGTCAAGATCGCGGCCGGGCCGGGCCTCTACTTCGCGCTGGCGATGACCGTCACCGCCGTCATGTTCCTGGCCGTCGGCGCGCTCGCCAGCCAGCTGGCGCCGACCCGGCGGCAGGCCGCCTCCTATGCGGCCGCGTTTCTCGGCGCGTGCTACGCCCTGCGGATGATCGCCGACGCCGGGGTGGGACTGCACGGGCTGATCTGGGCGTCACCCCTCGGCTGGGTGGAGGAGCTGCGGCCGTTCGCCGCCCCGCAGCCGCTGGCCCTGCTGTCCATCGCGGCCTTTACCGCGGCCCTGGCCACCGCCGCCATCGCCACGGCGGGCGTCCGCGACGCCGGCGCGGGCGTCCTCGACGACCACGCGCGCAGCG
>DATCGA010000068.1:0-5643 GCA_036509215.1 Trebonia sp.
CCGCCCCCGCTACTGTTATCCCAACAAGGAGACCGCCGATGCCCCTAGCACTTCTCTTGTCCCAAGGAACGCCTCTCCCCATCACCCGCTGGGGCCACCCAGTCCTCCACCGCCCGACCAGGCCGGTAACGGAGTTCGGCCCCGACCTGTGGAACATCCTGTGCGACATGTTCGCCACCAACACCGCAGCCAACGGCGCCGGCCTAGCCGCCCCCCAGGTCGGCGTGGACCTAGCCGTCTTCGTCTACGACTGCCTAGACGCCTTCGGCCGACTCCACCAGGGCCTGATCTGCAACCCCCAGATCACCCCGGCCGCGAAGCCCAGCGAAGGCAACGACTACGAGGGCTGCCTCTCACTCCCAGGCGCCTATCTCCCGGTCTCCCGCCCGGACTTCGCCATCTGCCAGGGCCAAGACCAGTTCGGCGAACCAGTCACGGTCAAGGGCACCGGCACCCTAGCTAGGTGCCTGCAGCACGAAACAGACCACGTCAACGGCATCGTCATGGAAGACCACCTGTCGCCAAACGAGCGCAGGAACCTCCGCCGCCAGCACAAGCAGGTCGCCGCCGACTACCCCGAAGACTGGCCCGCGTAACCAAGACGCACGCCAGCGCGCGCAGGTCGAGGCCGTCCCACACTTTTTACGAGTGAACTATTGCCCCGGCTAACGACCGCGCGAGAAGGTATCTCTCAGCTTGCGAATAGCCACATCGGCACATGAGAGGTATTTGCTTGTGAAAAAGAATTTGAAGCGCCTGCGCGCCTTCGGCCTGGTCGGGGCCGCCTCGGCCCTAGCCGTCGGCGGCAGCATCTGGGCGACCGCCCCCGTCTCGGCCTCGGTCAACCCGAACAACGCCCGCGTGGCACTGGCCGGGACCCGGACCGGCCTGGCAACGGCGAAGGCCCTGCAGAAGTCGGCGCCGGCCCTGCCGGCCAACATCACCGCCAGCGTCTACCTGGCCAACAGGAACACGGCCGCGCTGACGAAGTTCGCGCAGGAGGTCTCCACCCCCGGCACCGCGCAGTACCAGCACTACCTGACGGCGGCCCAGGCCAAGTCTCTCTACGCGCCGACCACCGCGGAAGCAAACGCGGTTGAAAGCTGGGCCACCAGCAACGGCCTCCAGGTCGGCACCGTGACCACCGGTTTCGGCGCCAGCATCCAGGTCACCGGCACGGCCAGCACAATCGCCAGCGCCTTCGGCGTCAAGTTCGGCAGCTACCAGGTCGGCGCCGGGAAGAAGGCCCACCGCTTCTGGGCGCCCGAGCAGTCCGCCTCGGTGCCGGCCAGCATTCAAGGCGACGTGCTCACCGTGGCCGGCCTCGACAACGCCAAGCACCAGGCGACGCCGGCCGACACCCTGCCGCCGCCCGGCCAGAACTACTTCGTCGCGCCGTGGTCATCGGCCTACTACGGCCAGAAGGTCACGTCAGGGAAGTTCGGAACGGTCGCTGGCACCACGACCAAGATCCCGGCCGTGAACGGTCAGGCCGTGCCCTGGACCAACACCGGCTACACCCCGGCTCAGGTCCGCGGCGCCTACAACGTGGGCAAGTCCGGCGAGACCGGCAAGGGCGTGACGGTCGCGATCATCGACGCCTACACCCCGGCGACCCTGAAGTCGGACGCCAACCAGTACGCCGAGTGGGCGGCCGGCCAGCCCGGCGGCAACCGGGCGCTGGACAAGCCGTTCGCCAACGGCCAGTACAAGACCGTCCAGCACCCCGGCGCCACCACTTACGACGACACCTCGGCCGCTGAGTGCGGCGCGTCCGGCTGGTACGGCGAGTCGACGCTGGACGTCGAGTCCGTGCACGGCATGGCGCCGAACGCGAACGTCACCTACATCGGCGCGTCCGACTGCACCGACCAGGGCCTCGGCAACGCCGTCGCCTACGTCGTCAACACCCACGCGGCGTCCATCGTGACCGACTCGTGGGGCGAGCCCTTCGACTCGTCCTCGCTGGTCTCGGTCTACGACCAGATGTTCATCGCCGGCGCGGCCGAAGGCATCGGGTTCTTCTTCTCGGCCGGCGACAGCGGCTACGAGGACCCGAACTACGAGGACCCCACTGACCAGGTCGAGGTCGACTACCCGGACTCAAGCCCGTGGGTGACCTCGGTCGGCGGCACCAGCCTCGCGATCGGCAAGAGCGAGAACTACGAGGGCGAGACCTCCTGGGGCACCTTCCTCAACCCGCTGACGGTCAACTCCAAGGGCAAGAGCAGCTGGACCTTCTCCCCGGCGGACACCCGCGACGAGGTCACCAGCGGTGACTACGACGGCTCGACCGGCGGCGGCGTGTCCTACGCCTACGCCCAGCCGTGGTACCAGAAGGGCGTGGTGCCGACGAAGCTGGCCGAGACCAACGTCACCAGCACGCCGATCACCTACGACACCGGGACGACCGCCTTCGGGACCGTCACGCTGGCCTTCAACGAGAGCGTGACCAGGGCCAGCAGCCCGCGGCGGGTGACCCCGGACGTGTCGGCGCTGGCCGACCCGTCGACCGGCGTCGCGGTGGGCGAGACCCTCTTCGGCCCGGACAATAAGAAGGGCGTTCCCGGTCCGGAGAAGTTCTACCTCAGCCGGATCGGCGGCACCAGCGTGGCCTCGCCGATCTTCGCCGGCATCGAGGCGGACGCCCAGCAGGCCGCTCGGTACCCGATCGGCTTCGCCAACCCGGCCATCTACGGGCTGGACGCCCACACCTCGAGCGCCTTCCACAACGTCAGCGACCACCCCGGCGGCGCCGCGTTCTACGAGGTCCGGTCGAACTACACCGACCCGAACAACGAGAAGGTCCCGCTGCTGACCTACCTCCGCGGACTGGGCGATAACGGCTTCACCGGCCGCAACGTCACGTTCCCGGCGGTCCCGGCGGGCGCGCTGGCCCCAGGATCACCGGCGCTCCCCAGCGTCACCGTGAACCTGGCAAGCGCGCTGCAGTCGAACGGCGGCTACAGCGACGCCACCGGCGTCGGGTCGCCCAACAACTACATCCAGGCATTTAAACACCGCTGAAGGTTCTAGGGCACCCAGCTCTAGCCACCAGTTAGCACCAAGCGCGGGGGCCGCCCGGATTCGTCCGGACGGCCCCCGCGTCAGCTTCGATGAAGGCTAAGGCTTCACGCCGATCCCGCACAGGTGCCACGCCGCCCCGTCGTCCAGGGGCCGCTCGGGGACGACCAGCCTGAGCATGGGCGCATCGTCGCCGTTTTCCTCGCGCGGGCTGACGAGCGGGTTGTCGAGGTCAGGTCGCCACCGCGCGGGCGGCACCAGGCCCGGCTCAACCAGCGTGAACCCGTCGAACAGGCGCATGATGTCAGCGCCCGGGCGGGAAATGAGCGGGGTGTTCCAGTGCAGGTCCTGGGTCATCTGGAAGAGCGCCTGGGCCCCTTCGGGGTGGGTCTCGTTGGTCATGTGGCTCAACGCCAGGTAGCTGCCCGACGGCATCGCGTCCCGGAACTGCCGCACCACCGCCCACGGGTCTTCCTTGTCCCACAGGCAGTGCAGCACGCAGGCGAACATGACCCCGATCGGCTGCTCGAAATCGAGCAGCTCACGCACCTGCGGGTCGCCCAGCACCTGCTCCGGCTCGCGCAGATCCGCGCGCAGCGTGACGACGTTGGAGCCGGCCATCAGCGCGGAGGCGTGGGTGGAGACCATCGGGTCGATGTCGATGTAGACGACGCGCGCCTCGGGCGCCACCCGGTGCGCGATCTGATGCGTGTTGGCCATGCTCGGCAACCCCGAGCCAAGGTCGAGGAACTGGCGAATGCCCTGGCCGAGCATGTAGTCCACCATGCGTTGCAGCAGGTGACGGCCTTCGACGGCGGTGTCAGCCGCGAGCGGCACGCCGATCTTGACCGACATCGCCTCGACCGCCTCGGCCGCCTGCCGGTCGACCGCGAAGTGGTCCTTGCCCCGCAGGTGGTAATTCCAGACGCGGGCCGTGTTGGGAAAGCGGAGGCCGATCGGATCGCTGGGCTCCGGCTCGGAGTCGGCTGGGGGCACGGGAGGCATGAGGCATCTTCTTCCGAGCGCGGGAAAGGGCGCCTCCGATACTAACGGGTATCCACGAGCGCCATTCGGCGCATAACCCCGCCCGCCCGGCGGCCGACACGTCCAGCGCCATCTCGCGCTCCCTGGACGGAGCCATCATCGTGTGCCGTTCGAGACCCCGTCTCCCGCCCGAAGGCGTCATCGTGTTCCGTTATGTGGTCTATACGACGCGAACGGCACACAATGACCCCAATGTCCGTCCAGCTTGGTGCCAGTGGTGCTAACAAGGCTGTTGTTACCAACACCAATGCGCCGATGCGCCGGCAGCCGCACGTCCGCCGCCGCCACCGATAGACGTGATCACATGTGACGTTCTGCCGGTTTCGCTGCAAAATTGGGCACCTTGCGGCACCATGGCCCGGACAGGAGGCAGGAATGCGGCGACATCTGATTGGAATCGGCCTGGCCGTGGTCCTATCCGCGGCGATCTTTTTCGGCGGCGGCTGGGCCTACAACCGGCTCTTCACGCGCAACCTCGGGTCCGAGTGGACCCCGCCCGCGGGCGGCGGCAACTTCATGAGCAACTCCGCCGTGACGTACGGGCTGGCCGCCATGGCCGGGGTGGCGCTCCTCATCGGGCTGGCGCTGGTCATCCGATGGGTTTCCCCGCTGGCCACCGGGCTGCCCGGCCTGGTCCTGCTCGCCTGGACCACGCTGTTCGTGACCGGCCCGACCCGGGTGGTGGACTACATCCCGCTGAAGGCGCACAGCTTCGGCCTCGGGTTCCTGGGGCTGGGCAGCACCGGCATCCTCGGCGCGGCCGGGGTGGTGCTGGTGATGCCGCTGTTCTTCCCGTCGCGCTGGCGTCGCCCCGCTCCCGAGGCAGTAGACGTCGACGACGACCTGATCGAGGCGACCACCGTGACCTCCCCGTCGAGAACCGGACTGGTAGCCGGGATGGGCAGCAGCGCCTGGGATTCCCTCACGTCAGAGAACCCCAAGCTCGACGACACCGGCTGGTAGCGCCCCTCCAAGAAAATCAAACACAAGCTTTATCCCGAACGGTCCCGTCGTCCCCCAACCCGCCAACTCGACCGCGGCAACGGCCAGACCTAGCCAACCGGCCCGCCTGACTCCCGGCCGGTGAACACGCTCCCGCCCAGGAACGCCCCGATCGGCAGCGTGGCGGCGCCGAGCGCGACCGCGTCCGGGCCCAGTCGGCCAAGCTCGATCGAGGTCCCGGCGAACAGATGCCGCAGCGACCGGTCCCGGGCCGCCGCCCGGATGGCGGGCAGCATGTGCTCGCCGAGCAGCAGCCCGGCCCATCCGCCGAGGATGATCCGCTCGGGGTTGAACAAGTTGATCAGGTTCGCGATCCCGTCGCCCAGGTAGAGCGCGGTCCGCTGCAGCACCTCCGCCGCCTCCTCGGACGCCGCCGCCTGCCCCCACGCAACCGCCTGCTCGGCCGCCGCTGCCCGCTCCGCAACGGCCGGCCCCGACGTCGCCGCCAGGTCGATCATCGCCGCCAGCGCGGTCTCCTGGCCGCCCGGCAGCGGGCCCCCGTACTGGTCGAGAATCGCCTCGGCCCCGACGTAGGCCTCGAGGCAGCCGCGCGACCCGCACCGGCAGGGGCGG
>DATCGA010000069.1:0-8467 GCA_036509215.1 Trebonia sp.
CGGCGGCGCTGCTGCGCGCGCCGCGGCTGCTGGTGCTGGACGAGCCGACGATCGGGCTGGACCCGGCGGGCGCGGCGTCGGTGCGGTCGATGGTGCGGGAGATCGCCGACTCCGGCGGCACGGTCTTCCTGTCCAGCCACAACATGGCCGAGGTGGCGGAGATCTGCGACAGCGTCGTGATCATCCACGAGGGGCGCAAGGTGTGGGACGGGACGCTGGAGCAGCTGCGCGAGCAGGCACCGGTCGCGGCGTACCGGCTGCGGACGAGCGACGACGAGCGCGCGGAGGCACTGGGGCGCGAGAACGGGGTCGACATCTTCCGCGCCTTGCCGTCGGAGCTGATGATCCGCGCCGAGGACGCGCTCCGCGACAAGTTCGTGATCGAGCTCGCGCACGAGAACATCGCCGTCCGGCAACTGGAGCCGGACGTGCCGCCGCTGGAGGCGCTGTTCAACTCGCTCACCAGTGGTACTGGGACCACGACGGAGACCAACGGGAAGGAAGTGTCATGACCGCCGCAACGCTTCCGCGGCCGCAATCCCCGCAGCCGGAAGCCCAGGCGTCGTCGGCGGGCCGACGGCCCGGCCTGTGGGCGGCGACCAGGGTCGAGCTGGGAAAGCTCACATCCCAGTGGGCGCTGCGGATCGTGCTGGCCCTGTGCGTGGTCGCGCCCATCGTCTTCGCGGTGTTCACGAAGTCGCAGTGGCCGTCGGGTCCCTCGGACACGCTGTTCGGCCGCTGGTCTTCCACGACGGGGTTCGCGACGTCGCTGACGCTGCTGAACGACGCCAACCTGTACGCGGCGCCGCTGCTGGCCGGGCTGTTCGCCGGCGACATCTTCGCCGGGGAGGACCGGCACGGGACCTGGAAGACGATCCTGACCCGGTCGTCGTCCCGCACCAACATCTTCATCGGCAAGGCGCTCGCCGCCGCGATCTGCGTGTGGGCGGCTTTCATCGCGATCGGGATCGTCAGCCTCATCGCCGGCGTCGCGATCGTCGGCGGGTCTCCTCTCGTCGGCCTGTCGGGTCAGCTGGTCACGGGCGGGCAGGCCTGGGGCCTGGTCGCCGCTTCCTGGCTATTCTCGCTGCTGCCAGCCACGACCTTCATCGCGCTCGGGCTGCTGCTGTCGATCGCGTCCCGCAGCACCATCGTCGGCGTGCTCGGCCCGCTCGTCGTCGCCGGCGGCCTGGTGGTCCTGGAGACGATCGATTCCGGCACGATCATCCGCACGATCTCGCCCGCCACGCCGCTCGACGCCTGGCACAGCCTGTTCACGGTGCCGGGGAGCTCCGGCACGCTGATCCAGGGCGCGGTCACCAGCATCATCTGGGCCGCGATCTTCTGCGGCGCCGCCCTGATCTTGCTGCGGCGGCGGGCCTTCGCCTCCAGCGACACGACTCCCCGCCTCCAATGGCGCGCGACTATCCGGCTCGCCGCCATCGCGGTCGTCGCCGGTGTGGCGCTCCTGGGGGCCGCGGGACTGGGACCGACGAACCTGACCGCCCAGCGGCTGCAGACGTCCATCGGCCCGACGTTCGCCCGCCTGAGCGCGGTGCGCTATCAGTGGCAGACCGGCACGCCGGGCGAAGCGAACGTGCCCATGACCGCGACCTGCAACCGCGGCGACGGTACGCAGAAGAGCAGCGGCGCCGGCGACGACTGGGCCTGCGTCGTCGTGGACAGCAACCCCGCGGACGGCGCCCAGCCGGTCACGTTCGACGTGTCGCTCAAGCCGAACGGCTGCTATACCGCCGAGGCGGGGGCGGCGTTCGGCGCGCTCCTCGTCGGCAACGAGCAGGGCAAGCCGTTCATTAACCCGGTTTACGCGTTCGACGGCTGCTTCGGCACCCCGTAGCCCCGTAGCCCGGCCAGGCGCCCCTTCGGTTCCTTACTCCGGCGGCGCGGCAGGCTAGCTTCCGTCGGCCAGCCGCCATCGCCCGCGCCCGTCCGCCTTGGCCGCGTACATGGCGCGATCCGCGTCCGCCAGCAACTGGTCGGCGGCGGTGCCGGGCGCGGACAGGGCCGCGCCGATCGACACGGTGGGGGCCACCTGCTGGCCCGCCAGCTCGAGAGGCTGGTGCACGGCCTCCATGAGCCGGGCCGCGATGACGGCCGCCTCGGCCTCCGACGGCACCGGGTAGGCGATCACGACGAACTCGTCTCCGCCGAGCCTGCCGACGGTGTCCAGGTCACGTGCCGTCAGCTCGAGCCGCCGGGCGATCTCGGCCAGCAGCTGGTCGCCTGCGGCGTGCCCCAGGGTGTCGTTGATTTCCTTGAAATGATCCAGGTCGCAGTAGAACGCGGCGACCCGGCCAGGCCCGCCCTGCGACTCCGTCAGCGCTGCCGCCAGCTGGTCGAGTACCAGCGCCCGGTTGGCCAGGCCGGTCAGCCGGTCGTGGGTGGCCGCGTAGGCGAAGCGCGCCTGCATGGTCCGCAGGACGGTGATGTCCTCAATCTGGGTGAGCAGGACGCACGGTTCGGTCCCGGCCTCCACGGTCAGCAGCGTTGAGCTGACCCGGCCCCAGACCTCGCTGCCGTCCGGCCGCGTGAAGTGGATCTCATACTGCCCCAAGGAGCCCGCGGCGCCGTCGGCGGCCCGACGGGCAGGGGCGGGGACGGGGGCCGGATCGGGCGAGGCGAGCTCGGCCGCCACGTTTCCGACGAGCTCGGCCGAGGGCCGCCCGAGCAGCTTCTCGAACGCGACGTTGACCCGGGTGATGCGCTGGTCCTCGGTCAGCAGCGCGATCGCGATCGGCGACCGGTCGAACATGGCGCGGAACAGTCGCTCCGAGTCAGCCACGAAGGTATGCACCCGCGCGTGCTCGATCGCCAGCGCCGCGTGGACCGCGAACTGCTCGAGCAGCCGGCAGCTGGCCACGTCAGGGAGCGTGCCGCCGGGCGGCTCGTCGACGCTGAGCACGCCGATCAGCGTCCCGTCGGGCGCGTACAGCGGGGCGAACAGCGAGTCGTCCGGGTGCCAAGCGCCCGGCTCATCGACCGGGGCGACCGGCGGCGTCCAGCTCGGGATCGGCCCGACCGGGCTCTGGTCGCTGTCGTGAGAGAGGAAGCGGAGCTCGCCCCAGTGCTCGCAGGCCGCCAGGAGCTCGTACCAGGCCTCCATCGGCGCCCGCGTGCCCATCAGCGCCTCGGTCGCGTCATCGGACCCGGCCACCGCGACGACCTCGCAGACGTCGCCCGGCCGGGCCATGTTCACCAGCGCAGCGCCGAAGCCGAGCTGGTCGACGACCGACTGCACCACCATCTGCAGGGTCTCCTGCAGATCCAGGCTGGAGGCGATCCGGCGCGCCAGCCCGGCCAGCAGCCGGGCCGACTGCGCCTCATCGGCCGTAGCGGCTTCCTTCACACCCTGTCCCTACCCTCGCGACCACTCAAAGCAATGATCATATGCGCATAGTAATCAAGCCGACGTCCGTTACATCCCCTCTGGTCGCGAAACGCGCCCGCCCCCGGAGGCGAACGACCGCTCGCCACCCCCTTGTTGCCGCTTCCCCGCCGGTGTTACGTTGCCTGAGAACAAACATTAGGTCGAGGAGTCCGCATCCATGTCGATGGTGCACAGCGACGGCACGTCAACTCCCGTGATCGACGCCAGCGTCCACATCCACTTCCGCACCAACGCCGACTTCCGCGGCTTCCTGCGCGAGCCGTTCGCCAGCCGCGGCATACCCGACGTGCAGATGGACTGGTGGAGCAGGCCCGGCGGCGACCACGCCGAGGCCGCCGAAGACAGAGACAAAGGCAAGGACCACCCCGCCTCCGACCCCGACATCACCGGCGACTGGCTCTTCAACCGGCGCAAAGCAGACATCGCGGTGCTGCACCCGATGACCCGCGGGGTGCTGCCCGACCGGCACCTGACCAGCGCCGTGCTCGCGGCCCACAACGAGATGATGGTCTCCCGCTGGCTGGACGAGGGCGCCTACGCCGACCGCTACCGGGGCACGATCCGCGTCAACCCCGAGGACATCACCGGCGCGCTGCGCGAGATCGCCCGCTGGAAGGACCACCCGAGAGTCGTCCAGCTTGGCGTTCCCATGCAGGCCCGCGAGCTCTACGGCAAGCCGCAGTTCTGGCCGTTGTGGGACGCCGCCGCCGAGGCCGGCCTGCCGGTCGCGGTGCACCTGGAGGGCGGCACCGGGATCGGGCTGCCGCCGACCCCGTCCGGCCAGCCGCGCAGCTACGAGCAGTACCTCGGCTTCTCCGCCCTCAACTACCTGTACCACCTGATGAACATGATCGCCGAGGGCGTGTTCGAGCGGACGCCGAACCTCAAGGTCGTCTGGGCCGACGGGGCCTCCGACTTCCTGACCCCGTTCATCTGGCGAATGGACACGTTCGGCCGCCCGCACCTGGAGCAGACCCCGTGGGCGCCCCGGATGCCGGGCGACTACCTGCCCGGCCACGTCTGGTTCGTCCAGGGCAGCCTCGACGGCCCCGGCGACGTCGGCTACGCGGGCGAGTGGCTCGGCTTCACCGGCAAGGACAGCATGCTCATGTTCGGCTCGAGCTACCCCAACTGGCAGCTCAACGACCCGGCCAAACTCGCCCGATCACTAACGAACGAGCAGCGCGACCGAATCCTCTGGCGCAACGCAGCCGAGCTCTACGGCATCGAGATCCCCGCCCCCGCCGCCTCGCGATAGCCACCAAGAGAGAGCGCAAAGCCATGACGACAACGCAAGAGACCCGGCACCCCGAGCCGAGCACGGTCCGCACCCCGATCCGGGTCGTCGACTCCGACGTCCACCCGGTGCCGAAGGCCGGCGAGCTCGCCCAGTACATCCCCGAGCCCTTCCGCAGCAAGTACTACCTGTCGCACAAGAAGGGCGACACGATCATCTACGACGCCCCCGACTACGCCCACGCCAAGGCGATGCGGGTCGACACGTTCCCCGACGACGGCAACTTCGCCGGCAGCGACCCGAATATGGCGCTCCGCCAGGCGATCGTCGAGGGCGGGTCGGACGTCTGCGTCCTTGAACCTGGGTTCGGCACCCACTACCTGCCCGAGATGAGCCAGGCCCTCTGCACCGGGATGAACCACTGGCTGGCGAATCACTGGCTTGACAGCGCGAACAACTGGCACGAGCGCTGGCGCGGCTCGATCTGCGTCGCGATCGAGGACCCGCCCGGCGCCGTCCGCGAGATCGAGGAATGGGCCGATCACCCCTACATGGCCCAGATCCTGATCCGGGCCGAGCCCCGCCCGGCCTGGGGGTCTCCGCAGTACGACCCGGTCTGGGAGGCGGCCGTCAAGCACGACATCACCGTCGCCTGCCACCTGTCCCGCGGCCGCGACGACATGATGCCGATGCCGCCGGTCGGCTTCCCCAGCTACAACCACGACTTCATGGTCACCTACTCGCTGCTGGCGGCGAACCAGGTGATGAGCCTGATCTTCGACGGGGTCTTCGACCGCTTCCCGAGCTTGCGGATCGTCCTGGTCGAGCACGCGTTCAGCTGGATCCTGCCGCTGATGTGGCGGATGGACGCGATCTACGCCGCCTGCAAGTCGTCGATGGACATCAAGCGCAAGCCGTCGGAGTACGTCAAGCAGCACATCAAGTTCACCACCCAGCCGCTGGACTACCCGGAGGACAAGACCGAGCTGACCCGCGCGCTCGAGTGGATGGAGGCGGACAAGATCCTGCTGTTCTCCTCCGACTACCCGCACTGGACCTACGACGACCCGCGCTGGCTGCTCAAGCACCTCCCGGTCCAGATGCGCGAGGCGATCATGTTCAAGAACGGCATCGAGACCTACAAGCTCCCCGACACCGTGCCCGCCCTCGACGGCAAGACGATGGTCTTCTGAGATGAGCCCCCGATCTCCGGAAGGCCCGAGGCTGGCCCAGGGCCGCGAGCACGTCGTCGCGACCACCGACGAGATCAAGCCGGGCGCGGTCAAGATCGTCCCCATCGGCCGCCACGGCGTCGGCGTCTACAACGTCAACGGGACCTACTTCGCGATCGCGAACTACTGCCCGCACGAGGGCGGCCCGCTCTGCGCGGGCCGGCCGCGCGGCCGCGCCGCCGTCGACCCGGACGCCCCCGGCGACGCGGTCATGGTCCGCGACCTGGAGTTCATCTACTGCCCGTGGCACCAGTGGGGCTTCGAGCTGGCGACCGGCACCACCGCCGTCAAGCCCGAGTGGAGCATCCGCACCTACCCCGTGCGCGTGGTCGGCGACGAGATCCTGGTCACCGCCTAGCCCCCAGAAAACCAAAGATCAAATTCAACATCCGTCTATCGAACGGACCCTGGTTTCACCTGGACGCAAATGCCCTCACGTCACGACGATGCGAACCTCGCAGTTGAGCGACGCCTCAAGCGCGGTCTGGATCCTGCTCTCCGGCACCCGCCGCAGGTCGGCCTCGGCCAGCCGCACCGTCACCACGTCCCAGCCCTCGTCCCCGCTCTCCCGCGACACCTCGCCCGTCAGCCCGAACCCCGCCAGCACCCCGTTCGCGTCATCGTCGCTGCCCCGGCTGAGGAAGGTGGTAGTCCCCACCGCCGGCTCGGTCGCGAACGCGATCCGGCACAGCTCGGCCGCCTCCTGCCGCATAGCGGTGGGATCGTCGCCGTCAGCCAGGAACTGCAGCTCCCGCCGCGTGGCCGGCAGCGACACCAGATCATCGCTAACCAGCCGCAGCCCCAGCTCACTCACGCTGGCCACCACAACGCCCATCCCCGCCTCGACATCCGCGTCGCCGAGAGCACCCTTCGGATCGACGTTGACACGAATAACCGCAGTCCGCATCCCCAAAGCCTAATGGCCCACCCCCGCCCCGCGCCCCCGCCCCGCGCCCCCGTGCACACCGCGCCCGCTCAACCGACCGTGTACAGGACAGGGATGGCCCGACGATGAAGACCACAGCCGACCCAACCGCGACGGGCATGGGCGCGCCCAGCGCCGGCCCGACCATCACGGTCACGCCGTGCCCGGGGAGTGCGCCGCGGTTGCTGAGGGCGGCCGCGACCAGGGAGTCGCTTGACGACTACCTGGCCGCAGGGGGCTACCAACTCGTCGCCCTCCACACATCCACGCCCACCGGGCCCTCGGCTGACGGTGGGCGCGACACAGCGGCACTGCTCGACGTGATCGAGGAGTCAGGCCTGCGCGGTCGCGGCGGCGCCGCCTTCCCCTTCGCGATCAAGGCCCGCTCGGTCCGCCAGATAGCCGAGCGAGGCCTGACGCCGGTCGTCGTCGCCAACGGCGAGGAAGGCGAGCCCGCCTCGGTCAAGGACCGGTGGCTGCTCCGCAACCGCCCGCACCTCGTCCTCGACGGCCTCCGCCTGGCCGCCGGCCTGGTCGGCGCCGACCAGGCATACGTCTACGTCTCCGACCCCGCAGCCGCCCGCTCGGTCGCCACCGCGCTGCACGAAGCCGAAAACGCAGGCCAGATCACGCTGCCCATCGAGCTCACCGTCGTCGACCCCGGCTACGTGGCCGGCGAGGAAACGGCTGCGGTGCAAGCCATCAACGGCGGCCCCGCCAAGCCGACCGACAAGCCGCCGCGCCCATTCCAAGCAGGCGTCGCCAACCGCCCCACCCTGATCAGCAACGTCGAGACGCTGGCCAACCTCCCCTACATCCACCAGCACGGTGCCGCAGCGTACCGAGACCAAGGCACAGCAGCATCACCAGGCACGTTCCTCGCCACCATCAGCGGCGCCAACCGGCCGCCCACCCTCTACGAGCTGCCCTACGGAGTCGCGTTCCGCGACGTGCTCGACCTCCATCAAGTGCCCGAGCAAGACGTCCAAGCCGTGCTCATGGGCGGCTACTTCTCTGGCCTGCTCAACCGCCGGGCCCTCGACCTCACCCTCGATCACGAGTCGACCCGCGGCGCCGGCAGCGGCCTGGGCTGCGGCGCGCTCGCGATCTTGACCGAGAACGACTGCCCGGTCGCCGTGGCCGCCTCGGTCATGGCCTACTTCGCCCGCGAGAACGCCGGCCAGTGCGGCTCCTGCTTCAACGGCACCGCCGCGATGAGCGCGGTCCTCGACGCGCTCCGCGACGGCACCGCCGCCTGCGAGGACCTGTTCCGGCTGCGCCGCTGGTCCCAGGTCCTGCGCGGCCGCGGCGCCTGCGGCACCCTCGACGGTGCGGTCAACTTGGCCGCCTCGCTGCTGACGCGGTTCCCCGAGCTCGTCATCCGCCATCGCACCGGCCGCTGCGATCTCTGCGCGCTCTCGCCATTCCGGGCGGCGCGCCCCTACGAGGTGGAAGCGGTGACCCCGGCATGAAGATCCGCCTGGACCGCACGATCTGCGACGGCTTCGGCACCTGCGCCGCCCGCGCCCCCCGGCACTTCTCGCTCGACGACTGGGGCTACGCCTCCCTGGCGGCCACCGCCGGCGCGACCCCCGGCGACGTCACCCCCGAAGACGAGCCCGCCGTCACCCGCGCCCTCCTCGACTGCCCCGCCCACGCCATCA
>DATCGA010000070.1:0-3166 GCA_036509215.1 Trebonia sp.
ACCAGCAGCTTCCCGCCGGGGAGCACGGTGATGTCCCCGGCAGGGAAGTCGTAGAAGCTGGCACCCGGCAGCACCAGCGGCGGTCCGTCTCCGGTCAGCGCCGTTTCCGGCTGCCCCGGGCGTCCGTCGGCACCGAGGACCGAGACGAGGACCGCCTGGTCGCCGGCCGCCGTCGTCTCGGTCCAGGAGACCGCTGCCTGCCCGCCCGGCAGCGGCGCGAGCCGCACGCCGAACGCGGAGTGGCCGCCGTCGGCGGGCAACGCGACCGGGTCACTGAAGGTGCGGCCCGCGTCGTGAGAGACGGCGACCTCGATCCGGTCGCCGGTGCCGACGTCTTGGCAGGCGTCCGCGTCCGGTCCCTGGGACCACGCCACCCACACCATGCCGTGCTGCCCGGCCGCGACCATCGGCCGGTCATCGAAGCTGCCCGTCCCACGCTGATCGCTGACGAGCCTGGCGGTGCCGAGCGCGCCCTTGGAGCCCACGCTCGCGATCGCGACGGAACCGTTCGCAATGCACTGCTCGCCCGGTGGCGCCGCGCCCGCGACCACCAGCAGCGGCCCGCCCGGCGCGGCGGCCGCCGCCGGGTCGTAACTGGAGCCGAACCCGGCCGGCAGGACGGACCCGGCCCGCCGCCACGTCGCGGCGCCCGCCCCCTTGGTCCAGACCGCCGCTTGCGCCCCCGCGGCGCCGAAGATGGTCGCCGTGACCGCGGTGGCGGCGGCGTCCTGCGCCGCAGCCGGCTCGCCGAGGCTGCGCGCGGGCCCGGGCGCGACCTTCTCCACTGCCGGTACGGCCGGTCCGCCTGCCTGCCCGGATATCCCGGGCGGATGAGCGGTGGCGCCCGTGCTCGCCGCCAGGCTCACGGCAGCCGCCAGCGCGCCGATTGCCCGCCAGGGCATGCGGCCCGCCCTTCGGTACCCGAGCGTTTCGATCCGCCACCATAACCCGGCCGCGTTCCTCCCTGGTGCCACCCGGGTCGCATTCAGAGGAACTTCACGACATCTGCGAAAAACGGGCGGATGCAGAAGTTGCCCATGCCAGTTTGAGAGGAGCTCCAGAGACTATCCGCGTAACTTGCAGGAAACCTGAACGGGGAGTGTGTTTTGTCTCTAGCGCGGATTTGGGACAGGCGCGTTGCCGACTGGCATACGCATGTCACCTCGACGAGCGGGTTCGACACGGTGCGCGACCGGCTGCTCGCCATCGCGGACCCCGGGCCCGCCGATGCCTGCATCGACCTTGGCGCGGGCACCGGGTTCGTGGCGCTCGCGCTTGCCGGGCTGGCGGGTTCCGTGCTCGCGGTCGATATCTCGCCCGTCATGGCGGACTCCCTGGCCGCGCGCGCCGCGCAGGCCGGATTGGGCAACGTCAAGACCGAGGTCGCGGACCTGCGGACCTTCCGGCTGCCAGCCGAAAGCGTCGACCTGGTGGTGTCCAGTTACGCGCTGCACCACCTCAGGGACAAGGACAAGCGAGCGCTGGCCGCCGAGGCGGCGCGGTGGCTACGTCCCGGGGGCCGTATCGTGGTCGCCGACATGATGTTCGGCCGCGGCGCGACCCGGCGCGACCGGGAGATACTCCGCGAAAAGGCGACGGCGTTCGCCCTCAAAGGGCCCGCCGGGTGGTGGCGGATCGCCAAGAACCTTGCCCGTTACGGACTGGGCGTAGGTTACGAGCACCCGGCCGCACCGCAGTTCTGGCAGCAGGCGCTGCGCGATGCCGGCTTCACCGACGTGCGCTTCGAGTCGATCGTCGCGGAAGCCGGCATCGTGACCGGCACACGCCCCAGGTAATCCCAGCCTGCAGGATTCCGCGAAAGAGGAAGAGGCGCCACCGTCCGTTCGGGAAAGTCTTCTTTTTCTCTCGTAACCAAACACGGTGCCTGTTTGAGCGCGTCGCGACCGTTGTTACGCGGTGCCGGCCGCGGCGACTGGAAACCGTTGCGTCCGCCGCTTGCTCCCGTCGGGGTTGATAACGAGCGCCTCGTAGCCGTCGAGTCCGTCGATCAGCGCGAGACCCTGCTCTCCGGCCACCGCCAGGGCGGTGGCCAGCGCGTCCGCGAGACCGAGGTCGGGTCCGGTCACGCTGGCCGAGGCGGCGCGTGCGGCCGGCCGCCCCGAGCGCGGGTCGATGAGATGCGCGCCCCGCTCGTAGGTTCCCGAAGTGGCGATCGCCCCGGTCAGCTCGATGATCTCAGCCAGGCGAAGCGGCGCGAAAGGGTCGGCGATGCCGATCCTGAAGGGCGTGCCGTTTCCAAGGCCGCCGCTGCTGGCGATGTCGCCGGCGGCGTTGACCAGGACACCGCAGATGCTGCTGGAGCGGAACGCGGCGAGCGCGTTCTGCGCCGCCCAGCCTTTGACGTAGCCGGACGGGTCGAAACCGCCGGGTACGGCCCACGGGTCGAACGACCCGCCGGACAGGTCGCGGGCCACCGCGCACAGGTCAAGGATCTCGGCCACCTCAGCGGGTGCCTGGGCGCGGCTGAGCTCTCCGCGGCGCAGCCGGCTGACAGGGCTGTCGGGCTTCCAGGTGCTGAAGATCTCATCGGCCCGGTGCAAGATGGCTACCGCATCGGCGAGCCGCGCGCTGATCTCCTGGCCCGCCCGTCCGGCACCGTCCGCGGCGGCACCGTCCGTGGTAGCCGGGCCCGCCGTCGCGTAGACGTCGATGACCACGATCGTGCCCATCACCTCCTCCAGGTGGTGGACGAGGTGCACGGACGACCCGGTAACGGCGCTGGCGCCCTGCGTCATCCCACGCCCAGCTGCTGCAGTGCCGCCTGGAGCGACTGCTTGAACCCGGCGCTGGTGTAGCTCGCCCCGGACACGCCCTGGATGTTCGCGCTCTGCGCCGCCAGGGCCTGCTGTTCGAGCTGCGGGATGGAGTTCTGGTCGATGGACTGCGAGCGGGGGTTCCCGCCGTCGTCGAGCGAGCCGATCCCGACCTTGGTGACCTTGGTCCCGGATACCGTGACGGAAACCGACAGCACGCCCCAGCTGTAGTTGACCTGGGGCCCGGTGGCCGTCCTTATACTGCTCGGCGTTCCCGGCGAGCTTGCCTTGGGCGTGGCCCCCGACGCGGACTTCGACGCGGCGGCCTTGGGCTTGGCCTTGGACGCGCCCGCCGTCCCCGCGCCGCCCCGCGGCGGGGCCGACGCCGCGGG
>DATCGA010000071.1:0-4081 GCA_036509215.1 Trebonia sp.
CGTCGTTGGCGTGGGGGTGGGCGTCGGCGTGGGGGTGGTCGGGGTCGGGGTCGGGGTGCCGCCGCCGCTGCCGCCGCTGGTGAAGGCCTGGAACGCCTGGGTGAAGGCGCCGGCTGACTGGCTGATCCCGCTGCAGGTGGACGACGCGGTGGTGTCGCCCGGGCAGCCGTCGTTGTCCCTGCCCTCGGCCCAGAACGAGAGCCAGCCGATGCCCTGCCGGGCCGCGTAGGACTCGACCGTGGCGGCGTCGGCGAGCGTGAAGATCTCGCCCGGGGTGTCGTTCTGGCCGATCATCGGGGTGTTGCCGAGCATCGCGTAGGCGGCGCTCTGCGAGATGCCGTAAATGCTCTCGAGCTGGCCCGCGGCGGCGTCGAGGGCCTGGTTGGCGGCGCTGCCCATCTCGGTCCCCGAGCTGCCGTAGTCCATCGTCATGATGTTGACGATGTTCGGGGTGAAGCCGTTGGCGAGCGCCGTCGTCAGCACGCCCTCGCCCTCGCCGGTGAAGCCGGTGGGCAGGGTCGGGATCGTGTACGAGATCGTGAGGGCGTCGCCGTTGGCGCTGGCCCAGGAACGGACCAGGGCGAGCGCCTGGGCGGTGAGCGCGAGGTCGGCGGTGTCGGTCTGCTCGTTGGACTCGATGTCGAAGTCGAGGTGGCTCACGTTGAAGGTGCTGACGACCGACTCGACCTGCGCCGCCATCGCCGACGCGGACGAGCACTGGGCGCCGAGGTCGGTGGCGTCGGTGTCGACCGTGTAGCCGCCGAACGAGATGCTGACGTCGCCGCCCCCGGCCTGGAGGGCGGAGACCTGCGACTGCCAGCCGGACTGGTTCGGCAGCGACCACTGGCAGCCCGCGCCGTTCACGAACGCGAGGGTGAAGAACTGGGTCCCGTCGTCGGCCGCGACGGTGCTGAGGGTGGTGTTGCTCAGGCCGGTGTCGACGTAGGGGGCGAACACGTGCGCGGGCCAGGTCGTGGCCGCGCGCGCGGTCTTGGCGCCGCCGACGGCGACGAAGGCGGCGGTGGTCGCGAGGCCGAGCACGACGGCGGCGGCGACGGCGAGCAGGCGGGCGGGGCGCCTGGCGCGCGGGCGGGCGGGAGGCCTGGCTGTTGGGGCGCTGCGCGGGCGGGCGGCTCGGGGCACTGGTCGTTCTCCCTCTCTCGATGCCGGCGGTCAGGACCACCCCCGAGCTGCGGGCACGGACGGAATGTCCGCTATCGCGAAGACTGCGCCGCTTCCGGTGCTGCCGCTCCGCCTGACCGTTTCTTATAGGAAAGTTTCCTATAAGAATGCGCTAACCGTAGCTCCGGCGCTCCCGAGCGTCAATACGTTGACGCGATCGGACATCGGGTTTACAGTCCGCTTAATTGATAAGAAAGTTACTTATTAATTAAAATGCCGTCCCCGCCCCTCGGGAGGCCGTCATGCGCTTTCGGTTCCGCTTCCGCCTGCCTACGTTTCTCGCGGGCCGACTGCGACGGCTGTCGCTGGTCGGCGCCTGCCTGCTCGTCCTCGTCCTCGGCCTCGGCGTCGCCGCGACGGCGCCGGCCGCCTCGGCCGCGTCGGCCAACCTGCTCGGCAACGGCGACTTCGCCACCGGGACGACGTCCGGCTGGACCTGCTCGTCGGGCGACGCCGTGGTGACGTCACCGGTCTACCCCGGCTCGTCCTACGCGCTGGCGGGAACGCCGAGCGGCAGCGACTACGCCCGGTGCAGCCAGGTCGTGAGCGTGCAGCCGTCGTCTTCCTACTCGCTGTCGGGGTGGGTGGAGGGCGACTACGTCTACCTGGGCGACAGTGGCACCGGCGGCGCCGACACCAGCGACTGGACGCCGTCGGCGCCGACCTGGACGCAGCTGTCGACCAGCTTCACCACCGGCTCGGCCACCACCAGCGTGACGATCTACGTCAACGGGTGGTACGCGCAGCCGGAGTTCTACGCCGACAACCTGTCGCTGACAGGCGCGGCCGGCAGCGGCGGCGGGACCGGAACCTCCGCGCCGGCTGCGCCCACTGATCTCGCGGTGGTTGGCAGCACGTCATCGTCGGTCTCGCTGTCCTGGACCGCGCCGTCGGGCACGGTGACCGGCTACCACGTGGCGGAGAACGGCAGCCAGGTGGCGACCGTGGCCGGCACCAGCGACACCGTGACCGGGCTGGCCGCCTCGACCGGCTACACGTTCACCGTCAGCGCGTACAACTCCGGCGGGCAGTCGGCCGCGTCGAACTCGGTCAGCGCGACCACGTCGGCGTCGTCCTCGGGCGGCGGCGGCGGGTCGAGCGGGCTGCCCGCGCACCTGCTGATGGGCTACTGGCAGGACTTCGCCAACGGGGCCACCCCGCTCACGCTGGCGGACGTGCCGGCCAGCTACAACCTGGTCGCGGTGGCGTTCGGCACCGCGACGACGACGGCCGGCCAGGTC
Source organism: Trebonia sp. (assembly GCA_036509215.1). Lineage (GTDB taxonomy): Bacteria > Actinomycetota > Actinomycetes > Streptosporangiales > Streptosporangiaceae > Trebonia. Next base: position 2,424 of record DATCGA010000071.1, read on the forward strand.
GCGTTCAGCCTCGACCCGACGCTGGCGTCCGACCTCGGCGGGTACACCCAGCAGCAGTTCACGTCCGACATCGCGACGCTGCAGGCCCGCGGGCAGAAGGTCGTCCTCTCGGTCGGCGGCCAGGACGGCACGATCAGCGTGGACTCCGCCGCCAGCGCGTCCGAGTTCGCGAGCAGCGTCTACTCGCTCATCCAGCAGTACGGGTTCAACGGCGTCGACATCGACCTGGAGAACGGCGTAGACCCGACGTACATGGCGTCGGCGCTCTCGCAACTGGAGGGCGACGTGGGGTCAAGTCTCATCATCACCCTCGCGCCGCAGACGGTCGACACGCAGTCCGCCGGCGACGACTACTTCGCGCTGGCGCTGGACATCAAGTCGATCCTCACCATGATCAACACCCAGTACTACAACTCGGGCACGATGAACGGCTGCGACGGCAACGTCTACGCCGAGGGGACGGAGAACTTCATCACCGCCCTCGCCTGCACCGAGCTCGAGGGCGGGCTGTCGCCGTCGCAGGTGGGGATCGGCCTTCCCGCCTCCGGCTCGGCCGCGGGCAGCGGGTACGTCTCGCCCACGGTGGTCGACGACGCGCTCGACTGCCTGGCGTCGGGCGCCAACTGCGGGAGCTTCGTGCCGCCTGCGACCTGGCCCGGGATACGGGGCGCGATGACCTGGTCAATCAACTGGGACGCGGCCGACGTGTACGGCTTCGCCAACACCGTGTCGCCGCACTTGTCGACGCTTCCGTAGCGACGATCTGATCGAACAGCACCCATCGGAAGGACGCGAGGGGCGGCGGCCGGCGTCGCCACCCCTCGTGATCCGCGCAGGCGCTACTTCTTCTTGTCCTTCTTATTCTTCTTGTGCTTCTTGTTCTTCTTGCTCTTCTTCGCCACGCGCATCACCCCACTTCACGGCCCAGGCAGGTCAACGAAACGTTGACCAGATGTCAACATATCATTGACCAGAGCCGGTTGTCGAGTACGCTGTGATCGTGGCCCACAGGAGTGCTGTCAAGCGGATCCTCACGGCGCTCAGCGCTCTCGAGGTCGCCGACCGGCCGATGAGCCGGCTCGACGCCGCCCGCCGCCTGCGAGAGGCAGCGGAGGAGCTGGAGGCCGCCCAGGTTGAGGCCGCCCGTAAGGCGGGAGCCACCTGGATGGAGATCGGCGCGTGCTACGGGCTCACTAAGCAGGGCGCCCAGCAGCGCTTCCGAGCTGTCCGCGACAAGGTCAGGGCCGTGACCTCGGGGCCGCAGAACGAGAAGTCCGAGCCGGCCGCCTGACCCGCAAGCTCCGCCGAACGGGGCAGGTCAGGATGCTGCGCCGTCGAGCGTCCATAAGGCGGTCGCCGGAAGGGCGGGTGCCGCCGAGCGCGCGGCGATGCTCAGGGCCTCATCAGCTTGCGTCCGCAAGAGCGGCTCGAATCCGTGGACGGAGCCGTGATCGTGTGCCGTTGGGGACCGCGTTTGTCGGCTGCGGGCGTCATCGTGTTCCGTTATGGGTGCTATACGACCCGAACGGAACACAATGACCTCTATGTCCGTCCTGCTTGTTGCCCGTGGTACGGGCGAGGACGTTGTTGTCGATGCCGCTATCTGCTTACCGTTCAGGAGGGACGCAGCCAGCAGGCTGCGTCCCTCCTGAACGGGT
>DATCGA010000072.1:0-15746 GCA_036509215.1 Trebonia sp.
CACCCCCGCAAGTCCGCCAGCCGACCCCACCCCACCCCACCTCCACTCCGGCCCTGTCACCTATGCCAGCCACCCCAATAGGCGATGTCGATGGCGTAGCCGACAGGTTCGGAATCCTGTCGATGGCGTAGCCGACAGGTCCCACTCGGCCTCCCTGCCCGACCCACCAGCCGCACCCGCACCATCCGCCCCGCCCATTCGACCCCGAGGATGATCACCATGCAGATTTCTGGAATCTCGGCCCTCATCACCGGCGGGGCCTCCGGCCTGGGACTCGGAACCGCCCGCGAGTTGGTCGCCCGTGGCGCCAAGGTCGTGCTGCTCGACCTGCCGAGCTCGCCCGGCGACGACGCCGCCAAGGAGCTGGGCGACGCCGCGACGTTCGTGGCGGCCGACGTCGCCGACACCGGCGGAGTCGAGGCGGCCTTGGACGCGGCCGAGGCGAACGGCCCGCTCCGCGCGGTCGTGCACTGCGCGGGCCGCGGCGGCGACCGGCTCCGGATCATCGACAAGGAGCGGAACCCGGGCTCGCTCGACTCCTTCAACGAGGTGCTCCGGGTCAACCTGACCGGCACCTACAACGTGCTCCGGCTGGCCGCCGCCCGGATGAGCGGCAACGAGATCGCCGACGGCGAGCGCGGCACGGTCGTGCTGACCGCCTCGGTCGCCGCGTTCGAGGGCCAGATCGGCCAGACCTCGTACGCCGCCTCCAAGGCGGGCGTCCGCGGCATCACCATCGTCGCCGCCCGCGACCTGGCCAGCTGGGGGATCCGGGTCAACACGATCGCACCCGGCACGATGGACACCCCGATGCTGGCGCGGCTGCGCTCCGACATCCGCGACGGCCTGGCTGCCTCGGTCCCGCACCCCAAGCGTCTCGGCACGGCCGAGGACTACGCCCGCCTGACCACCGCCATCATCGAGAACGAATACCTCAACGGCGAGGTCATCCGCCTAGACGGCGCCATCCGCATGGCCCCCCGATAACGCCGTGCCTCAGGTCGGAGCCGCCGCTGGCAGACCCAAAGCCTGCGCTGAGTCGAATAGGCGCTTGTCGTAGCAGACGAAGGCGGTCAGCTCGGTACGGAGCTGGTGAGCGGTGGCCAAGTGGATGGCATCGAGGCCGCGAAGCACGCTGTCCCCGATGACCTCAGCTATCGGTGCAACCTCATCCATGCTCAGCAGGGCGATCGCGGACAGGACGATGTTGGCCCGGCTCGCCCGGTGCGGTGCGTTCCTGGCGACGGCACGCAGCATCTCAATCCGAAGCAGCCGGGAGGAGACGCGCGGGACTCCCGCGTGCTCTGCGATCCAGAGCTCTAGGCCCGCCGTCTCTGATTCAGGCAGGACCAGCTTGAGCGCCGCCGAGGTGTCCAGGTAGATCATCAGTAGCGCTCGTCGTCTCGCATCTGGAGTAGCGAAGAGCTCAGCGACACACCCTCGTCGCGGTCATCGCGTGCGGGTGTGGGCGGGATCGGTCCTGGACTCGATGCGGGGATCGCTCTCCCCTGAGCGATCAGGCGATCGAGCAGTGGAACTCCGGTCGTAGGCGTAGCAGGCATGATCCGCGCCACGGGGCTCCCGTACTCGCTGATCTCCAGGGACTCGCCCGCTTTGACTCGTTCGAGTACCTTGGCGGTCTGCCGGTTCAGCTCGCTCACCGTTACGGTATCCATAGAGTCATGGTACTACTAAGTACTAACTCCTGCGATGGCTGTCCACCCTGCCCCGACCCGTAGCTAGTCTGTACGCCTGCCAGCCGGCTGTCCGACTCCTCGAGAACCGCCTCCCGCAGCCGGTCGACCCTCGTCTCGGGAACGTCGGCCGCGCCGCGGGCGAGCGCCTGGCGCAGGTCCGCCTCGAACGTTTCGGTCGTCACGAGGCGATCTCCGCCGCCCTCGTCGCTTCGCGCAGCCGGGCCAGCCCGCGCGAGGCCGTGCTCTTCACGGTCCCGGGCGAGCAGCCGAGGATGGCGGCCACCTCCGCTTCCGGCAGGTCCTCCCAGTAGCGCAGCACGATGACGGCCCGCTGCCTGGCCGGCAGCCCGGCCAGCGCGGTCAGCAGCTCTTCGTGGACGTCGACGGCCGCCAGTGCACGCTCCGCCCGGCTGTCCGACCGGTCCAGGCCGCGCAGTCTGCCGTCGAGCTCGCCGGTCCGGCGCGACCGCCGCTCGGCGCCGTCGATCACCAGGTTGACCAGGACCCGCCGGGCATAGGCGGCCGGATGATGCATCGCGCAGACCCGCGGCCAGTGTCGCGCCACCCGCAGGAAGGTCTCCTGCACGAGATCCTCGGCCTCGGCCAGGTCCCTGGCCATCAGGAAGGCGGTGCGCAGCAGTGGACCGGTGGAGTCCGCCACGAACGACTCGAACTCCCGCCGGGCCGCGTTCGCCCGCAGCCACTGCATCGGCGCTCCTGACAATCGAGGATCCTGTCGCCCCTATTTACCGCCCGACGCCCGCCATCAGTTGACTACCAGTTGCTAAGTCTTTTACCGGTCTAATCTGCGGGCGACTCGGCGTTCCGCGTTCGCCTAGGATCGCCGTCATGAGCGCCTACTTCGACAGACCCGTGCTGGCCGGCCGTTATGTACGTCTGGAGCCGCTAACCCTCGAGCACGCCGACGGGCTGCTGGCGGCGGGTAAGGACCCCGGCGTGTGGACCTGGCTTCCCGTCCGGCAGCCGGCCGACCTGCCGGAGATGCGCGTCTACGTCAGCGACCTGCTCGCCCGGCTCGAAGCCCGGCAGCAGGTGACCTGGGCCCAGATCGACGCGCGGACCGGCGAAGTGGCCGGCGTCACCTCTTATCACGACGTGGTGCCCAAGGACCGCGGCCTCTACATCGGCTCCACCTGGATCGGCCGCGACTGGCATCGGACCGGCGTGAACACCGAGGCCAAGCTGATGCTGATGGAACGGGCGTTCGACACCCTGGGCGTGATCAGGGTCGGCTGGATGACCCACCACGAGAACCTGCGCTCGCGGCGGGCGATCGAGCGGCTGGGCGCCCAGCGAGAGGGCGTGCTCCGCAACCACAGGATCATGCCCGGCGGCTCGATCCGGCACAGCCACGTCTACTCGGTCACCGACGCCGAGTGGCCCGCAGTCCGCGACGCCCTCCGCGCCCGCCTCGAGTCACACTGAGCCGCGTGCATCTTCGGCGAACTCGCGCCAGTCCTTGCGCGCCCATGCTTTACCGCCTGGCTACCGGTCAAACGGTCCCGGCGGGCGGAAGACCGAGCGCTGAAAGTTCGGAGGCGACCACCTGAAAGCGAACCTCGCCAGTTGTCGCATCGGTCTGGCGAAGAACGACCGTCACCAGCTCCCGGCCATCAGGTGACACCTGACGACTCACGACGTCACACGGAATCAGCGTCGGCACCGGATAGGGCGAGGACGGCAAGAAGCCGCCTGGCGGCTCCTCAAATATCGGTGGCTCGTCGTGTACAAGCAACCGCCGACCATCAGCATCGATGAACTCGACCTCTATCCAGCCTGGCTGAGGCTCATCGCTGATCCAGCGCAGCGCGCTGGCGAGGATTCCGTGCACCTGCCCAGGCTAACGCAAGATAACAGCAAGAAGTTTCGCAGCCGCGATCATTGGGTGTACCTAGCGTCAAATAGCAGCGCAAAGTACCCCCAATAGCCGCTCAGATTCCCATCACGATGGATAACACCAGGAAAGTCGCTCCGCGGCGGCTAGACCCGGGGCTCGACGACGAGGTCGAGGTAAGCGGCGCCGCTGTCGGGCACGCGCGGCTGGGACCAGACCTCGACCGGGAACGAGACCAGCACCAGCGACATCATCAGCAGCAGGAGGTTCCGCTCGGGGTCGGGCAGGCCGTCCATCCCGAACCGCTCGAGGTACTTGTTGGCCCCGTCGAGCAGCGGGAACGCGGCGTCGTAGAAGGCCTGCATCTCGTCCATGGTCGAGGCCAGGCGCTTGGCGTAGCGCTCCCGCTCGGTCGGCAGGATCCAGTCGGCGAACGCCTCGAGCTCGGCGAACTCAGCGGGCAGCAGTGCCATCGCGGTACTCCTTGACGTAATCGGCGGTGACCTTGTGCAGGGCGCGGAGCAGTAGCTCCTGGTCGCAGAGGGGGAACTCACTGACGACCCGGCTGCCCAGCATCCGCTGGGTCGCCTCGAGGGTGTTGGCGTCCTGCAGTCCGTACTCCTTGAACGTGACCGCGGCGAGCTCGTGCGCGAGTCGCTCGGCCGCCGTCTTGGCGGGCACGAAGTACAGGCTCGCCTCGAAGATGTGGCTGCCGACCCCGGTCGGCCAGTAGTCGTAGGTCAGGTACCAGCCGGGCGCCCACAGCAGCAGCATGAAGTTGGGGAAGAAGTGGAACGAGTCGATCCCCCAGGCCCGGTGCCGGGCGGGGTTGGCGCCCGGCGGCAGCTCGTCGAGCCCGAGCCCGTCGATGTCGGGCTTGTCCCAGGGGCCGAACAGGCCGGAGCGCAGCACCCGCTCGATCGGCTTGACCATGCTCGGGTCCTTCGGCGGCGACATGCCGCCCCAGGAGGAAATCATCCCGTGCGGTTGCCGCAGCTCGTAGTGCAGCGCCTCGTAGCCGACCCGGGCGAGCTTGTCGGCCTCGTCCTTGACCGCCTGCTTCATGTGCAGGATGGGCGCGTGGTAGAACTCCGCGAACGCGTCGATGAACAGCTTCCAGTTGGCGTTGATCTCGGCCCGGTAGGTGAAGACCTCGGTCATCTCGCCGAACGGGTATCCCTCGATGCCCTTGCCGAGCGAACCGAGGTAGTCGGCCAGCGGCGCCGCCGCCGGGTCCAGGTTCACGAAGATGAACCCCTCCCAGACCTCGCAGCGCACGGACTTGAGGCCGTACTCGGCCTTGTCGATGCCGAAGAACTCCTCCTCCTGCTGCACATAGGTCAGCTCGCCCGCGAGGCTGTAGCGCCAGGCGTGGTACTTGCAGGTGAACTGGCGGCAGGTGCCCTTGACCTCCTCGCCTGGGAAGTCGTTCCACACCAGCTTGTTGCCGCGGTGCCTGCACATGTTGTGGAAGGCGCGGATCTCGCCGTCGCGGCCGCGGACGATGATCAGCGAGGTGTCGGCGACCGCGAGTTCCTTGGTGAAGTAGCTGCCGGTTCTGGGAACCTGCTCGACCCGCCCGACGTGCAGCCAGGTGCGCTTGAAGATCGCCTCCTGCTCGGCCGCGTAGTACGCGGGGTCGATGGAGTCGGTGTAGTCGACCGGGGCGGTGGACAGCTCGGGGTAATGCTGCGTCCAGCTCCCCTCCGCGGGCTTGGCGAAGTGCGGCACGGTCAGGTCTCTCTCTCGAAGTCGTCTGCGGACAGGCCGGGGTCGAGCTCCAGCCCGAAGCTGTTGAACGCCATGGCCAGCAGGGCGTAGGTGCCGATGATGAAGACCAGGTCCATCAGCTGCCGCTCGTCAAACGAGGCGCTCAGGGCCCGGTAGGTCTCGTCGCTGAGACAGGAGTCGTCGAGGAGTTCGTCCACCGCGCGGATCAGCAGCGCCACAGCGCCGGCGCCCGCGCCCGCGCCGGCGCCGGCACCAGCACCACCACCAGCGCCGGCACAGCCGCCGACGCCACCGCGAAGCTGCGCGACCTCCGCATCGGTCACCCCCGCCCGCGAGGCGATCGACAGGTGCTGCGCCCACTCGTAACGGCAGCGCCGCCGCCACGCCACCCGCAGCACGACCAGCTCCCTGGTCCGCCGGTCGACCGTCGAGGACCGGCCGGTCAGGTGCCGGCTGTACCCGAGGAAGGCCCGCGCCAGCGCCGGGTGGTGGGCGAACAGCCCGAGGACGTTGACCGCCGGCGGCTTCATCCCCGGGGCACCGTCGGCCAGCGCGTCGAGGTCCCACTGGTCGTAGGGGATCGAGGCCAGTCGGCTCACGTGTTCCGCCCGCCGTTCACCCCGAGGATCTGCCCGGTGATGTACCCGGCCTCCTCGGAGATCAGGAACGCGCACGCGGCGGCGATGTCCGAGGGCTGGCCGACCCGGCGGACCGGCGTCTTCTGCACGTGCTCGTCGACCGTGCCGCCGAGCAGGTTGCGCGACTCGGACTTGCGCAGCATCGGCGTGTCGATGAACCCCGGCGGGACTGCGTTGACCGTGATCCCGTACGGGCCGTACTCCAGCGCCAGCGCCTTGGTCAGGCCGTTCACGGCCGACTTGGCGGCGACGTAGGACGTCATGAACGGCTGCCCGGACTGCGCGCTTGAGGAGGAGATGTTGACGATCCGCCCCCAGCCCGCCTCCATCATGTCCGGCAGCACCGCCTGGGTGCAGTGGAAGACACTGTCCAGGTTCACGTTGATGACGTGCCGCCAGCGCTCCCAGGTGAGATCGTGGAACCGCTTGAAGCCGTCGATCCCGGCCGCGTTAACCAGGATGGTCACCGGCCCGAAGCGTGATCTGACAACGGCGAGGGCCGCGTCGATCTGGGCCCGGTCGGTGACGTCGGCGATCGCCCCGAACCCCGAGGAGGCAGGGTTGAGGTCAAGCGTGGCCACGGTGTAGCCGTCGGCGGCGAGCCGGGCCGCGATCGCGGCCCCGATTCCCGAACTGCCGCCGGTGACGACCGCTGTCTTCACGCGAACGCCTCCTCGCCGTGCACCGTGGTGCGGTGCAGGGTCCGCTGCGAGGAGACGTCGTAGCGCATCGCCCGGTGCAGCATCCCAGTGTTGTCCCAGACCACCAGGTCGCCGTGGCGCCACTCGTGCGTGTAGCGGAAGCGCTGCTGCGTCGACCACTCGGTCAGTTCCTCGAGCAGCGAAGAAGACTCTCCGAGGCCCATGCCGACGATGTGGTCCGCGGTCGCGCCGATCACCAGCGAGCGGCGGCCGTCGCGGCGCTGCCAGACCAGTGACATCTCCTGGGTGGGGACCCGCCGCCAGGCCGCGACCTCCTTCGCGTCGGCCAGTGGCTTGACCTTCCGCTGGGCCGCCTCGAAGCTGTGCACCACCCGCAGTCCGTCGTACCGCTTCCGCTCGCTGTCGCCCAGGTTCTCGTAGGCGGCGTAGGTGCTGGCGAACTCGGTCTGGCCGCCGACCATGGCCACGTGCCGCGCGGTGAGCGTGGTCGCCTTCTGCGGGACTGGGTCGGTCGCGCCGTCCATGTGCCAGTGGAAGGTGCCCTTGAGGTACTCGGCGACCGGGTTCACGGTCGGGTCGAGGCTGACCTTGAAGATCTCCTGGCCGCCGGGGGAGACCAAGTCGCCCAGCTTCCGGCTGAACCCGACCTGCTCCTCGTCGGTCAGGTTGAGGCCGCGAAAGAGCAGCACACCGCGCCACTTGAGCGCCTCGAGGCACTGGGCGACCACCGCGTCGTCAAGCAGGTTCCCGACGCCGGTGACCTCGACGCCCAGGTGCGGGCTGAGCGCCCTCGTCTCGACCATGAAAATCTCCCTTCCGGATACGAGAATCATACTCTCATTTTTGCTAAGTCAGTATCCGGAAGGGAGGGAAAATCTCTTTACCAGCCGCGCAGATCCACCGGCCACGCCTCGAGCACGCGGTCTTCCGACACCAGGTACAGCCGCTCGTGGTAGGCCATGGTCGGGTCGACGTGGGCCGGAAGCACCCGGACCCGGTCGCCCACCGAGGGCAGCGAACCCCCCTCAGGCGGCGAGAACACGATGTGCTCGTCGGAGCAGAACCACACCGCCGAGCCGTCCGACAGCGACGGGTTGCCGTGGTCCATGCCGAGCGCCTTGAGCCCGCAGTCGGCCACCGCCCAGCCGCCCTGGTTGACCGAGATGACCGTGGCGAGGATGCTCAGGGCCGGCCCGAACGGCAGCCCGAGCGAGGCGTAGTCGGTGTCCATCAGCGCATAGGAGCCGGCCTGGAGCTCGGTCGCCGACACGTTCAGGTCCCAGCTGCCGGTCCCGCCGGCCGACCGTATCGGCCCGCCCACCGCGGCGTGGGCCTGCTCGAGCAGGGCCATGCTGTCGGCCACCTGGCGGGCCCGGTCGGCCCGGTCTTTCACCATCATCGTGTGGCCCTCGTAGCCCATCACGCCGCGCACCTCCAGGCCTGCCGCGCGGGCCAGTTCGGCCAGCCCGCCCGCGTCGGCGGGGGAGCAGCCGCACCGGGGCAGGCCGACGTTGACGTCGATCAGGACCTCGCGCACCCCGCCACGCGCAGCCGCCTCGACCGTGAAAGCAGAGTCCACCGCCGCCGTCACCCGCGCCCCGGCCGCCACCAGGGCGCCGAGCCGGGTGGTGTCGAGTACCTCGTTGGCCAGCAGCAGGTCCTGGCCGAGGCCGGCCGCGACCATTCCCTCGACCTCGCGGATGGTGGCGCAGGTGAAGCCGGGATGGCCGACGTCGCGCTGGTGGCGGGCCAGTTCGGTGCACTTGTGCGCCTTAACATGCGGTCGCAGGCGCGGGCCCGGCCAGGCCTCCGCCATCAGGGCCAGGTTGCCCGCCAGCAGGGCGGCATCCACCAGCGGCGCGGGGGTCTGCAGCTCGGCCAGGTTACGGGGGATATACGTGGTGGTCATGATGCCAGCATGTCCGAAAAAATCGGCCGTCGGCAACGGTCAGAGAGTCAATCGTCGTAGCTGACGGTCACGTCCGGCGTGATCGGCTCGCTCTGGCAGGTGAGCACCCACCCGTCGGCGATCTCGTCGTCGTCGAGCGCGTCGTTCACCCGCATCTTGATCTCGCCCGCGGTGATGTGGGCGATGCAGGTCGCGCAGTTGCCCGCCTCGCACGAGGAGGGCGGCGACAGGCCGGCCCGCCGGGCGCTCTGCAGCAGCGTCTCGCCCGGGAACGCGGGGACCGAGCGCCGCACGCCCTCGAGGATGATCGTGATCGTGCCGTCCATAGGTGGAATGTAGCTTCTCTCAATGAGAGAATACAATTCCCCAGAAACTGATGGCGGTGACCGAACATGCGAACAGTCCCTGCTGGCCTGGCCAAACGGTACGAGGCCGAAGGATGGTGGACCCAGGACACCATCGGCGACCTCCTCGCCCGCGGACTGGAAGCGGCCCCCAACGCCGAGTTCCGCGTGCACTCGGCCGCGCGCCCCTGGTCCGGCACCTTCGCCGACGTCGATCACCTGGCCCGGCGGCTCGCCGCCGGCCTCCACGACCGCAAAGTCGGCCCCGGCGACGTGGTCGCGTTCCAGCTGCCGAACTGGGTCGAGGCGGCCGCCGTGTTCTGGGCCGCGTCGTTCCTCGGCGCGGTCGTGGTGCCGATCGTGCACTTCTACGGCCGCAAGGAGCTCGGCTACATCCTCACCGCGGTCAAGCCCAAGGTCTTCGTCGCGGCGGCCACATTCGGCCGCCTGGAATACCAAAAAGACCTGGTCGAAGACGCGCAAGTCCCGGTCGTCGGCGTCGTCGGCCGGAACTTCGACGACCTCCTGGCCGATGAACCGATGCAAGGCGTCATCCCGACCGCCCCGACCAACCCAGCGCTGATCGCGTTCACCTCCGGCACCACCCGCGACCCCAAGGGCGTCATCCACAGCCACCAGACCCTCGGCTTCGAGACCGGCTACACCGACGACGCGCTGACTGCGAAATCGTTCGACGACGACGGCTGGTACCGCACCGGCGACATCGGCGTGCTCGACGACGACGGCTACCTGACGATCACCGACCGGACCAGCGACCTGATCATCCGCGGCGGCGAGAACATCAGCGCCCAGGAGGTCGAGGAGCTCCTGCTCACCATGGACGGCGTGGCCGAGGCGGCCGTCGTCGCGGCCCCGGATCGACGGCTCGGCGAGCACGCCGCCGCCGTGCTGAGGATGCGGCCAGGCCATCACGCCCCCGACCTGGATCAAGTGCGCAAACACCTGGAGGAAGCAGGCCTGGCCAGGCAGAAGTGGCCGGAGGAGCTGCACCAGACAAGCGACTTCCCCCGCACCCCGAGCGGCAAGATCCAGAAGTTCCGCCTCCGCCAGGACCTGACCGATAACGCGGCAAAGGACTGAAAAACGATGAAACCACGCCCCAAAACGTGGGAGACGATCCCGGAGATGGTCCTGTCCACCGCCGACCGCTTCGGCGACGCCGAGGCGATCGTCGACGGCGACCTCCGCATCACCTTCGCAGAACTGACAGACAAGGTAAGGACCGCCGCCGGCGCCTACGTAGAAGCCGGAATACAGAAGGGCGACCGGGTCGCGATCTGGGCGCCGAACTCGGCCGAGTGGATCATCGCCGCGTTCGGCCTGCTCACCGCCGGGGGAGTGCTGGTGCCGGTTAACACCCGGTTCAAGGCCGCGGAAGCCGGCGACATTATCCGGCGCAGCCAGGCGAAGCTACTTCTCGTTAGGAAAAACTTTCTTGGCCTTGATTTTGACTTCAACGACGGCAAGAAAAATATCCCGGTCATCGACCTAACGTCCGATTTCCTCAAAAGCGGCACCCCGACCGAGCGCACAGTGCAGAGCAACGACGTTGCCGACATCATCTACACCTCCGGCACCACCGGCCGGCCCAAGGGCGTGATGATGGCGCACGCGCCGACCCTCCGCCTCTACCAGGAGTGGAACGACCTGGCGCGAACAAGGCAGGGCGACCGGTACCTGATCGCCAACCCGTTCTTCCACATCTTCGGCTACAAGGCGGGCTGCATCGCCTCGATGATCCGTGGCATGACGATCCTGCCGGTCCCGGTCTTCGACATCGACCACATAACCGACCTCGTCGAACGCGAGAAGGTAACCGTCCTCCCAGGTCCGCCGACCGTCTACCAAGAACTAATCAAAGCCCACAAAAAGGGCGGCCGCGACCTGTCGAGCCTCCGCGTAGCGGTGACCGGCGCGGCCGACATCCCGGTCGAGCTGATCCGCCAGATCAAGGAGGAGCTGCCGTTCACGTCGATCATGACCGGCTACGGCCTGACCGAGGCGGGCACGATCACCGCGTCACGGCAGACGGACTCGTTCGAGGACATCGCCACCACCGTCGGCACCGCGTGCCAGGGCTTCGAGATCAAAATCGCCCAAGACGGCGAGCTCCTCGCCAAAGGCTACGGCGTCATGAAGGGCTACCTCGACGACCCCGAGGCCACCCGGCAAGCGATCGACCAAGACGGCTGGCTGCACACCGGCGACCTCGGCGCCATCGACGAAGCAGGACGCCTGAAGATCATCGGCCGCAAGAAGGACATGTTCATCGTCGGCGGCTTCAACGCCTACCCGGCCGAGATCGAGGGCTTCCTGCTCGAGCACCCCGCCGTCCACCAGGTCGCCGTCATCGGCGTCCCCGACGACCGTCTCGGCCAGGTCGGCAAGGCGTTCATCGTCCGCGCAAAAAACGGACAAGACGACATCACGGCGGAGGATCTCATCATGTGGGCCAAAACCAAGATGGCCGGCTTCAAAGCGCCAAGATACGTCGAATTCCTCCACGTGCTCCCGCTGAACGCAACCGGAAAAGTCATGAAGGATCAGCTCAAATAACAGCTCAGTTGTTGATCTTGACACCTTATGCGCAGGATGAGTCAATTTGGGATAACTGGACGGGCTGCCGCCCCTTCAGGCACCACCCAAGACGCCGGGAGGCCTCGTGTCCGACGAGACCACAGAGCGCGCGGTGATCAGCGCCGATCAACAGCGGCTGCATGAGCTGGGCTACGCTCAAGAACTACGCCGGCACATGTCCGGCTTCAGCAACTTCGCCGTCTCCTTCACGATCATCTCGATCCTGTCCGGCTGCCTGACGCTGTACGGGACCGGCATGACCGACGGCGGCCCCGTCATCATCGTCTGGGGCTGGCCCTTCGTCGGGGTGATGACGCTGTTCGTCGGCCTCGCGATGGCCGAGGTCTGCTCGAGCTTCCCGACGGCGGGCGGCCTGTACTACTGGTCGGCCAAGCTCGCGCCGCGCAATGCGGCCGCCTGGAGCTGGTTCACCGGCTGGTTCAACTTCCTCGGGCAGGTCGCGGTCACGGCCGGCATCGACTTCGGAGCCGCGTTCTTCCTCAACGCGCTGCTCGACCTGGAGTGGAACTTCAGTACCACCCAGCACTGGCACACGATCGTGCTGTTCGCCGCGATCCTGGTCCTGCACGGCGTGCTCAACCAGTTCGGCGTCCGCCTGGTCGCGCTGCTGAACAACGTCAGCGTCTGGTGGCACATCCTCGGCGTGCTGATCATCGTCGGCGTGCTCGCGTTCGCGCCCAGCCACCACCAGAGCGCGTCCTACGTGTTCACCCACTTCGCCAACGGCAGCGGCTGGGGGTCGAAGATCTACGTGCTGATGCTCGGCCTGCTGCTGGCCCAGTACACCTTCACCGGCTACGACGCGTCCGCCCACATGACCGAGGAGACCAAGGACGCGGCCATCGCCGGCCCGCGCGGCATCGTCACCTCGATCATCGTCTCGCTGTTCGCGGGCTGGCTGCTGCTGATCGGCATCACGTTCGCGATCCAGAACTACACCGGCGAGATCGGCGCGACCGTGCCGCCCGCGCAGATCTTCATCGACGCGATCGGCGGCACCGGCGCCAAGCTGCTGCTGCTGATCGTGATCGTCGCCCAGCTGTTCTGCGGGATGTCCTCGGTGACGGCGAACTCGCGGATGATCTACGCGTTCTCCCGCGACGGCGCGCTGCCCGGCAGCCAGTTCTGGCACCACATCAACGCCAAGACCCGGACGCCGACCAACGCGATCTGGCTGGCGGCCGGCGGCGCGCTCATCCTCGGCCTGCCGTACCTGTGGAACAGCACCGCCTACGCCGCCGTCACGTCGATCGCGGTCATCGGCCTCTACGTCGCCTACGTGCTGCCGACCTTCCTGCGGCTGCGACTCGGCTCGAACTTCCAGCGCGGGCCGTGGCACCTCGGCCGGTGGTCGCGGCCGATCGGGATCATCGCCTGCATCTGGGTCGTGTTCATCACGGTGCTGTTCATGCTGCCGACCTTCAACCCGATCACCTGGGACAACTTCAACTACACGGTGTTCGCGGTCGTCGCCGTGATCGGCTTCGCCGGGATCTACTGGCTGGTGTCGGCCAGGAAGTGGTTCACCGGGCCGAAGGTCCAGGGCACGGCCGAGGAACTGGCCGCGGCCGAGGCCGAACTGGAGGCACTGGCGTAAATGAACCTCGAAGCGCTGCGCGAGCTCATCCGCATGCAGGAGATCGACACCGTCGTCGTCGCCATGACCGACATGCAGGGGCGGCTGCAGGGCAAGCGCGTCCACGCCAAGTACTTCCTCGACGAGGTGGTGCCGAACGCGACCGAGGCGTGCGCCTACCTGCTCGCGGTCGACACCGAGATGAACACGGTCGACGGCTACGAGATCACCTCGTGGGAGCGCGGCTACGGCGACTTCGTCCTCGTCCCCGACCTGAAGACGCTGAGGCTGATCGACTGGCAGCCGGGCACCGCGCTGGTGCTGGCCGACGTCCACGCGATCGACCACAGCCCGGTCCGCGTCTCGCCCCGCCAGGTGCTCAAAGCGCAGCTGGAACGATCAAGCCAGAAAGGCTGGACGGCGCTGTCCGGCACCGAGCTCGAGTTCGTCGTCTACGAAGGCAGCTACGAGCAGGCCTGGGACCAGAACTACCAGAACCTCACCCCGGCCAACCGCTATAACGCCGACTACTCAGTGCTCGGCACCGGCCGGATCGAGCCGCTGCTGCGCGACATCAGGAACTCGATGGCGACCGCGGGCCTGTACGTCGAGTCGGCCAAGGGCGAGTGCAACCTCGGCCAGCACGAGATCGCGTTCAAGTACGACGACGCGCTCACCACCGCCGACCAGCACACGATCTACAAGACCGGCGCGAAGGAGATCGCCGCCGCCCGCGGCTACGCGCTGACGTTCATGGCCAAGCCGAACGCGGCCGAAGGCAACTCCTGCCACATCCACCTGTCGTTCCGCACCAGCGACAATCACGCCGACCCGGTCATGGCCGGGGACGGGCCGTACGGCCTGTCGCCGACCGGCGAGCAGATGATCGCGGGCATGATGGCCGGGCTGCGCGAGCTGACGCTGCTGTTCGCGCCGACCATCAACTCCTACAAGCGCTACGCCGACGGCTCGTTCGCGCCCACCACCATCGCCTGGGGCCCGGACAACCGGACCTGCTCGCTCCGGCTGGTCGGGCACGGGCCGTCGCTGCGGATCGAGTGCCGGGTGCCCGGCGGCGACGTCAACCCCTACCTGGCGCTGGCCGGCCTGACCGCGGCCGCCCTCAACGGGGTCGACAAGCAGCTCGAGCTCCCGCCCCCGGTCACCGGGAACGCCTACCCGCTCACCCACCTGCCCCGCGTCCCGGCCTCGATGAACGAGGCGCTCGCGCTCTGGATCACGAGCCCGCTGGCCGTCGAGGCGTTCGGCCAGGACGTGGTCGACCACTACGCGAACATGGCGCGGGTGGAGATCGCCGCCTACGCGGCCGCGGTGACCGACTGGGAACTGCGCCGCTACTTCGAGCGCATCTGAATCCCAGCCAACACCAAAGAACACACAAGGAGTATCTGCATGGCCGGAAGGCTTGACGGGCGGACGGCGGTCGTGACCGGCGCAGGCAGCGGCATCGGGCTCGCCACCGCGGTCCGGTTCGCGTCCGAGGGCGCCAACGTCGTCGTCGTCGACCTCGACCCCGGCGCCGGCAGCAAGGCGGCCGAGCAGGTCGGCGGCCTCTTCGTCAAGGCCGACGTCAGCGACGCCGAGGACGTGGCCCGCGCCTTCGCCATCGCCCACGAAATCTACGGGTCGGTCGACGTCGCCTTCAACAACGCCGGCATCTCGCCCGCCGACGACGACTCGATCCTGACCACCGGCCTCGACGCCTGGCGGCGGGTCCAGGAGGTCAACCTGACCTCGGTCTACCTCTGCTGCAAGGAGGCCATCCCCTACATGCAGCGGCAGGGCAAGGGCTCGATCATCAACACGGCCTCGTTCGTCGCCGTCATGGGCTCCGCCACCTCGCAGATCTCCTACACCGCCTCCAAAGGAGGCGTGCTCGCGCTCTCGCGCGAACTCGGCGTCCAGTTCGCCCGCGAGGGCATCCGGGTCAACGCGCTGTGCCCCGGCCCGGTCAACACCCCGCTGCTGACCGAGCTGTTCGCGGCCGACCCCGAGCGCGCCGCCCGCCGCCTGGTCCACGTCCCGATCGGCCGGTTCGCCGAGCCGGCCGAGATCGCGGCCGCCGTCGCGTTCCTGGCCAGCGACGACGCGTCCTTCATCACCGCCAGCACGTTCCTGGTCGACGGCGGCATCTCCGGCGCCTACGTGACCCCTCTCTAAAAGCCAAAATCCACACCGTCTTATCGAACGGTCCGCGACTCCGCCTCCACCCGCCAGCCGTCTCTCACACTCGGGGCAGACGGGTGCAGGCGAAGCGGCCCGAGCCCTGGGCTAAGCGGCCGCTCACGGGGCACAAACGGAGTATGCCCACATCACAGCGCTGCCTGGTCACCGGAGCCTCCGGGTACATCGGCGGCCGGCTCGTCCCCGGGCTGCTCGCCGCCGGTCACCGCGTGCGCTGCATGGCACGCGACCCGGGGAAACTGGACGGGCGGCCCTGGTCCGGCGACGTCGAGATCGCGGCGGCCGACGTGATGGACGAGGCCGCGGTGCGGCGGGCCCTGGACGAGGTCGACGTGGCCTATTACCTCATCCATTCCCTGGGCACCGGCGCCTCGTTCGAGCGGCGGGACCGCGACGCGGCCGGCATCTTCGCCCGGGCGGCCGCGGCGGCCGGGGTCACGCGCATCGTGTACCTCGGCGGCATCATCTCCGGCCCGGTCGCCGGCCTGTCTCCGCACCTGCGCTCGCGGG
>DATCGA010000073.1:0-3084 GCA_036509215.1 Trebonia sp.
GCCAGCGGTTGCCGCAGTGGTGGCAGCGCTGGATGACGAGCTTGCCCTTACCCGCGTTGTCCCAGTACGGCCTGGTCAGGTCCGTGGCTGCCGGGATGATCGCCATCGCTCCGCGCTCCTCCCGCTACCGGGCCAGGATCACTCGGCCCGAACGGCGGGCAGGGGAAGATGTCCGACGGCGCGGTGGTGACCAGGAACGGCGGGCGGTTGCCAAATCGCGGGGTGTCCATCTGCCGCTCGATCGGCCACCCGTAGTGGATCCGCATGAACGTCGCCACCTGGTCGGTCATCGCGATCTGAACCCGCTGGCCGAGACCGTCCTTCTCCCGCTGGTAGAGCGCGGCCAGGATCGCGCCGACGAGCACCATGCCGGTGCCGGTGTCGCCCACGTCCGGACCTGGCTTCATCGGCAGCCCGTCCGGCTCGCCGGTGATCGCGGATCCGCCCGCGAAGCCCTGGGCGATCGGGTCGAAGCACGGGAAGTCCCGGTACGGGGAGTCCTCGGCGAACCCCTTCACCTGGGCGTAGATCAGCCGCGGGTTCCGCGCCGACAGGACGTCCCAGGACAGGCCGAGACGGTCGATCACCCCGCGCGAGAAGTTCTCGACGAAGATGTCGGCCTGGTCGGCCAGGCGCAGCGCCGCCTGCACGCCCGCCTCCGACTTCAGGTCGAGCTCGATGGACTTCTTGGACGCGTTGTTGAGGTAGAACGCGATGCCGTCGTAGCTGTCCCGGCTGCCGGGCGCAACCACCTTGACGACCTCGGCGCCGAGGAACGCCAGCATCAGCGTGGCCGACGGGCCCGCGACCTGGTGGGTGAGGTCAAGCACCCGCACCCCGGACAGAGAACTGCCGTGGTCGCTCATGAAGCGCCGACCTCCTGTCGGTCCGCCGCCTGCGATGGCGGCACCGCGTCGCTGCGATGCCCCCGCGTTGCCAGGAACATATATGATTCACCGTTAACCATTCAACCCCTGGGTCACCGGCGATCCGTGGGGCCGCGGTGCCCCTTGGCAGCCAGCGCACGCTCACTTACCCTGAGTACAACGGGTGGGCGGTGGTGCAGTGGCAGAGCTGAGCCGCTGGTGCGGCAGATGCGGGACGGGGCTGCGCTCTGGTGCGAGGTTCTGTTCCAAGTGCGGGCAGCGCGTCATCGACGAGGCTCCGGCGGCCGACGCCCCAGGGCCTGAACCCGAACCTGACCCCGGCCCCCGACCCGGCCTTGACCCCGGCCCCGGACTCGGACTCGAATCGGGACCAACGCCCGGAGCCGAGGAGCGCAGCGGGCCGGGTTTCACCGAGGTCGGAATGCAGAGCGCGGTGCCATTTCCCTGGCCCGAGTCTCCGCCTCGCAACGAGTGGAGCGACTGGTACGGCAGCACCGAGCCCAGCAGCCCGTTCGAGCCGCCGGACGCTCCCCCGGCCGCGAATCAGCCGCATCCGAACCAGCCGCCCGCATACGAGCAGGCGCCGATGCCGTACCCGGGCCACCAGCAGCCGTACCGCCCGCCATTCGAGCCCGCTGCGGGCGGCCCCGCCGGGCCGCCGGGGCCGTTCGGGCCGCCGATTCCGCCGGGGCCTCCGCTCCGCCCGGTCACCGGTACCGGGCGATCCCGCGCCCCGCTGTACTGGTCGGCGCTGTCGGTGGTGGTTGTAGCGGCGGGCGTGCTCGTGCTGCTGCTCCATCCCTTCAGCCACCACGAGACGATCAGCGACGCCGCCGACTCCAGCAAGACGCCGCTGCCGACGGCCAGGGCCTCGGTCGCCGCGACCGCGTCGACCCCGTCCGCATCGCCTTCCTCCTCGTTGTCGCCATCGGCGACCGCGTCGGCGTCGGTCTCAGCGACGGCGGTCACCGAGCAGCAGTCCGCGTCGAACCTGGCCGGGATGCTGGCCAGCAGCGTCACCGACCGGACGGCGATCAACGACGCCTATAACGACGTCTACAGCTGCGGGCCAAACCTGCACGGCGACGCGGCGGTGTTCACCCGCGCCGTCAGCTCCCGGCGCACGCTGCTGGCCAGCCTGGCGGCCATGCCGGGCCGCTCGGCGCTGCCGCCCGCGCTGCTCAGCGAGCTGACCAAGGCCTGGCAGGCGTCGATGGCGGCCGACCAGGGCTTCGCGACGTGGGCCACCGATCAGGTCACCCAGGGCTGCGTCGCGGGCGACACCAGCGACCCCGCCTACCAGACCACCGTCGCCCCCGACAACGAGGCAACCCAGGACAAGACGGCCTTCGCCGCCGAGTGGAACCCGATTGCCTCCGGCTACGGCCTCACCACGTACCAGCAGAGCCAGCTCTAGCGAATAACCCGATAGTCGACCAGCAGACAGCCGCTCGGCGAGGTCTTGCTTCGGATCGACTCGAGCCCAATCGTCGGCAGGCCGTCGAGGAGCCGTCGTCCGCGTCCGGCGATCCTCGGCGCGATCACCAGCCTGAGCTCGTCGACCAGGCCGGCCGCGAGCAGCGCCTGCGCGACCGAGATGCTGGCGTGCACGCCGACGTCGCCGCCGGGCTGCTGCCTGAGCTCACGAACGGATTCGACCAGTCCGCCGTCGAGCACGGTCGCATGGGCCCAATCCCGGTCGAGGGGCGTGGAGGTGGCGACGTACTTCGCGACCCCGTTAATGAACGTCGCGAACGGCTCGATCGTGCTGTCCGGCCAGAACTGCGCCCACTCGGCGTAGCTGCGGCGGCCGAGAATGACCGCGTCCTGGGTGCCGATCACGGCGGCCAGGTTGGCGTCCATCGCCTCGTCCCAGTCGGCGATGAAACCATCGGGGTCCTCGGCAACCCCGTCGAGCGACAGCAACTCGTACACGACAATCTTTCGCACGCCCTACACCCCCGGATTGGTCTCGATGCGACTAGTTGACTGATCCAGCCGCCGAAACTCATCGCTGCGGCGCCGACCCCCGCGAGACGTTCAGCGCAGCTGGGTCCAGATCAGCGTTGAGATCTCGCTGATCGTGTCGATGCCGTACTGCTCGGTCGGGTTGCCGGTGGTGAGCACGGCCATCAGGTAGTCGCGGCCGGAGCCGGAGATCCATCCGACGCTGTTGACCTGCCAGTTGGTGCTGGTG
>DATCGA010000074.1:0-10340 GCA_036509215.1 Trebonia sp.
GTGCTGGCGGCCGGTGACTGCGGCGCGGCCGGCGCCGCGGGCTTGTTCGCCTACTCGGCCGGCGAGGGCTGGCAGCGGGTTAGCCTGCCGGTCTCCGGCCCGCTGGTGCGGCTCGGCGCGGGCACGGCGCTGGTGCAGGCGACGGACGGGCTGACCGCGCTGTGGGCGGACAAGGACAGCTGGACGGCGTCGGCCGCGCTGCCGATCACCAACGCGGTCACCGCGTCGGGCGGCCTGGCCGGAGCGACGGCGACGTCCTCCGACGGCACCTGGGTGCTGCTGCCGGGCGGGCAGGCGGCCACCATCGGCGGGCCTGGACAGCAGTGGCTGCTGCTGCCGCCGACGCCCGCCCACACGACCGTGCTCGCCTCGGGGCCGGGCACCTCGATCGACGCGCTGGCGGTCTCCGGGCACACGCTCACCGTGTGGCAGCTCGACCACCGCTCCACCGTGTGGGCGCGGGCGCAGACGATCAGCGTGCCGATTGAGTCCAACTCCTCCAGCTAGCCCTCCGTCCGGATAGGCCACCGCATGCACTACATCCTGGACAACTGGTCGTTCGACCCGTTCGTCGTCATCGTGGCCGTCGTTGTCGTCTGGCACGAGATCGGGCTCTGGCGGCTAGCCAGGCGATCCAGGCCGGAGCGCACGCGAGAACGCCGGATCCGGTCGCTCTGGTTCTACAGCGGCCTCGCGGTGCTGCTGCTGGCGGTCGATTCGCCGATCGACTACTGGTCGAGCTCCTACTTCATCGTGCACATGGTCCAGCACCTGCTGCTGATGTTCGCCGCGCCGTCGCTGGTGGTCGCGGGCGCGCCCGGGCAGCCGCTGCTGGACGGGCTGCCGGGCCGAGCCGGGCAGGCGGTGACCCGGTCGGTGCTGGCGGGCGGCTGGTCGCGGCCGATCCGGGTCGTCTTCCGCTTCCTGACCGGGCCGCTGGCGGCGGTGGTGATCTTCAACGCGGTCATGGTGCTGTGGCACCTCCCGGTCCTGTTCGACCTGGCCGAGAACAACCAGCTGGTGCACATCTGGCTCATGCACTCGTCGTTCTTCCTGGCCGGGGTGCTGTTCTGGCTCCAGTTCATCCCCTCGCCGCCGTTCCGGTCGCGGATGCCGATACTCGGCCGGGCGGCCGCCCTGCTCGCCACCAACGTCGTGATGATCTTCATCGCGATGACGCTGTCGATCTTCGCCACCCACTCGCTCTACAGCGCCTACGACCACGTCCCGGGGGTGACCCTGCCGCCCTTCGCCGACCAGCAGATCGGCGCGGCCATCCTGTGGGTGTGCGGCGACTTCTGGGCCATGCCGACGATGATCATCACGATCAGGAAGCTGATCGCCGACGAGGGCGGCGTCGGCACCGCCCTCGAGCGGTTCATCGGCAACGGCAGCAGGGATGCCGCTCCCCGGGGCTGGGCCTCGTCGGCCCGCGCGAAGCCCAGGCCCCGGCAGCCCCTCTAACCGGCGCTGCACCCCCGCGCCATCATTGGGTGTACTTTCCGCCGTATAGCGACGCTAAGTACCCCCAGCAATCCAATCGTCCTGTCTGTCGGGGCTGAGGCGATAGGAGTGCCTCGGGTGGCTGTGGAGATTGGGTGTTGAGGTTGGCGGGGGTAATCCGCGGAGGTCCGATATCGGGCGGGACGGGCGGCGGAAACGCCTGCGCCTGGGGGTGATGGCTTCCTCGGCTGAGGGCGGCGGGATCTCCCGCTGGGTCGCGTCCTCGCCGGCCGGGCCGTCGGGCGGGTCGCCGTCGTCGTCGGCCCGGCCGCCGTGCAGTCCGGGCAGGCTGAGCGGGAGCGTCGGGACGTGCGGGAGCGGCGGCAGCGACGGGATGTTCTCCTCGGTCCACGCGCGGAGCTGAGAGAGGGCCGGGGCCCGGCCGACCATGATCACGCCGACTACCAGGGCGGCGAGGCCCCCGGCGTAGATCGCCAGCTCCCCCGGGGTGTCCTGGACCCGGTCACCGAACACGATCACGCCGAGCAGTATCCCGACCACCGGCTCGCCGGCCGAGATGGCCGGCAGCGAGACGTTCAGCGGGCCTGAGCTGAACGCGCTCTGCATCAGCCAGATGCCGAGCGCGCCCGCGCCGACGAGCGCGTAGGGCGGCCAGTGCAGCAGCAGGCCGCCGAACCCGTAGTGATGCAGGGCCTGCAGCGTCTGCCTGGTCAGCGCGTCCTGGATGCCGAAGATGAGCCCGGCCGCGGTCCCGGTCAGCATCGCCCGCGCCCGGCCTGGCCGCCGCCGCCCGGCCTGCACGCAGGCGAACGCGATGCCCGCGATCACCGCGGCGGCGGGCCAGTGCGAGAACGAGCCGAATGACAGGCCGATCGGCTTGGCCGACCGCGACACCGACAGCAGCGCCACCCCGCAGCAGAGCACGATCGCGCCGGCGATTTCCCAGAACCGGAGCGACGCCTTGGCGATCGGCACCGCCACCAGCAGCGCGAAGACCAGGTTGGTGGTGAGCAGCGGCTCGACGAAGGCCAGCGGCAGGTTCCCGATCGACCAGGCCGCCAGCGCCTGCCCGGCGACCATGCAGCCGATGCCCAGCAGCCAGCGGGGCTGGTGGAACAGGTCGAGGATCAGCCGCAGCGACAGGAACCGCGAGTCAGGCTCACTCTGCGCGGCGTTCTGCTGCAGCACGAAGCCGGTGCCGATGAGAAGCGCGGCGAGCAGGGTGAGCCCGTAGTCAAGGCTGATGTCAATATCCACGGCACCCTACCTGATACCCCTGTTGCTGGCCTTATGCAGCTCACAACGATAACGATCCGACGCCCCAGATGGGTTTCCTGCTGCGCGTGTCGGATCGCGGATCTAGCTCAGGCGGCGCAGCCCGTTGCGGTGATGGCGTGCGGTCTCGATGTAGCTCTTGACCGCGAACTCGATCCAGGTCGGGTCCACGTCCGACCGCTTGATCGCCGCGGGCACGCCGGCCACCAGCGACCCGGCCGGCACGATGAACCCCTCCGGCACCACGGTTCCCGCGGCCACGATCGACCCCGCGCCCACCACCGCCCGGTTGAGGGTCACCGAGCCGGAGCCGATCAGGCAGCCCGACTCGATCACGCACCCCTCCAGGTGCGCGTTGTGCCCGACCACGCAGTCGTCGCCGATCACCGTCGGCCAGCGCGCGGTGGTGTGCACGACCGTGCCGTCCTGGATGGAGGTCCTGGCGCCGACGGTGATCGTGCCGTGATCGCCGCGGAGCACGGCGCAGGGCCAGACCGAGGCCTGCGGGCCTATCGCGACCCGCCCGATGACGACGGCATCGGGCGCGACGTAGGCGAGCTCGTCGATCTGGGGCTCGTCGTCGTCCAGGGCGTAAATCGGCATCTGCATAGGGTAGCGTCGGCTCGTGCCCCCCGGATCATCGAACAGCACCGCCGACCCCGCTTCTGAGACCGCCGCCGACGGCGTTCTATCGCTGCTGACCACCGCCGTCTCCGCGATCGGGGGCACCGAGCGCGACGGTCAGAGCCGGATGGCGAAGGCCGTGTGGGACGCGATGAGCAACGGCGCGCACCTGGCGGTCCAGGCCGGCACCGGGACCGGCAAGTCGCTCGCCTACCTGGTGCCCGCGCTCCGGCTCGCCACCGCCAGGAAGCACGGCCCGGTCGTGGTCTCCACCGCCACCATCGCCTTGCAGCGCCAGCTCGTCGACCGCGACCTGCCCCGGCTGGCCGAGGCGCTGCGCGGGCCGCTGGGGCGCAGGCCGGAGTTCGCGATACTCAAGGGCAGGAACAACTACCTCTGCCTCAACAAGCTCCGCAACGGCCCCGAGGACGAGCAGGACTCGCTCTTCGACGGGCCCGCCAGCCCGCTCGGCGCGCACGTGAAGCGGCTGCACCAGTGGGCCGCCTCGACCACCGCGGGCGACCGCGACGAGCTCGTCCCTGGCGTGCCCGACCAGGCGTGGCGCCAGGTCGCGGTGACCGCGCGCGAGTGCCTGGGGGTGAACCGGTGCCCGTTCGGCGTGCAGTGCTTCTCCGAGCGCGCCCGGCGGACGGCGGCCGAGGTCGACGTCGTCGTCACCAACCACGCGCTGCTCGCGATCGACACCCTCGGCGAGGGCGGCATCCTGCCCGAGCACCGGGTCGTCATCGTCGACGAGGCGCACGAGCTCGTCGACCGGGTCACCTCGGTCGCCAGCGGCGAGCTGTCGGTGCAGGCGATCGAGTTCGCGGTCCGCCGGACCGGCAAGCTGGCCGATGACGGCGAGATCGCCCGGCTGTCGGAGGCCGGCAACGCTCTCGGGCCGCTGCTGGTGACGATGCCGGCCGGCCGGATGGACAGCCTCGACACGGGTCTCGGCGCCACCCTGACCGCGCTGCGGGAGGCCGCCGTCAACTGCGCCGCCCAGGTCCGCAAGATCGCCGTGTCCAAGGCCGAGGACGCCGACCCGGCCGAGGTCACCGCCGCGCAGACCGCGCTGGTCAACCTGGAGGAGATCGGCGAGGTGGCCGAGCGGATGCTCAGCGCGTTCGAGCAGCCGATCGAGGAGCGCGAGGAGGTCGTCTGGCTCGAGCGGCCGGAGGACTGGGCGGCGGAGCCGTCCCGGCCCGCATCGCTGCACGTCGCGCCGCTCGAGGTCGGCGAGGTGCTGGCGGAGAACCTGTTCAGCGACCGGACCGTGGTGCTGACCTCGGCCACGCTGACCCTGGGCGGGTCGTTCGCGCCGCTCGCGCGGCAGTGGGGCCTGGACGCGTCGGCGATGGGCTCGGAGTGGGAGGGCATGGACGTCGGGTCGCCGTTCCTGCACGGGCGCAGCGGCATCCTCTACGTGGCCAAGCACCTGCCGATCCCCGGCCGGGACGGGCTGCCGCCCGAGTACCTGGAAGAGATGTGGGAGCTGATCAAGGCGGCCGGGGGACGGACGCTGGGGCTGTTCTCCTCGATGCGGGCGGCGAAGGCGGCGGCGGCCGCGCTGCGGGAGTCGCTGCCCTACCCGCTGCTGTGCCAGGGCGACGACTCGACCATGCAGCTGGTCAAGGAGTTCGCCGAGGACGAGCCGACCTGCCTGTTCGGCACGCTCTCGCTCTGGCAGGGGGTGGACGTGCCGGGGCCGTCGCTGCGGCTGGTGATCATCGACCGGATCCCCTTCCCCCGGCCCGACGACCCGCTCGCCTCGGCCAGGACCCGGGCGGCGGACGCGCGCGGCGGCAGCGGGTTCATGGAGGTGTCCGCCTCGCACGCGGCGCTGCTGCTGGCCCAGGGGGCCGGGCGGCTGCTCCGCTCGGTCGACGACCGGGGGGTCGTGGCCGTGCTCGACCCGCGGCTGGTGACCAAGCGCTACGGCGAGTTCCTGCGGGCCACGCTGCCGCCGTTCTGGCAGACGACCGACCCGGCGGTGGTGCGCGGCGCGCTCACCCGGCTGGCCGGGGACTGACCGGAGTCGACTCTGGGGTGGGCGAGCGGGTCCGGTCCGGCTGCGCGACTGGTGGGAGTCGTCTGGGTGGGAGAGTCGCCCGGGTCCGTTCGATATAAGCGGTTTTGAATTGTGCCAAGTGCGCTTTTGGGCTCACTCTTGCACTCTTGCCTGGCCCAAATGCGCACTTGGCTCGTAAGTGGTGGGGGTGGGTTAGGCCGAGAGGCCTAGGGCGTCGAACTGGTGGCGCTCCCACAGGTGCATGGACGTCTCCTCGGGATAGGAGACGACGTCCGGCTGCAGGTCGTAGATGCGCGTGGTTCGGTGCTCGGTGCCGTAGGCGGGCCAGCCGGGGTCGCCGGTGGCGGCGAACTCGAGCCACTCGCGGCGCATCGTGTCGCCCACCGCGACGAACTCGGCGGGCGGGTTCTCCCCGGTCAGCATCGCGCTCAGGCCCGGCCCCATGGCGCCGAAGACGAGCGGCACGTCGAGCCCGTGGCAGGCGCCGAACGGGCCGGCCGGCGCCTCGGCCTTGAGCTCGTAGAGGTAGGTCCGGCCGCCGGAGGCCGCGTGCGCCTGCGCGAGGTGCAGGGTCGGCATCCGGAAGAGCCAGTCGGAGAAGATCAGCTCGTACATGCCGCTCGGATCGGCGTCGGGGAACGCCTTCCGGTAGGCGGCGGCGCCGTCGGGGGCGGGGGCGAACGTGGCCAGCGTGGTCGCCGCCTCTTCCTCGGTGACGGTGCCGAGCTTGCCCCCCATTGCCAGGAAGAGCCGGTACTCGTCCCGGTTGTGGCCGGTCAGCAGCTCCACCTCGGCCGCCGCGCCCGCCAGCAGCGCCCGCCAGGGCGAGCGCGGCAGCACCTCGCCGTCGATGACCGGCGAGAACGGCGTGATCGTGAGGCTCACCCCGCCCCACTGGGGGAACTCCGTCATCCGGCCGGTGACGGCCATCTGCGCGTTGACCAGGTCCATCGGGTCGGCGGCGGCCAGCGCCTGGTACGTGCTCGGCAGGCCGGCCTGGTGCGCGATCGCCTCGGTGATGCTCTCGGCCAGGTCCCTGGTGAAGAACGAGCCGGGCACGCTCTGCGCGATCGCGCGCCTGAACAGGCCCTTGGCCCGGCCCATGGCGAGCATCGCGGCGATCACGCCCGCCCCGGCCGACTCGCCGAACACGGTGACGTTGGCGGGGTCGCCGCCGAAGCCCTCGATGTTCTCCTTGACCCAGGTCAGGGCGGCCACCGCGTCGAGCAGGCCGCGGTTGGCGGGGGCGCCGGGGAGCTGGGCGAAGCCCTCCACCCCGAGCCGGTAGTTGAGCGAGACGAAGACCGCGCCGCCCTGCGCGAACGGGGTCCCGTCGTAGCCGACCTCGCTGCTGGCGCCGAACATGTAGGCGCCGCCGTAGATCCAGACCAGGACCGGCAGCCGGCTGGCGCCCGGGTCGGGGGTCCAGACGTTAACCGTGAGCCACTCGCCGGTGGTGTCGGCGGGCTCATCGGGCTGCCCGCCGGCCTCGGCCAGCATCACTGCCTGCGGCGCGGCCGGCCCGAAGTGCGATGCGTCGCGGACGCCGTCCCATGGCTCCGGCGGTTCCGGGGCCTGGAACCGGAGCGGGCCGATCGGGGGCTTGGCGAACGGGATACCGCGGAAGACCGCGATGCCCTTCTCGATTCGCCCCATGACCCGGCCGGCGCTGGTGGAGACCACAGGATCCGCTGGCGCCATGAGACGACCTCCCGCTGCATCGATGGAGCGACAAGGGCTTTTTTTACGACTTTAGGTTATTTGACCGGATCGAGCACTACCACCGGGATCTTGCGCGGCGCCGCCGTCTCCTCGTACTTAGCGAACTGCGGAGCGCGCTCCGCCTGCCGGGCGAAGATCACGTCGCGCTCGGTCGGCTCGGCCGCCCGCGCCTTGACCTTGACCGTCTCGGCGCCGACCTCGACCACCGCGTCGGGGTGGGCGATCAGGTTGTGGAACCAGTCCGGGTTGCTCGGCGCGCCGGCCTTGGAGGCGAAGACCGCGTAGCCTTCCCCCACCGCCTGATAGGCGAGCGGGCTCACTCTTTGGGTGCCCGAGCGCGCCCCGGTATGGTGCAGCGGGAGGACGTCCATGAATCCCCCGACCTGACCGTGGTTGACTCGGAACTCCTCGATGATCCTGCTGTTGAAGTCGTTGCTGTCTGCCATGGCGCTTAGTTTAGGAAAATAGGAATGAAGTCACCAGTCAAGCTCGATGATCTTCCATTCGCTTCCGCTATGTCCGAGTTCGAATCGGGCGATTCGCTTGAGATCGACGGCGACTATGACCGGGTGCGATTTGACGGCGTCGCCTTCGACGCCCCGGCCGCCACCGGCGCGCGGTTCACCGAGTCGGCGTTCATCGGGGGCTCGTTTGACGAGGGCCGGCTGCGGAAGGCGCGGTTCACCGACGTCTGGTTCGAGCAGACCCGGCTGGTGGCGGTCGACGTGGCCGGGGCGCTGTATACCGATGCCTGGTTCAACGGGTCGGTGTTCGCCGGGGTGCAGGCGTTCACCTGCGTGCTGCGGCGGGTAGCCTTCCGCGGCTGCAAGCTCGACTCGGTCAATTTCCGCGAGGCCTCGCTGACCGACGTGACGTTCGAGGACTGCGTGCTGCGCGACGTTGACTTCGGCGGGGCGAAGCTCCAGCGGGTGAAGTTTCCTGGTAGCACGGTGAGCGGGCTTGACTTCTCCAAGGCGCACTGCGGCAACGTTGACCTGCGGGGGGCGCGACTGGGCGAGCGTGACGCCGACGCCGGGGCCTCTGGCGCTTCTGGGGCTTCTGGGGCTTCTGGGGCTTCTGGGGGCAGGGCCGGGATCAAGGCGGGGTTCGAGTCGCTGAGCGGCGTCCGCATCGACAGCCTGCAGCTGATGACGCTGGCCCCGTTCCTGGCGCACTACCTGGGCATTAACGTCGCGGACTAGGTGTTTTTGCCTTTTGTGCTTGGTTTCTGCCTTTTTGGCTTGACCTTGACGTAGCGTCAACCCTCCATGCTGACGGTCATGAGCATTTCGTCAGCAACCGATCAGGCCCAGGCGCCTGCTATCCAGGTGCGAGGCCTGGAGAAATCCTTCAAGGAAGTGCACGTGCTGCGGGGCGTGGACTTCGAGGTGGCGCCGGGCGCCATCTTCGCGCTGCTCGGCTCCAACGGGGCGGGCAAGACCACGGTCGTGCGGATCCTGTCCACGCTGCTGGCGGCCGACGCCGGGACGGCCGCAGTCAACGGCTTCGATGTAGCGGCGCGCCCGGCCGATGTCCGCGAGTCGATCAGCCTCACCGGGCAGTTCGCGGCGGTCGACGAGATCCTCACCGGCCGGGAGAACCTCGTGCTGGTGGCCCGGCTCCGGCACCTTGCGCAGCCGGGCGCCATCGCAGACTCCCTGCTGACGCGCTTCTCGCTGGCCGAGGCGGGCGGCCGCCGGGTGGCGACGTACTCCGGGGGCATGCGGCGCCGCCTGGACATCGCGATGAGCCTGATCGGGAACCCGCCGGTCATCTTCCTCGACGAGCCGACGACCGGGCTCGACCCGGAGGCGCGGATCGAGGTGTGGCAGGCCGTCAGGGAGCTCGCCCGGGGCGGCACGACCGTGCTGCTCACCACCCAGTACCTGGACGAGGCGGAGCAGCTGGCCGACCGGATCGCGATCCTGCACCAGGGCCGGATCATCGTCAACGGCACCCTGGCCGAGCTCAGGGCGCTGCTGCCGCCGGCCAAGGTCGAGTACGTCGAGAAGCAGCCGTCCCTCGAGGACGTCTTCTTCGCCGTGGTCGGCGACTCCGCCACGTCGAGTGCGCCGAGCACATCGAGCACATCGAGCACATCGAGCAAGGAGTAGGGAGTCATCATGGCCACGCATTTCGTCGGCGACACCGCCGTCCTCACCGGGCGGACCATGCGCCACGTGACCCGCAGTCCGGACACCATCATCACCACCGCGATCATGCCGATCGCGATCATGCTGCTGTTCGTCTACGTGTTCGGCGGCGCGATCGACAGCGGGTCGGTCTCGTCGGTGAACTACATGCTGCCCGGCATCTTGCTCATCACGATCGCGTCGGGCATCTCCTACACCGCGTTCCGCCTTTTCACCGACATGCAGGGCGGGATCTTCGAGCGGTTCCAGTCCATGCCGATCGCCCGCCCGGGCGTGCTCTGGGCGCACGTGCTGACCTCGCTGGCCGCCAACGCGATCTCGCTCGCGGTCGTCATCGGGGTCGCGTTCGCGATGGGCTTCCGGTCGGGCGCCGGGCCGCTGGCGTGGCTCGCCGTCGTCGGCATCCTGCTCCTGTTCACGCTGGCGCTGACCTGGATCGCCGTCATCCCCGGGCTCACCGCGAAGAGCATCGACGGCGCGAGCGCGTTCTCCTACCCGCTCATCTTCCTGCCGTTCATCAGCTCGGCCTTCGTGCCGACCCGGACCATGCCCGGCCCGGTGCGCGCCTTCGCCGACAACCAGCCGGTGACCTCCATCGTCAACACGATCCGGGCGCTGTTCGCCCAGCAGCCGGTCGGCAGCGGCGTCTGGACGGCGCTCGCCTGGTGCGTCGGCATCCTGGTGGTGGCCTACGTTTGCGCGAATATCGCCTACCGTCGACGGATTTCCTAAAGTCGGCGTTGGCCGGATTTGGGCTAGCTCAGGGAGGATGAGGGCATGCTGACGATCAGTCAACTGGCGGCCTACGCCGGGGTCACGACGCGGGCGGTCCGGCACTATCACAACGTCGGGCTGCTGCCCGAGCCGGAGCGGGACGCCTCCGGCTACCGGCGGTACGGCGCGACCGCCGTCGTTTCCCTGATCAAGATCCGCACCCTGGCCAACGCGGGCGTGCCGCTTTCTCAGATCGCCCAGCTGCTCCGGGCCGACCCGGTTGCCTTCGCCGATGCGGTCAAGCGGATCGACGACCAGCTCCGCGACGAGGTCGAGCGGCTGGAGGCCAGCCGCAA
>DATCGA010000075.1:0-8948 GCA_036509215.1 Trebonia sp.
ACCCGATTCAGGGTTAGAGGTGTGCCCGAGGGCTATCTAGCCTGCCGTCTGCCAGGCCGCCGCCGCATCCGCAGGGCACCGAGGAGAAGGGCGCCGAGGAACACGACAATGCCGATGATCAGCAAGTACAGCAGTCCCTTGGCGACGACGCCCACGATGCCCAGCGCGATCGCGGCGATTATCAGGAGCAGGAATAGGGCAATCATCTGATCCTCCGATCTGTCGGGCGGCTCAGCGTCGGGCCAGCCGCCGCTCACCGCCGGCGCATGGCTCGTACGCCAGGCCGTAGTGCTTAAAGATCGCCTCTTCGTCGCCTGCGGGCAGCTCGCCGTCGGTGTCAATCGACGGGGCGTCCTTCACCTGCTGCTTGTCATAGGTGACCTTCACATACCCGGGACCCACGGTCGCGTGGTCAAGGGGCACGAACACCAGCCGGTGCCGGGTCGGCATCCCCACCCTGACCGTGCCGAACGACGGCAGGTCGGTGGCGGTGTCAACGTAGACGGCCTCTAGCTCGCCGATCTTATGGTCTAGGGCGTCGACGACGTCGCGGCCCCGCCATTCCCGGATGTTGGCAGCCTCGAACATGCCGGTCTTCTTCCCGCAGCCCCGCACTGCTATCTCGCCTTTAAGCGTACCCGGATGGCGTGCCGCAGGCACGACCCACCGGACCCGCGAAACCCGGCGGCAGGGACGCAAGTCACGCGATGTGCCCGTTTCACGGCGATTCGCGGGACTTGCGTCCCTGGCGGCCCGGCCCACCGGGGGCGGATCCTGGGTTCAGGCAGCCTTGGGCTCAGATCGATGTCGCCATCTACGGCCGAGACGGGCGTGGCTGCCGGCGACCGGAGGAGGTCTGCCGTGAAAGTCCTGATCATCGTGGTCGTCATCGTCGCCGTGCTGGTCGTGGTCGGGCTGGCGATGGCGCTGAAGATCGTCAAGCAGTACGAGCAGGGGGGTGCTGTTCCGGCTCGGCCGGGTGCGGGGCCTGCGGAACCCGGGGCTCCGGGTGATCATCCCGTTCGTCGACGTGCTGCACCGGGTCTCGCTGCGGATCGTCACGATGCCGATCCAGTCCCAGGGCATCATCACCCGCGACAACGTCAGCGTCGACGTGTCCGCGGTCGCCTACTTCCGGGTGGTCGACGCGCTGAAGTCGGTCGTCGCGATCGAGAACGTGCGCGCCGCCATCGACCAGATCGCGCAGACCACGCTGCGCAAGGTCGCGGGCCAGCACTCCCTGGACCAGACGCTGTCGGAGACCGACCAGATCAATCTGGACATCCGCCGGATGCTGGACGTCACCACCGCTGACTGGGGCGTTGAGGTGACCCTGGTCGAGCTGAAGGACATCCAACTGCCCGACAGCATGAAGCGCGCCATGGCCAGGCAGGCCGAGGCCGAGCGGGAGAAGAGGGCGAAGATCATCAACGCCGAGGGCGAGGCGATGGCGGCGGCCGCGCTGGGCGACGCATCGGACACGATGATGGCCCACCCGCTGGCGCTGCAGCTGCGGAACCTGCAGAGCCTGGTCGAGATCGGCGTCGACAAGAACACCACCGTCGTGTTCCCGGCCCCGCTGATGAGCACCATCGAGGAACTCGGCGCCTTCCTCGCCCGCGAGAAGACCGCCGCCAGCAGCAGCTTCAGGCCCGCGGCCCCAGGCGCGACGCCTACCGCGGTGCCAGCGCCAGGCGGGGCCACCCAGGCCGCCTAGCGACCAGCCGGGTCCGCGCCCGTGCAGCTGCCAGGCGGGAAAGGCAGTCAGGTCAGGTCAGGGTGATCGACGTCCACCGGCGGCAGGTCCTGCACTTCCTGCTTGGCGACGTTGAGCCGGATGCCGCCGACGGTGCTGGCCACGGCGCCGATCGGGATGGCTACCTCCTTGCGGCCCCACAGATGGCCCTCCTGCAGGAGAACGTGGGTCACATGGCCGCTGCCGCGGTCGATGACGAGCCCCTGGACCCGGCCGATGTCGCCGTCGGTGGCGTGCACCGGGTCGCCGCGCCGCACGTCCACCTCACCAAGCGGGACAGTGTCACTGGTGATGATCCGGGCGGAAGTCCCGCCGCGCACGCCCAGCCCGCCGCCGGTGCCTGCCACGCCAATGCCGCCGCCCAGGCCGTAGTAGGGCCAGTAGCCCACCTGGCCCGGGCCGTAGCCGTAGCTTTCATAGCCGCTGGTCGCCGGTATGAACTGGTTCTCCTCGGCGGGTTCGAGCTGCCCGAACTCCGCCCTGGTGCAGCGGAGACGGATGTCTCCTGCCGCGGTGTCGACGAGGTCGAGCGGTACGAGTCGGCCGCGGTCCCGCCGGTGCTCCGGCTCGACCACCAGGTGGGTAACTTTCTCAGCGACGGGATCGACGATCACGCGGCTTACCCTGCCGACTGCCCCGTCGCTGCAGTTGGCCTCGGTCCCGATCGTGAACTGCGAAGTACCTGCCATAGTCATCCTCTTCCTCTTGCCCGGGGGTCAGCACGGGATCGCCGCAGCCGACGCTCGTCACCAGGGGGCGCCGTTAGCGCCGCGCAGCGCGCGGACGTAGCCCGCGCGTTCGTAGGCGGCCTGATCGGTGTCCGCGGGCACCGCGAGCAGTCCGCGCAGGTCGCCGACCGAGGTGTATCCCTTGCGGGCCATCCAGTCTGAGAGGCCGTCGAGCAGGACGGCGGCGTGCTGGGGTCCATGCCGGATCAGCGCGGACGCGGTCATCACGACGTCGGCGCCTGCCAGCAGGTACTTGACCACATCGGCCGGTCCCTCGACGCCGCTGGTCGCCGCCAGCGAGGCACGGACCTGCCTGCGCAGCAGGGAGATCCAGGTGCGCGGCAGCCTGGCCTCGGCCGGGCTTGACAGGCCCACACCGGGCAGCACGGCGAGGGTTTCTATGTCGATGTCGGGCTGAAGGAACCGGTTGAAGAGAACCAGGCCGTCCGCGCCGGCCTTGTCCAGCCGCAGCGCGATCTCTCCGGGAGAGCTGAACTGCGGGCCGAGCTTGACCGCCACCGGCACGGTCACCACGTCTTTGACCTGGCACAGGATGTCGACGTGCCGTTGCTCGACTTCCTGGCCCGTCAGGCGCGGGTTACTTGCTATGTAGTAGATGTTGACCTCGATCGCCGCGGCGCCCGCGTCCTGCATCGCCCGCGCGTAGTAGGTCCAGCCGCCGCGCGTCACGCCGTTGAGGCTGCCGATCACCGGGATGTCCACGGCCGCGGCCGCGCGCTCGAGCAGGCTCAGGTAGCGGCGCGGGCCAGTGTCCTCATCCGCCCCGGCCGGGAAATAGGACAGCGATTCTGCGAAGCTGTCGGCGCCGGCGTCGGCGAGCCGCGCGTTCCGCTCCGCTTCCCGGCGCAGTTGCTCCTCGAATAGGGAGAACAGCACGACCGCGCCTACCCCGGCGTCGGCTAGCCGTCGCACGCCGTCGAGGGTGTTCGAGAGCGGGGACGCGGAGGCGACGAGCGGGTTCCGCAGCGCCAGGCCCAGGTAGCGGGTCGAAAGGTCCATCAGCTGTCCTTCCGCGCGTCGGCCGGGAACCGGTGCGCGCCGCGGGTGGCCATCTCCTCGTAGGTCTCCCAGCGCTGGTCGACCGCTTCCTGCGCCAGGACGCCCAGCCGTTCCGCCTCAGCCGGGTGGGCATTGGCGAGAGCGCGGTACCGCAGCTCCCGCTGGGTGTAATCGGCCAGCGCGATGCGCGGCCTGGGCGAGTCGAGCAGGAACGGGTTGCCGCCGGCCGCGCGCACCATCGGGTCGTAGCGCACCAGCGGCCAGTAGCCGCTGGCGACGGCGCGGTACTGCTGGCCGAGCCCGTCGCGCATCTCGATGCCGTGCGCGATGCAGTGGCTGTAGGCGATGATCAGCGACGGCCCGTCGTAGGCCTCCGCCTCCCGGAAGGCGCGCAGGGTCTGCTGCGGGTCGGCGCCCATCGCCACCCGGGCGACGTACACGTAGCCGTAGGCGATCGCCTGCAGCGCGAGGTCCTTCTTCGGCATGGTCTTGCCTGCCGCGGCGAACTTGGCGACGGCGCCGAGCGGCGTCGCCTTCGATGACTGGCCGCCGGTGTTGGAGTAGACCTCGGTGTCGAGTACCAGCACGTTCACGTTGCGCCCGCTGGCCAGCACGTGGTCGAGCCCGCCGGAGCCGATGTCGTAGGCCCAGCCGTCGCCGCCGACGATCCACACGCTGCGCCTGAGCAGGTGATCGGCCACGCTGCGGAGGTCGACGGCGGGCCCGTCACGCCCGTCAAGACGGTCAAGCCGGCGCTTCAGCTCGGCGACCCGCTCGTGCTGCGCGCCCAGTTCCGACTCGGTGAGCTGCGGCGCGCCGAGGATATCGTCGGCCAGGCCGTCGCCGACCGCGTCCCGCAGCTCGGTTAGGCGGCGCCGTGCCAGCTCGGTGTGCCGGTCGGCGGCCAGCCGGAATCCGAGTCCGAACTCGGCATTGTCCTCGAACAGGGAGTTGGACCAGGCCGGTCCGCGTCCGTCGGGGCCGGTCGTCCACGGCGTGGTGGGCAGGTTCCCGCCGTAGATCGAGGAGCAGCCGGTGGCGTTGGCGACCATCAGCCGCTCGCCGAACAACTGCGACAGCAGCTTGACGTACGGCGTCTCGCCGCAGCCCGCGCAGGCGCCGGAGAACTCGAACAGCGGCTGCAGGAACTGCGTGCCGCGCACGGTGCCGAAGTCCACCCGGGACCGGTCGGCCACCGGCAGCGTCTCGAAGAACGTGATGTTTTCCCGTTCCGCGGCCACCAGCGGCTCCCGGGGTGCGAGGTTGATCGCCTTGCGCGTCGGATCCGCCGGCGCCCCCACCGGGCACGCCTGGACGCACAGCTCGCACCCGGTGCAGTCTTCCACGTACACCTGCAGCGTGAAGCGGGTGTCGGGGAGCCCGCGGGCGTCCAGCGGAGCCGACCGGAAATCGGCCGGCGCCCCGGCCAGCAGCGACTCGTCGTAGTAGGTGGACCTGATCACGCTATGCGGGCACACGAAGCTGCAGTTGCCGCACTGGATGCACAGGTCCGGGTCCCATTCCGCGACCAGCTCGGAGATGTTCCGCTTCTCGTACGCCGCGGTGCCGCTTGGGTAGCTGCCGTCCACCGGCAGCGCGCTGACGGGCAGGTCGTCGCCGTGGCCGGCCATCATCGCGGCGGTGACGGTGCGGACGAACTCGGGCGCGCCGGCGGGCACCACCGCCGGCAGTTCCCGGTCGGACGTCACCGTGCCCGGTACCTCGATCCGGTGCAGCCCCTCAAGGGCGGCGTCGACGGCGGCGTGGTTGCGGGCGACCACCTCGGCGCCGCGGCGGGAGTAGCTCTTGACGATCGCCGACTTGATCTTGGCGATTGCCTCCTCGCGGGGCAGCACCCTCGAGATGGCGAAGAAGCAGGTCTGCAGCACGGTGTTGGTCCGGCCGGCCAGGCCGGCGTCGCGGGCGATCCGGCCGGCGTCGATCGCGTACACCTCGACGCGCTTGGCGAGGATCTTCTCCTGGACCGGGCGGGGCAGCGCGTCCCACACCTCGTCCGGCGGGTGCGCGCAGTTCAGCAGCAGCGTCGCCCCGGGTGCCGCCAGGCCCAGCACGTCGACCCGGTCGAGCAGCCCGAATTGATGGCAGCCGACGAAGCTGGCCTGCTGCACCAGGTACGGCGCGCGGATGGGCTGCGGCCCGAAACGCAGGTGCGAGACGGTCTGCGAGCCCGACTTCTTCGAGTCGTAGACGAAGTACCCCTGCGCGTGCAGGCTCTCCGCGCCGAGGATCTTGATCGTGTTCTTGTTCGCGCCGACGGTTCCGTCGGAGCCGAGGCCGAAGAAGACCGCGCGGACCGTCCCGGCCGGCTCGATGTCCAGCGACGGGTCGTATGGCAGGCTCAGTCCGGACACGTCGTCGGTGATGCCGATCGTGAACCGGCGCCGCGGCTGCTCGCGGGCCAGTTCCGCGAACACCCCGGCGACCATGCCGGGGGTGAGCTCCTTGGAGGACAGTCCGTACCGCCCGCCCGTCACCAGGGGCAGCACCGCTCGCTCGCCGCCGGTGGTCGCCTCGGCCAGCGCGGTGACCACGTCGAGGAACAGCGGCTCGCCGCTTGAGCCCGGCTCCTTGGTGCGGTCGAGCACCGCGACCCGGCGCACGCTCGCTGGCAGCGCGTCAAGCAGCTCGCGGGCCGGGAACGGCCGGTACAGCCGGACCTGCGCCACGCCGACCCGCTCGCCCCGCTCGCGCAGGCGGGCCACCGTCTCGCCGACCGTCTGCGCGGCCGAGCCCATCACCACGATCACCCGTTCGGCCTGCGGGTCACCGGTGTATTCGACCGTCCGGTAGCGGCGTCCGGTGCGTTCGGCCAGGGCGTCCATCGCGTCCTGGACCGCGCCAGGGACGGCGGCGTAGAACGGGTTGACGGTCTCCCGCGCCTGGAAGTAGACGTCCGGGTTCTGCGCGGTGCCCCGGATGAACGGCTGCTCGGGCGACAGCGCCCGGCCGCGATGCGCGCGAACCAGTTCCTCAGGCACGAGCGCCCGCAGGTCGTCATCGGACAGCAGCTCGACCGTGTTCAGCTCATGCGAGGTGCGGAACCCGTCGAAGAAGTGCACGAACGGCACCCGGGTGGCCAGCGTGGCCGCCTGCGCCACCAGCGCCAGGTCATGAGCCTCCTGGACGGACGCGGCGGCGAGCAGCGCGAAACCGGTCTGCCGCACCGCCATCACGTCCGAGTGGTCGCCGAAGATGGACAGCCCCTGGGCGGCTATCGACCGGGCCGCCACGTGCAGCACGGCCGGGGTCAGCTCGCCGGCGATCTTGTACATGTTCGGGATCATCAGCAGCAGGCCCTGCGAGGCGGTGAAGGTCGTGGCCAGCGCCCCGCTCTGCAGCGCGCCGTGCAGCGCGCCCGCCGCCCCGCCCTCGCTCTGCATCTCGACCACGGCCGGCACGGTGCCCCACACGTTGGGCCGGCCTTGGCTGGACCACTCGTCCGCGAGCTCTGCCATCGGAGACGACGGCGTGATCGGGTAGATGCAGCAGACCTCGTTCAGCCGGTAGGCGACCGACGCCGCGGCCTCGTTGCCGTCGATCGTGACGCGCGTCATCGGTTCTCCTCCGGGACCATCTCGATCGAGTGCACCGGGCACTGCTCGAAACACGCGCCGCAGCCGGTGCAGCGATCGTAGTCAAACTCATAGCGGTTTCCAGGACCCAGCTTGATCACCGCGTCCTCCGGGCACGCCCCCAGGCAGCCGTCGCACTCGCAGCAGTTGCCGCACGACAGGCAGCGGCGCGCCTCGTAGGTCGCCTCCCGCTCGGACAGGCCGCCGACTACCTCCTCGAAACCCGCGACCCGCTCCTGCGGCTCCGCCTCCGGCTGCTGCCGGCGGTCGGCGTCGCCGAAGTACCACAGGTTCAGGTCGGCGAACGCGACAACCTCGTGCTTGGGCACGTTCGCGGGCGTGGCTGCGCGCAGCCACGCGTCGATGTTGCGGGCCGCCTTCTTGCCGTGCCCCACGCCGACCGTCACGGTGCGCTCGGCTGGCACCATGTCCCCGCCGGCGAACACGCCGGGGCAGCCCGTCATCATCGCCGACGACACTTGCACGGTGCCGTCCCGCCTGAACTCCACGCCCGGCACCGGGCGGAGGAACCCGGTGTCGGTGTCCTGGCCGAGCGCCAGGATCACGGTATCCGCCGCCAGCGTCTCGAACCGGCCGGTCGGCTGCGGGAACCCGCTGTCGTCGAGCTCCATGGCCTCGACGGTCAGCTCCGGGCCGTCGAACGCGGTGATCGTGCGCAGCCAGTTGATCCGCACACCCTCCCGTTCGGCCTCCTCGGCCTCATCCTCGTGGGCCGGCATCTGCTCCCGGGTCCGCCGGTAGACGATGGTCGCGTCGTTCGCGCCCAGGCGGCGGGCCACCCGGGCGGCGTCCATCGCGGTGTTGCCGCCGCCGTAGACGGCGACCCGCCGGCCGATTACCGGCCGCTCCCCGGAAGCGACGCCGCGCAGGAACGACACCGCGTCCACGATCCGCCCCGCGTCCTTGGCCGGGATGTCGACCCGCTTGGCCAGATGCGCGCCAACCGCCACGAATACCGCGTCGAAGCCGCCGTCGCGCCGCTCGGCGTCCAGGTCCTCCACCCGGTGCCCGCAGGTGAAGCGCACGCCAAGCGCGGCGATCCGGTCCAGCTCGCCGTCGAGGACGTCTCGTGGCATTCGGTAGGCCGGTATGCCGTACCGCATCATCCCGCCAGGCCGCTCCCCGGCGTCCCTGATCTCCACCTCGTGCCCCAGGCGGGCGAGGTGGTAAGCGGCGGACAGCCCGCTCGGCCCGGCGCCGATGACCAGCACCCGCTTGCCGCTGCGGGCCGGCGGCGGGTCAAACGACCACCCCCGCTCAAGCGCGAGATCGCCGAGGAACCGCTCAACGCTGTGAATCGAGACCGCGCTGTCGAGGCTGGCACGGTTGCAGACGCTCTCGCACGGGTGGTAGCAGACCCGCCCGTGAATCGCCGGCATCGGATTGTCGATGACCAGCTGCCGCCACGCCCGTTCATGGTCACCGGCCTCGGCATGGGCCAGCCAGGCCTGGATGTTCTCCCCGGCCGGGCAGCCCGCATTGCACGGCGGCAGCAAGTCGACGTAGACCGGACGCTGCTCGCGCACCGGTCCCGCGCGGGACCGGCCGTGCAGCAGATCCGGCAACGGCGTAACGTCTTGTCGCTCTGGTCGTAGGGCCATACTCGGCACGTTACGCCTGGAAACCCGTCAAGCGGCAGGGACCTTCGGCCCTGGCACTCTCGTCGCCCGGATCTGCCTCCGCAAGGCCACCCGATTCAGGGTTAGAGGTGTGCCCGAGGGCTATCTAGCCTGCCGTCTGCCAGGCCGCCGCCGCATCCGCAGGGCACCGAGGAGAAGGGCGCCGAGGAACACGACAATGCCGATGATCAGCAAGTACAGCAGTCCCTTG
>DATCGA010000076.1:0-5847 GCA_036509215.1 Trebonia sp.
GTGTTCACCCGGTCCTGGGTGACCTCGAACCACTCGGACGTGCCGAGCACCT
Source organism: Trebonia sp. (assembly GCA_036509215.1). Classification (GTDB taxonomy): domain Bacteria; phylum Actinomycetota; class Actinomycetes; order Streptosporangiales; family Streptosporangiaceae; genus Trebonia. The sequence continues at coordinate 53 of DATCGA010000076.1, forward strand.
GCCCCTTCAGCGTGGGCAGTTCGGCCAGGGTGGTCGTGGTGGTGCTGCTCATGCGGCTGTCTCCTCGGTCGACATGGCCAGACCGTACCAGTCGGGGAAAATCCTGCCTACCCACAGGTAACGCGTTCTAGATAACAGCAAGAAGAGTCGGATCTGGCGGGTGACGGAGCGCTGACCGGGTAGAACGCTCTGTACGGGGGGCGGGGCGGCGGGGCGCTATACCGGAGTGTCATTTCGACTCCGGAATACGTGTTCAGCGCAGACGGTTCGCCCGGATGGGTACCTGGACCATACGTACCCGGATGACAGACATGCGCACGGAACATCCCGCCGAGGGGTTCCTTCGGCACCGAGGGCTGATCCTCGTCGCGGTCGGCGGCGCCGTGGCCGAGGGTGGCTTGCTCACGCTCCTCGCGCCGGCCGCCCGGCCGGTCGCGCCGCAGGTGACCGCCGTGCCGTCGATCGCCGCCTACCACGACCTGCGCTGGCTGTTCACCGACAGCCAGTCCTGGTACTGGTTCGCCGGGCTGGTCGCGGCGGTGCTGATCGTGCGGTCGGCGCTGGACGTGGCGCTGCTCCGGCTGGCCTGGCCGGCCGAGCTCCCGGCGCCGCCGCTCGGCCGCTCGCTGGCGTCCTGCGCGGCGCTGACCGCGCTGGCCTGGCTGCTGCTGACGCCCGCGGCCACGCTCGCGTTCGGCGTCGCCGTGCTGCCGTTCTCTTGGCCGTTCCTGGCCGCGTTCCCGATCATGCTCTGGATCGTGGTCGCGCTCAGCCACGGCGGCACGGTCCAGGCCTGGTGGCGGCGGCTGCCGCCGCTGCGGGCGGTGGCGTGGCTGCTCGGCAGCTTCATCGCGCTGACCGCGGCCGGCGCGGTGATCGCGCAGACGCCGACCTGGGAGGCGCTCCCGGTCATCGCGCTGGCCGGCCTGGTGAACGCCCGGGCCTGGTACGGGCTGGCGCTGATCGCCGCCCAGCTGCGCCCGCGGGCGCACGAGTCGGTGCCGGCCAGGCTGGTGTTCAGCCTGCCGTTCGCGCCGATCGCGGCGGTGCTGGTGATCGCGCTCGTAGTGGGCGTGGCGCGGCTGATGTTCACCGGCACGATCGTGCTGCCGGCCAGCGTGACCGGCACCTCGTCGGCCGCCGCGAGCGTGGCCAGCGGATCCGGCGGAGGCAGCGCGGCCGGCTCGGTTGCGTCGGCCGTCGCCAACGGCGCCGCGGGCGCGGGCGCGAACGTCGCCGCCGGCCGGCCTTCGGCCTCCTCGGTCGCGGTTCTCGTCATCGGCGGCTGGGGTTCGTCGTGCTGCAACGACGTTGACGGGCTGCGGGCCGAACTGCCCGGTTTCGCGATCCGCCAGTTCTCCTACCGAGGGCTGGGCGCGAATGGCAGGCCGCTGGCGAGCGGCCCGGACGCGAACGACCTGCCCCTGCCGGAACTCGGAGACCGGCTGGCAAGCCAGGTGGAGGCGTTTCACGCGCTGACGCACAAACCGGTCGACATCGTCGCCGAGAGCGAGGGCAGCCTGGGCGTCTACGCCATGCTCGACCGCCATCCCGGCCTGCCGGTCGGCGCGGTCGTGCTGCTCAGCCCGATCGTCGAGCCCGGCCAGCTGACCTATCCGCCGGGGCTGGACGACGCGTCGGTCTCCGAGGAGGCCCTTGACGAGCTCAACTACCTGATCGGCTCCATGTCCCCGTTCGGCCCGGACGGGGCGACGGCGCTGCTCAACTCGGTCAGCGAGTTCGGCGCTAGGTACTTCGCCAGCGCGTCGGCGGTGCTGGGGGCGGGCGGCAAGGCGATCCACTGGCTGGCGGTGGTGCCGCTGGCCGACGCGGTGACGCTCCCGGTCTGCGACCTGCCGTCGGACGTGCTGGTGGTGCCGGCCCTGCATGGCGGCCTGCTCGGCGACCCAAGGGTGTTGCCGGTGGTCGCCCGGTTCGTGGCGGGGCGCCAGGTCACGGACACCAGCGACTCCGAGCTCAGGGACGACGCCGAGCTGATCACCGGCGCCGCCGCCGCCTGGCGGATGCCGGTGATCAGCACCTCGTGTCCCGGGTGACAGGGGGCGGACGGGGGCGGGGAAGGAGATGCGGTGTCGTCGCGTGGGTGCTAGGCTTCGCCGCAATGAGCACGATCCTTGACCTTCAGTGGTGGCGCCGCCGGTAGGCGGTGTCCGTTTTGTCGTAGCGACCGCCCGGGTAACGGCGGTCGCTTTTCGTTTCTCCCGCCGGAGACTGGGCTAGACCCGAAAGAGGAGCCCCACGGTGGACAGCACGACCCCGACGACGACCGGTGCAGGCGTCACCATCACCCGCACCGCCGTCGCGTTCGACCCCGCCCGGCTGGCGGAGATCGCCGCGCTCGTCGACCGCCGCCGAGGCGGCGTGCTCAGCTCCGGCATGGAGTACCCCGGCCGGTACACCCGCTGGCACCTGGCCTACGTCAACCCCCCGGTCGAGATCACCACCCGCGGCCGGGAGGTGACCGCCCGGGCGCTCAACGACCGGGGCCGGGTGCTGATGCCGGTGATCGCCGACGCCATGCGCCGCGTCGGCACCGAGGTCGCCGAGCCCGCCCTAGATAACAGCAAGAAGCGCACGGAGCCGGTGCCGGTGCCGGACCGGCTGACCGTGTACGTGCCAGAGGGAGACGGCGGGTTCACCGAGGAGGAGCGGTCGCGGCAGCCGACCGTCTTCAGCGCCCTGCGGGAGATCGTCGCCGCGTTCGGCTGCGACGACCCGCACCTGGGGCTGTACGGGGCGTTCGGCTACGACCTGGCGTTCCAGTTCGAGCCGGTCCGGCTCGGGCAGGACCGATCGGACGGCCAGCGGGATCTGGTCCTGTACCTGCCGGACGAGATCTACGTCGTCGACCTGCGCCGCGAGGAGGCGATCAGGTACTCCTACGAGTTCAGCGTGGGCGGCGCCGACACGGCCGGCCTCGACCGGGAGACCGAGGCCACCCCCGAGCTGAGGCCCGCGACCGGCGCGGCCAGCGACTTTGAGCTTCCGGTGCCCGGACGGTACGCCGCCATGGTGGAGAAGGCGAAGGAGCGGTTCGTCTGCGGCGACCTGTTCGAGGTGGTGCCGAGCCACGTGTTCCACGAGCGCTGCGCGTCGCCGGCCGCGTTCTACGAGCGGCTGCGCGAGCGGAACCCGGCCCCGTTCGAGTTCCTGTTCAACCTCGGCGACGGCGAGTACCTGGTCGGCGCGTCGCCCGAGATGTACGTGCGGGTCCAGGGGGACCGGGTGGAGACCTGCCCGATCTCCGGCACGATCGCCCGCGGCGCCGACCCGCTGGAGGACGCGGCCAACATCGCGATGCTGCTCGGCTCGGCCAAGGAGGAGTCCGAGCTGACCATGTGCACCGACGTCGACCGCAACGACAAGTCCCGGGTCTGCGTCCCCGGCACGGTCACGGTGATCGGGCGGCGGCAGATCGAGATGTACAGCCGGCTGATCCACACCGTCGACCACATCGAGGGGCGGCTGCTGCCCGGGCGGGACGCGCTCGACGCGTTCCTGACCCACATGTGGGCGGTCACCGTGACCGGCGCCCCGAAGGCCTGGGCGATGCAGTTCATCGAGGACAACGAGGGGGCGCCGCGCCGCTGGTACGGCGGGGCGGTCGGCAAGATCGGCTTCGACGGCTCGATGAACACCGGGCTGACGCTGCGCACCGCGCACATCAGGAACGGGGTCGCGACCGTGCGGGCCGGGGCGACGCTGCTGTACGACTCGGACCCCGAGGCGGAGGAGCGGGAGACCCACATCAAGGCCCGCGCGCTCCTGGAGACGCTGCGCGAGGTCGACCGCGAGCGCGCGGCCGCGCAGGCCGGCTCGGCCGACCCGGTGCTCAGCTCGTCCGGCTCGGCCGACTATCCGGACCTGGCGGCGCCCGCGCCGCCGCGCCCGATCCGGGTCGTCCTGGTCGACCACCAGGACTCGTTCGTGCACACGCTGGCGGACTACTTCCGGCAGCAGGGCGCGGAGGTGACGACCGTCCGGGCCGGGTTCCCGGCCGCGACGCTCGACCGGCTCGCGCCGGACCTGGTCGTGCTCTCGCCCGGCCCCGGCCGCCCGTCGGACTTCCGCTGCGACGAGCTGCTGGCCGAGCTCGACGCGCGCAGCCTCCCCGCCTTCGGGGTCTGCCTGGGGCTGCAGGCGATGGTGGAGCACGCGGGCGGGCAGCTGTCGCTGCTCCCGGCGCCGCAGCACGGCAAGCCGGGCCGGATCGGGGTCCGGGGCGAGACGGCGTTGTTCGCCGGGGTGCCGGCCGAGTTCACGGCCGCCCGCTACCACTCCCTGTACGCGCGGGAAGAGGACGTCAAGGGCGGCTTCACGGTCACCGCGACGACAGCGGACGGCGTCGTGATGGCGATCGAGGACAACGCCGCGGGCCGCTGGGCGGTCCAGTTCCACCCGGAGTCGATCCTCACCGCGGCCGGCCGCAACGGCCACCTGATCATCGCCAACGTCCTGGCCGCCTGCCGCGCCCGCACCCCTGTCTAAGATCATCTTTTCGAAATCCATGGCGTTTCCGGGATCATAACACCTGAAACGCCATGGACTATTCGATCTTGGTCGGCGCGGACCTGGAGGAACTGATGATGACCCACCTGAAAGACGAATTTATAGACGGCTTCCTCGACCAGGGCCGCGCCGAGGGCATGGCTCGAGGCGAGGCGCAGATATTGCTCCGGATTAGGGCCCGCGCGGACTCGATATCCCGGAGCCCGTTCGCGCCCGAGTTGCCGAATGCACCGACACCGCTCGCCTCGAGGCATGGGCCGACCGCGCGGCCACGGCGACCAGCCTGGACGACATCTTCGAGGTCAGAAGGCCGTTGGTCCCCGCCGGGGAGTCCTACGACCGCGACGGCGTCTCGCGCTGACGTGAGCGCGGCAGGCCTTCGCCGACGGTGGCGGCCATTCCCGCCAGCCGGGCGCCGAGGCTCGCCAACTGGCCGGGCGCGATGCTGTAGCAGATCGTGGTGCCGACCCGCTTGCTCGTCACCAGCCCGGCCTCGCGGAGCACCTTCAGGTGGACCGAGATCGTCGGCTGCGACACGTCGAAGAACTCGGTGAAGTCGCACGCGCAGATGCCCGGCTCGGCCGCCAGGCGCTGCAGGATGCCCCATCGCACCGGGTGCGCGAGCGCCCGCAGCACATCCATCTCGCCCGGAATCCCCTCGGCCATGGGCCTACTATATCGTGTCCAGACGATATAGTGTTGTTGCTATATAGACGGGAGACGATAATGTATGACGCGTCAGCCAACGAAATGCTCGACGAGGGACTGAGCAGGCTCGCCGTTACCGGCCCCGAGTTCCGCGGCGGGCTGTCCAACCACGGCCCGATGGCGGCCGAGGCCATGGTCGGGCTCGGTCGCGCCGAGGCCGTCGAGGGCTGGCTCGACGGGTATCTGGGGCGGCTGGACGTCCCGCCCGCCCCGAGCGGCCGCATCACCGACCAGACCTGGCGCGAGTCGCTCGGCGCGATCAACCGGGTGGCCGACTGGGACCGGTACTTCCGCGGCCAGCTGGCCGAAGATCCCTGGCGCGACGTTCTCGCCCGCTGGTGGCCGCGGCTGCTGCCGGGCCTCGCGGCCGCCGCCACCCACGGCGTCATCCGCACCTCGCACGCGGCCCGCAGCCTGGCCGCGGCCGAGGCGGCCGGGGCCGACACGGCCGGGCGGACCAGCGAGCTCGGCCGCGGGCTGGCCTACTGGGCGGCCCGCTACCTGGAGCTGCCCGGCCCGGCGCGGACCGAAGGCCGGCTGGACCTGGCCGCCGCGGT
>DATCGA010000077.1:0-35213 GCA_036509215.1 Trebonia sp.
GGGCACGCGCCGGGGGGTCCAAGCACACCGGCGCGTGCAATGACAACGTTCGTCTACAGGGCGTAGCGTTCTCTACGAGCACACGCGAAGCGTGCTCGCACGGGGACGAACGGTAAGGACGGGTAAGGAATGGCAGCGATACGTAAGGACCGTGAGGCGCTCGCGTGGTTCGCTGACGAGTTGAAGGCGCACCGCGCCGCCCGTGGCTGGACGCAGGCGGACGTGGCCAGGGAGACCAGCTACAGCGAATCCCTGATTGCGCAGGTGGAGACCGGCCACAAGTCGGCAACGCCAGACTTGGCGAAAGCGCTTGACCGGGTGTTCGCGACCCCCGGATTCACCGACCCCACCGACGACGGCCCCGGCACCCCCGGTACGTTCGGCCGCCTGGTCCGCAGACTCCGCAAGCTGCCGTTCCCGGCGTCGTTCGGCACGTTCGAACCACGCGAGGCCGAGGCGACCGCGCTCTATACGTTCGAGCACTCGTTTATACCTGGCCTGCTGCAAACCGAGGAGTACGCGCGGGCGGTGCTGGAGATGTTCCCCGACGTGACCGAGGACATCGTCAGCGAGCGGTTCGCCGGCCGCATGTCCCGGCAGTCGATCCTGACACGTGAGGACCCGCCGCCGCCTGTGCTGTGCGCGCTGATCGACGAGAGCGCGCTGAACCGGGAGATCGGCGGGTCGAAGGTGATGCGCGATCAGCTCTTGTACCTGGCCGCCATCTCGCGCCGCCCGAACGTCACGGTGCAGATCATCCCGAACACTGGCGCGCATCCCGGCTTGCTCGGTGCATTTACGTTTGCGGACCTGGGGGGGCCTCCAGCTATCGTCAACATCGAGGACATTGCAGACGGCCGGGTGACCGAAGACGCCGACACGGTGTCAATGGTCGCGCTACGTTTTCACAGCCTCCGTGGGGATGCGCTGTCCAAGGGGGCATCCCGTGACCTGATGGAAGGTATGGCTGATCAACGATGGAAGGACTCAGCGCCGTAACCTGGCGCAAATCCAGCTTCAGCGGCGGCAACGGCGGGCAGTGCGTAGAGGCTGGCTCGCTCCCCGGTGTCGTCATGGTGCGCGACACGATGAACCGCGACGGCGCGGTGATCGAGTTCAGCGCGGACACGTGGCGGACGTTCGCCGCGACGGTGAAGAACGGCAGCGCCGCCTAGACCCAAGCAACACAGAGCGCCCCGCCACGGGTGTGGCGGGGCGCTCTGTCAGTCCCAACCGGCGGATGCCCGACTCCTAAAGAAGTCTGAGAGTCGATGTACCTCATCGTGAGCGAACCATCTGGGATACTTGTCCGCATGGTTGAAAAGAAGCTGCGCGTGCCAGTTCCGCCAGAACTGAGAGATGAAGTACTTTTCCGATCCGATCGAACTTGTTGCATCTGCCGAGAACAGCGTAAAGAAATCCAAACACACCATGTCAACGATGACCCATCAGATAATCGTTTTGAAAATCTAGCAGTTCTGTGCTTGGATTGTCATGCACAAACTCAGATGACTGGCGGATTTGGCAGAAGACTGAATGCCAGTCTTGTAATAAAATACCGGGACGACTGGCTAAAAATTGTTGAAGTGCGACGTGCGGCGAATTCCCTTAAGTATCGGGGTATTGTACAGGGTTCGGGATCTATGCGGGTGTCGACCGCTGACGATTCAGCCAAAGAAACCAGAGCAAGGCAAGTATCTTTCCTTGCGGACGAATTTAAGAAAACAAATATAAGAGCCGATGCAATGCGGCCTACGACGCAAATCCTCGCTGACATCTTGATCGAATTCGCGGGCGCATCGGACAGATGCACCTTGCAGCTGAAACTGGCGAAAAGTCGGCATGACGCCCCCGGCCTGTTGGATGATTACGGCAATGAGCTTGCTTCAATCGTGACTCGCTATTCGGCACATGCTTACAGGTTGCGAAGCCAGGAAAACGAACTGTATCGAGGTATCCGTACCCAACTAAAGGTCATCAGGATACTTACACCGGATCAGCGGCCCGACAGCGTCGCCCGAAATATGCAGGGTATAAAGCGTCTTTTGGAAGCGCGCCTGAGGTCCGTGGATTCTCTGCAAGGATGGAGCGACAGCACTCTGAGGCTGAAAGGGAAGTCATCTAAGTTGGATGAGATTTTGCAGCATATGCAAGATGCGGTCTCGCTGAGCATAAGCCAACGAGACTCATATGAGAGCTTGCACCGAGAGGTATGCGCTCTCGATGTCTAGAGACATGCGCATACCTGAACCGGACCCCCCACACAAGAGTTAGATGTCCTAAGGAGCGTTAGCCAGGTGAGCAGCTACAGGGTGACCGTGGGCGGCACGACCGTCCGGGTCAAGAACTTCCGGGACGCCCGATCTGTTGTTGCGGAGGCCATAACCGACCTCATGGCGCGCGACCCTCGCGCCGAAATTCGGGGCGAGGATCGCTGCTCTTGACTATTGTCGGTTTACAATCTATTCCTTTGCGGCCGACCATTCGACGTATTCAGCATTCAGCGCCGCGACAGCGCGCTTAGCAGCACTAGGTAGCAGATGTCCATAGATGGCGTGTGTGGTGTTAATGTTCCGGTGCCCTAGGAACATGGCTAGCTCCGTGATCTGGACGCCGTGTGCCAGCATTGCGGAAGCGTAGGCATGACGCAAACTGTGAGGTGTGAATCCGGCCGGGATACCCGCTTCCTTGGCCGCGTGTAGGAATCGCCTGCGGACGGCACTATACGGTTCGTACGTCTTGCCGTTGCTGCCCGGCATGAGCGGCCCGTCCGGCATGTCCTTAACCATGTCCCACAGCCAGGAAGGAACAGGTACGTCGCGATAGTCACCCTGCTTGCGATGCTTCGGCGGTATCTTCCGCATTCCGTCTCGCGTGGACTGCCACATCACGCGGAGAATAGCTCCGTCTTCGATAAAGTCTGATTTCTGGACCGACAGCGCCTCTTCTATCCGCAGGCCACAACCGCGCATAAGCCATACGCAGATACCGGCACCATGCAGGGCGCGTCGGCCCCTTGCCGAGCTGACCCCACCATCCGCAACCATTTTGACCTGAGAGAACGTCGGGAAAACAAAGTCAGTGCGTGACTTCAAAGTTCCCTTTGTCTCTGTCTCGATGTCAGACAGCAGATGCTTTCCGAGTCTCCCTGCTTTAACCGCTTCATCGCACGTGCCGACGATAAGGTAAATCGTCCGCTTCCGCAGGGTATCGCTCTTGCCCTTCATCGTGATCGCGACGAGGTCCATCACGGCGTCTCGATCCCTGGCGACCTGGGCGAGCGTCATGTCACCGAACGCAGGCTTGACGTGCGTTCGGTACGTGCTCATGTACTGCTCTCGACTGTTGTCGCCGACAGACAGACGCGTGATGAACGCCAGGCAGGCCTCTCCGAAGTTGATCTTGCCGCTCTTGCCATGGTCGGCGAAGGTCACGTCACCAGAGAGCTTGTCCACGGTCAGTTTCAGCTGCGCATCTTGGGCCAGCTTGCGGCCCGAACCGTAGACGGTGCGGCCGATGCTCGGGTGAACGACGTCCCGATACGACTGCTCCCGCTGCTTGCCGTTCACGGTGTAGCGAAGGGTCCATGCGTGAGAGCACTTCTCGATGTTGGTGCACGAGTGCTGACAAGTACCGGCCGCGCATCTGCTGTTAGAGTCTGGGCGATGAGCTGCCATGTCGCACTTCTTGAAGATCACGCCGGTTCGGTTCACTGCGAGAGCCATGACGCGCTGCTTCCTGACTTTGACCTGACTCAAATTCGGTCGGCAGGTCACTGACCTGCAATGACAGCCATACTAGTGCAAACCGACTGGTAAGGTGCCACGTGGCCTCAGTCAATCGCCGGTTGCGCATTGCGCTGCTCTCGTACCGCAGCAAACCGCACTCTGGCGGCCAGGGCGTCTACGTGCGCCATCTGAGCAGGGAACTCGCCGCGCTCGGGCATCACGTCGAGGTGTTCTCCGGCCAGCCCTACCCGGAGCTCGACGAGGGCCCGCTGCTGCGGCCGCTGCCGAGCCTGGACCTCTACCGGGACGACGACCCGTTCCGCACGCCGCGCCCCTCGGAGATCAGGGACTGGGCGGACGCCCTCGAGGTGGCGATGATGTGGGGCGGGGCGTTCCCCGAGCCGCTGACGTTCAGCATCCGGGCGCTGCGGGCGCTGCGGGCGCGCCCGGGCGAGTTCGACATCGTCCACGACAACCAGGGGCTCGGCTACGGCATGCTCGGCGTCCGCCGGCTCGGGGTGCCCCTGGTCACGTCCATCCATCACCCGATCACGGTGGACCGGCGGCTCGACCTGGCCGACCGGGGGTGGTTCGAGCGCCTCAGCAAGGCCCGCTGGTACGGGTTCGTGCGGATGCAGGGCCGGGTTGCGCGGCGGGTGGGCCCGCTGATCACGGTATCCGGGTCATCGAGAGACGACATCTGCCGGGATTTCAGCGTTCCGACCGATAAGGTGCGGATCATTCCGCTGGGGGTAGACACCCGGCTGTTTCGCCCCCGCCCTCAGCAGCCGCGCGTAAAGGGCAGGATCGTGACCGTGACCAGCGCAGACTCCCCGCTCAAGGGGCTGTCGACGCTGCTGCGGGCGGTCGCCAAGCTGGCGACCGAGCGCGATGCGCGCCTGGTGGTCGTCGGCACCCCGTCCGGCGCCACCCGCGAGCAGGCGTCGCTGCTGGCCCTCGGCGACCGGGTGACGTTCGTGAACGGCCTGCCCGACGAGGAGTACGCCGAGTTGCTCGCCTCGGCCGAGGTGGCGGTGATCCCGTCGCTGTACGAGGGGTTCTCGCTGCCGGCGGTGGAGCACCTGGCGTCCGGGACCCCGCTGGTCGCCAGCCGCGCCGGGGCGCTGCCCGAGGTCGTGGGGGACGCCGCGGTGCTGGTTGAGCCGGGCGACCCGGAGGAGCTCGCGGCCGCGCTGCGCGAGCTCCTCGACGACGGTTCCCGGCGCGCCGAGCTGGCGGCTCGCGGCCTGGCCCGCGTCCGCGAGCGGTTCGCCTGGCCCGCGGTCGCCACCGCGACCGTCGGGCTCTACTTGAACGCCATCAACGGAGAACTCGGGTGCTAACGGTCGATTTCACGAAATTTCCGATCAAGCCGGGCGATCGCGTTCTCGACCTCGGCTGCGGCGCGGGCCGCCACGCGTTCGAGGCGTACCGCCGCGGCGCCCGCGTCATCGCCGCCGACCTCGACCTCAAGGAACTCGCGGGGGTGAGCGACCTGTTCGCCGCGATGCGCGCGGAGGGCGAGTCCGGCCCGCCCGCGCAGGCCGCCGCGGTCGGCGCCGACGCGACCCGGCTGCCCTTCGCCGACGGCTCGTTCGACGCCGTCATCGTCTCCGAGATCCTCGAGCACGTGCCGAACGACGGCGCCGCCCTGGCCGAGGTCGCCCGCGTGCTCCGCCCCGGCGGCGTCATCGCGGTGACCGTGCCAGCCTGGCTGCCCGAGCGGATCTGCTGGGCGCTGTCGACCGAGTACCACGAGGTGCCCGGCGGCCACGTCCGCATCTTCACCCGCGCGGAGCTCACCGCCAAGCTGGCGGCGGCCGGCCTGGCCCCGACCGGCGGTCATCACGCGCACGGCCTGCACTCGCCCTACTGGTGGCTGAAGTGCGCGGTCGGCGTGCACGACGACGAGCACCCGGCCGTGCGCGGCTATCACCAGCTGCTCGTCTGGGACATCATGCGCAAGCCGCCGCTCACCCGGCTGACCGAGGCGGCGCTCAACCCCGTCATCGGAAAGAGCCTCGTCATCTACGCGAGGAAAGAGGAAAACCCGATCATCCCGAACGGACGCGTGGTTCCCCTCCATGCGCCACGCTAATCCCGTGCCCCCGCCGTGGCCCAGGCCGCCGGCTGAGATCCTGCAGACGGCTCGCTCAATCGCCGCCGCCCAGCGGCCGAGCGGCGCCATCGCCTGGCCGGACGGCCACGTGGACCCGTGGGACCACGTGGAGTGCGCGATGGCCCTGGCCGCCTGCGGGCTGCCCGGTCGGGCCCGACGGGCGTATCAGTGGCTGCGCGACACGCAGCGCCCGGACGGCTCGTGGCCGAGGACGACGGGCGGGCCGGGGGCGGCCAGCGCGGACGAGGTGACCGACCACGCGGCCGAGAGTCATCACGCCGCCTACCTCGCGGTCGGCGTCTGGCATCAGTTCCTCGTCACCGGCGACCGCGGCTTCGCCCTCCGGATGTGGCCGGCCGTCCGGGCCGCGATCGGCTGGGTGCTCGAGCTGCAGACGCCGCGCGGCGAGGTGGCCTGGGAGCGCGACGCGGCCGGCCGGCCGGGCGAGTTCGCGCTGCTGTCCGGGTGCTCGAGCATCCTCCATGGGCTGCGCTGCGCGCTCGCGCTGGCCGATCTGACCGGCGAGCCGCAGCCCGACTGGGAGCTCTCGGCCGACCTGCTCGGTCACGTGCTCGCCCGTCATCGGGAGGCGTTCGCCGACAAGAGCCGGTTCTCGATGGACTGGTACTACCCCGTGCTCGGCGGCGCGCTGCGCGACGGCGACGGCGCCGAGCTGCTCGCGGCGGGCTGGGACGCCTTCGTCGTGCCCGGCCTCGGCGTCCGCTGCGTCAGCGACCAGCCCTGGGTGACCGTGGCCGAGACCTGCGAGCTGGTCCTCTCCCTGGACGCCTGCGGCCAGCGCGACCGGGCGGCCGAGGTCTTCGGCACCGTGCGCAGGCTCCGCCACGACGACGGCTCCTACTGGACCGGCTGGCAGTACGTCAACGAGGCGCACTTCCCGGCCGAGCGGTCGGCCTGGACCTCCGCCGCCGTGATCCTCGCCGCCGACGCCCTGACCGGGATCAGCGCCGGGGCCGGGATCTTCCGCGACATCCCCGGCCACATCGATCCCGGCCCGCCGGTCGATCCGGAATCCTGCGGCTGCGACCCCGACTCGGCCAGCGCCGCGATAACCCTCGGCCAGCGCTTACCGCAGGGCAGACCCGCTTCCGCCTCACCAGCGCCCAGGCCCCCCGCGGCGGTGACGTCTCCAGGGAAAGCGAGCCGGGTGTCCGCCGCCATTGCGATGGACCGCTAGTAGCTGGGGAACCAGCCGAGGTAGAAGACGCCCAGGCCCGCGGCGACGAACATGCCGGCGATCAACCAGAAGCGGACCACGATGGTGGTCTCGGCCCAGCCGAGCAGCTCGAAGTGATGCTGGAGGGGAGTCATCCGGAACACCCGGTACGGCTTGCCGCTCCGCTTGGTCGCCTTGAACACGCTGACCTGGATGACGACCGACATCGTGACGATCACGAACAGCCCGCACAGAACCAGCAGCAGCAGGTCGGTCCGGGTCACGATGGCCAGCCCGGCCAGCGTCCCGCCGAGCGCGAGCGAGCCGGTGTCGCCCATGAAGATCTTGGCCGGCGGCGCGTTCCACCACAGGAAGCCGAAGCAGGCGCCGAGCACGACCGCGGCCACGACGGCGGCGTCGAGCGGGTCACGGACGTCGTAGCAATTCGGGGCCAGGGCGGTGGTGCAGTCGTTGCGCACCTGCCAGTTGCCGATGACCACATAGGCCGCCAGCGGCAGGATGGCCGCTCCGGAGGCCAGGCCGTCCAGTCCGTCGGTCAGATTCACCCCGTTGGACGTGGCGGTGACCATGATCAGCACCCAGACCACGAACAGGATGATGCCGAGGGAAGGGCCGAAGTCCGAGTTGAATGACAGGCGCTCCGAGGCCGGGGTGAGACCGTAGCCGTCGGGGAAGCGGATCGCCAGGACCGCGAAGATGATCCCCACCGCCGCCTGCCCGAACAGCTTGGCCCCGCTGCGCAGGCCGAGGCTGCGGCGCATGAACAGCTTGATGAAGTCGTCGAGGAAGCCGACGAAGCCGAGGCCGGTCATCAGGAACAGCACCAGCAGGCCGGACGCGGTCATCGGGTCGCCGGTGAGCCAGTGCCCGAGCGTGTACCCGATCAGCGAGGCGATGATGATGACGATGCCGCCCATCGTCGGCGTGCCGCTCTTGCCCTGGTGAGCCGGGGTGTTCTCACCCGTCCTGACCTGCTGGCCGAGCTTGCGCTTGCGGAGCACGCTGATCGTCGGCCGGGTGGCCAGCAGGGCGACGATCATCGAGATCGCACCCGAGAGCAGGATCGTCTTCACTGGTCGACCTCCGCGAGTAGCTCGTCCGCGACTTCCAACTGTCCAGTTGCCTTGACAAGTGCGACCTTGCGCCAGCCAACGCGCTGCCTGGCGCCGCAAGGACGGACCTGGCGCCTGCAGCGCCCGCCCCGGCCGGCTGCCAGAACCGCACAGACGCCAACCGCGCAGCCCGTTCGACAAGGCGCTTGCAAGCTACGCAATGCCAGCCCAGAGCGCGGGGGACGAGATCACGACCAGAGGCTACCGTGCGATGCCCGGCGCCGGGCGTCCTGTCACCTACGCCAGCGACCCCAAACGCGTTCTGTCACCTACGCCAACGGCATCGCCTATCAGGGTGGCTGGCGTAGCCGACAGGTTCCGAGGCAGGTGGATGGCGCAGCCGACAGGGTTCCGAGGCAGGTGGATGGCGCAGCCGACACGCGGAGGCGGGGATTAGGCGGCGTAGCGGCGGACGAGCCAGATCGTGGCCGCGACCAGCGCCGCCGACAGGGTCAAGAGCCAGCCGGCCTCGAACAGCTGCATCGGCCAGAACGTGCGCACCGGGTAGTGGCTGCGCAGGTAGAACCAGGTCAGCGCGGCCAGCCCGACGTAGACGCCGAGCGTGACCGCCATCGCGGCGAGGGTCCTGCGCAGGAGAGCGCCGAGGAACGCGCCGAGGCAGAGCGCGGTCAGCGTCCACCCGGCGTACGAGAGGCCGCTGGTGTCGAACACCGTCGGGGTGAGGACGGTCAGGCCCTGCCTGCTCAGGAACGGGGTGTAGAACCAGGTCAGCAGCTGGCTGAGCGCGAACGCGAGGACCGTCAGGACGGACCCGAGCAGAGCGAGCTTGACCGCCGTCCAGCGCACCCGGCCGATGCCCTGGGTCCAGGCGTAGCGGAACGTTCTGGCCTCCAGTTCCCTGGCGACCACCGGCGGGCCCGCGAACATCGCCACCAGCACCGGCGCGGCCTGCACGGCGACGTGGACGAACTGCCCCTGGTGCCAGTCGGTGCCATTGAAGAAGCTGCTCATGCTCTGGCAGGCGGCCGAGGCGGCCGGATGGCAGGCCGTCAGCTGCGCGTAGTCGCGGTGAATCCTCAGCCCGGCGCTCACCAGGCCGGCCACCGCCGCGCAGGACACGACCGCGACGGTGATCAGCAGGCCCCGGTGCTGCCGCCAGGTGACCCACAGCATTCCCGGCCACGGCACCGGCCTCGATTCGGGGCCGGCGTCACGGTTTAGTCCGGACGCCGGCGGGGTGAAGACGGTCATCGGAGTGCCTCCATCGCCCCGTTCAGGCGGCCCGGTGGCGGACCAGCCAGACCGTCGCCGCGCCGATGGCCACCGCGAGGACCAGCAGCCAGCCGGCCTCCATGAACTGCATCGGCCAGTAGCGGCTGAGCGGGATGTACCTGGTCCACTCCGTGTACCCCTGCCGCGCCAGCGTGCTCGTCAGCGACAGCTTCTGCTGCGGACTGCCCTGGTACTGGCCGAGGATCGCGTTGACCGCCGGCCTGCTGGCCGGCTTGCCGCCCGGGCCGGTGAACCAGGTGCTCAGTATCCACGCGTAGCCGGGCAGGCCGGGCGTGCCGTAGGAGCCCGCAAGGTCGGCGTTGCCGGTGACCGCCGTCACCGGATACTGGCCGTGCAGGGCCCAGGCCCCTAGCCGGAGCACGAGGTAGACCCCCAGCGTCGCCGCCAGCGCGGGGATGACCCGGCGGAAGAGCATGCCGAGGAACGCGCCGATCACGAAGGCGACCAGCGTGAAGGCCGGGAACACGATCCCGCTGGCGTCGAACACCGTCTCCGTCAGCCGGTTCATCTGCTCCGTCCACAGGAACGGCTGGAAGAACCAGCTGAACAGCTCGCCGAACGCCCCCGCCAGGATCGCCAGCGTGACCCCGAGCAGCACCAGCTTGGCGATCGCCAGCCGCTCCCGGCCGACGCCCTGCGTCCACGCGAACCGGTAGGTGCCGGTCTCCAGCTCCCTGGCCAGCAGCGGGGCGCCCGCGAAGGCGCCGATCAGCACCGGCGCGAGCTGCACCAAGATGGCGAAGGTATTCGCCAGCGGCCAGTCGTCGGAGTTGAAATTGCTGAACATCTTGCTGCAGGCGCCCGATTGCCGCCCTGGGTCGAGCGGGCAGTTGACGAGGGCAGCGTAGTCGTGGTGCGCCTTCAGGCCGAAGACCACCAGGAAGACCGCCACCGCCGCCAGCACGGCCGGAACGCTGATCAGCAGGGCGCGGTGCTGCCGCCCGGTGACCCACGCCATCCGGCGCCACGGCACCGGGGGCGGGGCGGTCTCCTGGCCAGGCTGCGCGGGCAGGGTGAGGACGCTCATCGGGCTGCCTCCGTCGACTGCGCGGGCCGGACGCGGGCAGGGGCGGCCGCGGGTTCGCTGACGCCCGGGGCGCGCAGATACGCCATCACGATCTCCTCCAGGCTGACCTGGTGGGCTTCCCAGCCGGGCGGCACCGGCCCGGCCGCCCCGCTGGTCCTGACCAGCAGGTGGGTCTGGGCCTCACCCCGTCGGCTCTGCACGACGGCCAGCCTGCTGGCGCAGTCGTCGGCCTCGGCCGTCGGGCCGGTCAGCAGCCGGTGATCGGCCAGCAGGTCATCGACCTGGCCGGCCATCTGCAGCCGGGCCCGCGACAGCACGATGAGGAAGTCGGCGACCCGCTCGAGCTCGGCCACCTGGTGCGAGGAGAGCAGCACCGAGACGCCGTCGTCGGTCATCGCGGTCATCACCGCGGCCAGGAAGTCCTGCCGCGCGATCGGGTCGAGCGCGGCCAGCGGCTCGTCCAGGATGAGCAGCCGCGGCCGCCGGGCCAGCGCCAGGGTGAGCGCGAGCTGCGACTGCTGGCCGCCGGAGAGCCTGCCCGCCTTCTTCTTCAGCGGGATGCCGAGCTCGGCCAGCCGTGCCCGCGCGAAGGGCGTGTCAAAATGCTGGTTCAGGTTCCTGGTGAGGTGCAGCATGTCCCCGGCCGACAGGTTCCGGTAGACCGGCGCGTCCTGGGCGACGAACGCGACGCCGTTGAGCGCGGCCCGCGAGCCGGCCGGGCGCCCGCCCAGCACCGTCGCCGTCCCCGAGGTCGGGACGGTCAGGCCGGCCGTCATGTTCATCAGCGTGGACTTGCCCGCGCCGTTCGGGCCGACGAGCGCGGCCAGGTGCCCGGCGGGCACGGTCAGCGTGCAGTCCCGCAGCGCCCACGACTTGCCGTAGCGCTTGCCGATCTCGCTCGTCTCGATCACGTTCATGCGACGCCCTCCGTTCCGTGGTCCGCCGTGCCCGCGTCTTGCGACCCCGTCCGGCTCTTAAAGAAATCCCGCAGGCCGCTGGTGAACAGGGCGACGACCCCGTCCTCGTCAAGGCCCGCCTGGTCGGCCGACGCGAGCCAGCCGAGCAGGGTCCGCCGCAGCCCGGCCAGCTCGGGCAGGGTCACCTGCTCGAGCGTGGCCTGGATGAACGTGCCCTGGCCGGGCCGTCCGGCGGCAAGGCCCTTGTGCTCAAGCTCGCGGTAGGCCTTCAGCACCGTGTTGGGGTTGATGGTCAGCGAGGCGACCACGTCCCTGACCTTGGGAAGCTGGTCGCCCGGCTGGAGGTAGCCCAGCCGCAGCGCGTGCTCGACCTGCTGCACGAGCTGCAGGTAGGTCGGCACCCCCGAGTCCGGGTCAAGCCGGAACTCAATCGCGCTGTTCCCTTTATCTATTGTCATAAGACAATGATACAAGACGAGCGCCGCCGCGGCCACTCGAGCGCATGCCGGATTTAGCGCTATTTTGCTCTAGAGCAAAGCCAATCTAACTGTTTAGACTGTCGTCTATGGAAAGACCCCAGTCCTGGCCGTACCGGGACAGCGCGGGCAAGGCGCTGGGCGACTACCCGCGCCCGTCGGTCGCGGTGGACGCCGCGCTGCTGACGGTGGTGCCGGGCGAGGACTGCCTGTCCGTCCTCCAGGTGCAGCGAGCCGAGGGACCCGGCGGCGACCCGCCGGCCGGCTGGGGACTGCCGGGCACGTTCCTGCACGAGGGCGAGCTGCTGCTCGATGCCGTGCAGCGGTGCCTGCGGGAGAAGGCCGGGGTCGACGGGGCCCGGCCGCGCCAGCTGCACGTGTTCGACAAGCCCAACCGCGACGACCGCGGCTGGGTGCTATCGGTCGCCCACATGGACGTCGTCCGGCCCGAGTTCCTCAACGGGCGGATCGGGGAGAGAACGCGGATCGTCCCGGCCGACCACCTTGGCATCCTGCCTTACGACCACACCGCGATCATTCGCCAGGCGGTCAAGACGGTGCGCGCCAGCTACGAGCTGGCCCCCGACCCCGAGCGTCTGCTGGCCGAGCCGTTCACCATTCTCCAGCTGCGGCTCATGCACGAGGCGGTGGTCGGCCGGGCGTTCCAGCGGGACACGTTCCGGCGGCTGATGGAGCCGCAGCTGGTGGGGACGGGGAAGACGACGGCCGGCGCCCGAGGTCGGCCGGCCGAGCTATTCCGGCAGCGGCAGCACTAGATGCCGTCCGCGATGCGCTCGAGGACGCGCAGCGAACCCTCGTGCCGGACCTCGGTGAAGGCGCCGGACGCGAGCGCGCGCCGGTAGATCAGGAACGGGGCCTGTCCGCCGTCGGCCGGGTCGGGGTAGACGTCATGGATGGCGAGCGCCCCGCTCAGCGCCACCCAGGGCGCCCATCCCTCGTAGTCCCACTGCGCGGCGGCCTCGGTGTGCCCGCCGTCGATGAACAGCATCCCGAGCGGCGTCCGCCACAATCGCGCCACGTCAGCCGACCGGCCCACGATCGCCACCACGTCGTCCTCGACGCCGGCCGCCGCGAGCGTGGCCCGCAGGCTCGGGAGCGTGTCGAACCGGCCGGTGGCCGGGTCGACGAGCCCGGGGTCGTGGTACTCCCAGCCCGGCTGGTGCTCCTCGGAGCCGCGGTGGTGGTCCACGGTCACGACCTGCTGCCGCAGGCCGTGCTTGCGGGCGGCGCGGACGCCGGCCGCCAGGTAGATCGCCGACTTCCCGCAGTAGCTGCCGACCTCAAGCACGGGGCCGACCGCGGCGTAGGCGTCGGCGGTCTCGCAGAGGGCCAGCCCCTCGGCCACCGGCATGAACCCGGTGGCCGCCTCGGCCGCCCGCTTAAGCTCGTCTTCCACCCACGCACCATAGCGCCACGGAAGGCGTCAGAGCTTGCTCAGTTTTGCGCAGGGGGTGGCAATGCGCACCCGCTGCGTGCCGAAGTCGATGACCACGGCGGTGTCATCCTCGACGGTGACCACCCGGCCGAGGCCGTACTTGTCGTGGGTCACCTGGTCCTGCACGGCGAACACCTCGGGAGGCGGCTCGTCAGGCGGTGGCTTGAAGGGGCTGGTGGGCAGGAAGCGCCGGGTTGCGGCACGGGCAGGCTTCATCTTCTTAATTATGCGCGTTAACACCCGCCGCTTGGTCCCCTGGGCCGAGATGAGTCCAGATATCTACCCGGAGCCACTCCGGCTCGGCGCCCGCCAGGGCCGGTTCATCCCCGTAAGAGACGGCTGATCAGCGACAGTGCCAGGCGCGCGGCAGGCCGGTTGACGAGCTCGGCGAAACTTCGCTCGCTGCGGCACAGCTTCACGAACGCGCCCCAGCCCTTGGCGGTGGACAGGCCCTTGTGGAAGGTGCCCGCGTGCCGGGTGAACGCGGACAGCAGCACCCGGCCCGCCCGCATGTCGGGCACCAGGGCGGCGTTGACCGCGGTCACGTAGCCGTCCAGGGCTGCCTCGGCGGTCGCCGGATCACCCGAGGTGGCGGCCTTGGCCGCGTACTCGCCCGCGAGAGCGCCGGAGCGGAGCGCGAAGCTGATCCCCTCGCGGGTCCACGGCTCGAGCAGTCCGGCCGCGTCGCCCGCGACGATGACGCGCCCCCGGCGCAGCGGGGACCCCTCGGTCCGGCAGCGGGTGAGGTGGCCGGAGTCCCTGACCGCCTGGTAGCCGCCAAGTCCCAGCCGGCCGGTGAACTCCCGCAGGTACGCCCTGGTGGCGTCGCCCTGGCCGCGGGCCGCGATGACGCCGACCGTCAGCCGGTCGCCCTTGGGGAACACCCAGCCGTAGGAGCCGGGGATCGCCCCCCAGTCGAGCAGCAGCCGTCCCGCCCACTGCGCTGCGACCGCTTCCGGCACGGCAATCTCCAGCTCAAGGCCCAGGTCGACCTGGGCGAACTCGGCCCCCAGGTGCCTGGCGGTGACGCCGGATGACCCGTCGGCGCCGATCAGCACCGTCGCGGTGACCGAGCTCCCGTCCGCCAGCCGCGCCGTCGCGCGCCCGTCGGCCTGCTCGATTCCCCGGACCTGGGCCCGCTGCCTGACCACGGCGCCGTTCTCCTGCGCCCGGCCGAGCAGCGCCGCGTCGAACTCCTCGCGCATCACCATCGCCAGCAGCGGCTGCGGATTCGAGCGGGTGAACTCCTGTCCGCCCCGGAGGGTGAACGTGGCCGACCTGATCTCGTCCCGCACCGGCAGCGCGATCTGGCCGGCCACGGCCGCCCTTGAGACCCCGAGCAGGCCTCCGCCGCATGTCTTGTACCGGGGATGCTCGGCCCGCTCAAGCACGACCGTCCGCGCCCCGGCGGCGGCCGAGGCGCTGGCGGCGGCCAGTCCGGCCGGCCCGCCGCCGATGACGGCGACATCCCACTCGCTACGCTCCTGCACACCAGAAGCTTAGGCGGGTGGCGCGGGCTGGCTTACGCCAGCCGAGGCCCGCTGGCGCGCTCACGCCCCGGCCGGCAACGCCGGAAAAAATCACCGGGAAAGTTGTTGGCGTCCGCCGCGTCCGGCACTCATAAATGTGCGGGACGGGGGACGGCGGGGAAAACGGGGCTGGTGTCACGAGGGGAACGCCAGCATCGGTCCCCTGCCGGGTCTCGCTCCGGGGAGCGGGTTCCGGCCGGTGGCGCATTGGGGAGCGTAGACCGGGATCCGCCGGGGGACCAGCGGGGGCGGTCGGGGCGGTGGGGACCGAGCCGATCGCCCTCGCCTCACCCGTCACGCGCTCAGACGTTCACTCGCTCAGACGTTCACTCGCTCAGCCGTTCACACGCTCAGCCGTTCACACGCTCAGCCGTTCAGGTAGGCGAGAACCGCGAGGACCCGGCGGTTGTCGTCGTCGGACAGGGCCAGGCCGAGCCGGGCGAAGATGCCCGCCGCGTGCTTGGCGACCCCCTTGTCGGTGATGAACAGCCGGGCGGCGATGGCCGCGTTGGAGCGGCCCTCGGCCATCAGCGCGAGCACCTCGCGCTCCCGCGGGGTGAGCGCGGCCAGCGGGCCGGACCGCGTCCGCCTGGCCATCAGCCGCGCGACGACCTCGGGGTCGAGGACGGTGCCGCCCGCGGCCACGTCGCGGACCGCCTGGGCGAACGCGGCGTCGCTGAACACCCGGTCCTTGAGCAGGTAGCCGACCCCTCCGGCGCGGTCGGCCAGCAGCTCGGCGGCGTAGAGCTGCTCGACGTACTGGGAGAGCACCAGGACCGGGAGACCGGGCACAACCCGCCGGGCCTCGATCGCGACCCGCAGCCCGTCGTCGGTGTGCGACGGCGGCATCCTGACATCGACGATGGAGACGTCCGGCTTCAGCTCGGTCAGCGCGGTCAGCAGCTCGGGGGCGGTGCCGACCGCCGCCGCGATCTCGAACCCGTGCGCGGTGAGCAGGCGGACCAGGCCGTCCCTCAGCAGGAAGAGATCTTCACCGATGACAACGCGCACGGCACCTCGATAGCGACGATGGTCGGCCCGCCGGCCGGACTGCTTACCGTGAGGATGCCATCGAACGTGCCCAGCCGTCGCTCCACCCCGGCTAGCCCGCTGCCGCGCGAGGCGTCCGCGCCGCCGCGCCCGTCGTCGGCGACCGTCGCCCGCAGCATCCCCCCGGCGTGCTCAAGGCCGACCTGAACGGTGCGCGCCCCCGCGTGCCGCACCGCGTTGGTCAGCGCCTCCGCGACCGCGAAGTACACCGCCGCCGCGACCGGCATCGGCGGCTCGCCGGGCAGGTCCACGTTCACGTCCACGTCGAGCACCGCGTCTAGGGCCAGGTTCCGAACCGCCTCGGCCAGGCCGCGGTCCGCCAGCACCGGCGGGTAGATGCCGCGCACCAGGTCACGCAGGTCCTCGAGGGCACGGGAGGACGTTTCCCGCGCCTCCGCGACCAGTGCGAGCGCCGCCTCCGGGTTCGTGCCCATCAGCTGCTCGACCGCCCGCAGCGACATGCCGACCGCGACCAGCCGCGCCTGCGCCCCGTCATGCAGGTCGCGCTCGATCCGGCGCAGCTCGGCGACCGCGGTCTCGGCCGCCTCGCTGCGGGTCCTGGTCAGGCCGTCCACCCGCTGCGAGAGCGCCCGCGCCCGCTCGGCCAGCTCGAAGTCCGCGGACCAGGTCAGCAGCCGACGGCCAAGCACACAGCCGACCGCCACCAGCGCGACCCCCTCCAGCCCGGCGAATACCCTGTCGGTCCCGCCGCCAAGCGGCACTGCGCCGTAGAAGCCGATCGTGTACCCGCTCCACGGCCCCACGGGCAAGTATCCGAGCTGCACCCCCGACAGCACCCCGATGAGCCCGATCAGCACGATTCCGACCACCGCGAGCACCGCGGCGGCTCTGGGCAGCCACACCACCGCGGCCACCCCCGCGGCGAAGATGAGTATCGCTACCAGCATCATCGGCGTGAAGCCGGGCTGCCACGGTGTGCCGAACCACAGATCCTGGCCGAACAGCTCTTCCCAGAGGAAGATCGCGCCGATCAGCAGCAGCGGCGGCACCGTCTTGGGCTGGCCGCCCGTACCGCGCAGTTGCGCCACCGCCCGGCGCACCGGCCCGCTCCCCAGCGCCTGCCGCCGCGCAAGGAGGCACACCCCGGCGACCAGGCAGGCCACCGCCTCCGTCAGCACCCATTGATTCCATCGGGAGCCAACGGTGTACCAGTTGACTCCCGACTGAACGGGGCGCCACCAGGCGTGCACAAACCCATAGGTCACCGAGTTGGCCTCGTTTATCAGCAGCGAGTGCATCAGGTAGAGACCGTAGACACCGTAGGCGAACAGGGCGTAGGGGGCAATCCTCGCGCTTTCCCTGGGCGCCACCACGGTGATGATCAAGGCCAGGGCGATGATCAGCTCCGGCCACGTGCTTGCGGTCAGGCCGAGCGTGCCAAACGCGACCAGCGGCAGCAGCACGGCCGGCCAGCTCGCCCGGATACGCGGGAGATAGCCAGCCGAGAAGTCGCCGAGTGTCTTCATGCGATCCATCCTGGCTACCGGCAGGCCCACCCGCCATAGGCCTAGAACCCCAGTCAGAGCAATGTGAGCGGTAAGAGGCGAAGAAACGGTCCGTTCGAGATGACGGGTTAGATTTTTTTTGCGAGGCGGTCGATCGCCTCCCTGAGCACTTCCGGGCGCTTGCAGAAGGCGAACCTGACCATGGTCCGGCCCGCCTCCGGGTGGTCGTCGTAGAAGACGGCGCTCGGGATCGCGACCACGCCGGCCCGGTCCGGGAGGGCCAGGCAGAACTCCATCGCGTCGCGCTCCCCCAGCGGGGCGATGTCGGTGGTGATGAAGTACGTGCCGTCGGGCTGGTAGACCTCGAAGCCGATCTCCCTCAGCCCGCCCGCGAGCAGGTCGCGGCGGGCCCTGAGGTCGTCGGCCATTGCGGTGAAGTACTCGTCGGGGAGGTCGAGCGCCTCGGCCACCGCGTACTGGAACGGGCCGCTGGAGACGTAGGTCAGGAACTGCTTGGTGGTGCGGACGGCGGCGACCAGCTCCGGGGTGCCGGTCGCCCAGCCGACCTTCCAGCCGGTGAACGAGAAGGTCTTGCCCGCCGAGCCGATCGAAACCGTGCGCTCGCGCATCCCGGGGACGGTCGCCAGCGGGATGTGCTCGCGGTCGAAGGTGAGGTGCTCGTAGGCCTCGTCGGTGATGACCAGCAGGTCGTGGTCGATCGCGATCCTCGCCACCGCTTCGGTCTCGGCCCGGGTGAGGACCATGCCGGTCGGGTTGTGCGGGCTGTTGAGCAGCAGCAGCCTGGTCTTGCCGTTGAGCAGGCTCTGGAGCTTGTCCAGGTCCGGCCGGAAGTCGGGCGGGCAGAGCGTGAGCGGGACCCGGACCGCGCCCGCCATCGCGATGTTGGCCACGTAGGAGTCGTAGTAGGGCTCGAACGCGATCACCTCGTCGCCCGGCTCGAGCAGCGCGAGCAGGGCGGCCGCGATCGCCTCGGTCGCGCCCGCGGTGATCAGCACCTCGGTCTCCGGATCGTAGCCGAGGCCGTAGAACCGCCGCTGGTGGCGGGCCACGGCCCGCCTCAGCTCGGGGACGCCGGTCGGCGGCGGGTACTGGTTGCCCCGGCCGGCCAGGATCGCCTCGGCCGCCGCGTCGGCGACCGACCTGGGACCGTCGACGTCGGGGAACCCCTGGCCGAGGTTGATCGAGCCGGTGGCGACGGCGCGGGCCGACATCTCGCCGAAGATCGAGTTGCCGAGGCCGTCGAGGCGGCGGTTGAGCAGCGGTCGAGTCACCAGATCAGATTAAGGCGATCCGGATTAGGCTGGACGCGTGCGTATCGCGTTGTGTCAGATCCCGGTCAGCCCGGACCCGGCCGCCAACCTGTCGCGGGCGCGCGACGCGCTGCTCGAAGCCGCCGCGGGCGGCGCCGAGCTCGCGGTGTTCCCCGAGGCGACGATGGTCCGGTTCGGCTCCAACCTGCGGGCGGCGGCGGAGCCGCTTGACGGGCCGTTCTGCACGGAACTGGCGGCGGCGTGCGCGGCCGCGGGCGTCGCCGCCGTGGCGGGCGTGTTCGAGCCGTCGGCCGACGGACGCGTCTACAACACCGCCGTCGCGTTCTCCGAGGACGGCCGGCTGGTCGCCTCGTACCGGAAGCTGCACCTGTTCGACGCGCTCGGGCAGCGCGAGTCCGACCTGGTCGCCCCGGGCGATGAGGTGGTCGTGACCTCGCTCGCGGGCGCCCGGGTGGGGCTGCAGATCTGCTACGACATCCGGTTCCCTGAGCTGACCAGGGCGCTCGCGGTCGGCGGGGCGTCGCTGGTCACGGTCAGCGCGGCCTGGCAGGCGGGCCTGTTCAAGGAAGAGCACTGGGTGACGCTGCTGCGCGCCCGCGCGATCGAGAACACGGTCTGGATCGCCGCCGTCGGCCAGGTCCCCGACGCCGCCGCGAAGCCGACCCGCGCGCCGACCGGCGTCGGCCGGTCGATGCTCATCGACCCGCTCGGCGTGGTCCGCTGCGACCTCGGGCCGTCGGCCGGGGTGACCGTGGCCGACGCCGATATGACGCTGGTCGAGACCGTCCGCGCCACCCTGCCGTCCCTCGCCAACCGCCGGGCGGACCTGTTCTGGAAGAACTAGGGCCGCCGCCGGGACTCAGGCGTTGTCCCGCGCGACCTGGAACGGCGCGAACGACTGCGCGGTCGCCATCAGCTCGATCGTGTTCACGTTGACGTGGGCCGGCAGCGTCGCCGCCCAGTGGATCGACTCGGCGACGTCATCGGGCGTCATCGGCTGCATGCCCGCGTAGACGGCGTCGGCCTTGGCCCGGTCGCCGCTGAACCGGGTGAGGGAGAACTCCGTGTCCGCCATCCCCGGCTCGACGCAGGTCACCCGGACCCCGGTGCCGTGCAGGTCGCTGCGGAGGTTGAGGCTGAACTGGTGCACGAACGCCTTGGTGCCGCCGTACACGTTGCCGCCCGGGTACGGGTAGCTGCCCGCCACCGAGCCCAGGTTGATCACGTGCCCCGAGCCGCGGGCGACCATGCCGGGCAGGATCGCGCGGGTGCAGTAGACCAGCCCCTTGCAGTTCGTGTCGATCATCTGGTCCCAGTCGTCCAGGTCGGCGTCCTGGGCCGGGTTCAGGCCGAGCGCGAGGCCGGCGTTGTTCACCAGCAGGTCGATGGCGGCGAACTCGGGCGGCAGGCCGGCCACCGCGGCGGCGACGGCGGCCCGGTCCCTGACGTCCAGCGTGAGCGGATGGACCTGCGGGCCGAGCTCGGCCACGAGATCGCGGACCCGGTCCGAGCGGCGGGCGGCGGCGACCACGCGCGCCCCCTCGGCGGCGAACCGGCGGGTCACGGCGGCGCCGAAGCCGCTGCTCGCGCCGGTGACGAAGACGGTGCCTGGCTTGCTGCTAGTCATGATCACGTAATCGTAGTCACGACCGGACCGGCGACTGCCAGATGGTCGGCTCGGTCAGCATGGACGCGGACGCGGCCGTGAATCCGACCCCGGTCAGCGTTGCCCCGGTCGCCGTCAGCGCGGTGATCGCCTGCATGCCGGGGCCCGCCAGGCCGGTCCCCTGCGGGGCCGCCTCGGTCCACGCAGTCCCCCCGGCCAGCGTCCAGACCACTACGTCGGTCTCCCCCGCGACGCCGTAGGTGCCGGTCGCGGTGAAGCCGCCGCCGGCGGCGGTCAGCGCGGTGGCCGAGCCTGCGGTGGCCGAGCCTGCGGCGGCCGGAAGCGGCAGCGGGGCCAGCGTCCAGGCGGCGCCCGCGTCGGTCGAGACGGCGGCGAACGGACGGCGCTGGCCGGCCGCCGTGACCTCGGTGCCGACCGCCGCCAGCATGCTGCCGTTGGCGGCCACGTAGTCAAGGGCCGCGCTGGCTGCGCCGGCCGGCCGCGCCAGCGTCACCAGCGTCCACGTCCGGCCGGCGCCCGACAGCCAGGCGGCCGGAAGCTGGCCGGCCGCGCCGACCGCGACGAACCCGCGGCCGACCGCGGTGACGGCGTTCATGGCCCGGTTTCCCGGGCCGTCGAGCGCCCCCGGCCGGGCGTCGGCCGCGCGACGCCAGCCGGTCAGGCCCGGCGCGTACCAGGCCGTCGCGACCGTGCGCGAGCCGGCCGACGCCGTGCCCACGATCACGTATCCGCCCGAGCCCGCCGCGACTGCGGCGGTGTCGATCCGGCCGGGGCCGTCAAACGTCGCCCGGCTGCCGGTGACGGTCCAGGTCAGGCCGTCGGCCGAGCCGACCACGGCCGGACCCGGCTGGCCTGACGTCACATCCGACGCGCCGCCGACCGCGAGCCAGCCGGCCGCGCCGTGCGCCACCCCGGCCAGCTGCCCGTTGCCCGTCGGGCCGGCCGCGGCCGCCGTCAGGGCGGCGCGGCGCCAGGTGGATCCGCCGTCAGCCGAGACCCAGAGCGCGCCGCCGCGATTGGCGCTGCCGACGGCGACCTCGGTGGCGCCGGCCGCCGCGATCGCGGACACCTCGACCGGACGGCCGGCGCCGCCGCTGAAATCAGCCGCGGCCGACCGGGCCGGCGGGAATCCGGCGGAAAGGCCCGAGGGGGCGGCCGAGCCGCCTCCGTTGTTCGCCCCGAGGACCACGACCCCCGCGACTCCGACCGCGATCGCGGCCACCAGCGGCGCCGCCAGGCTGGTCACCCAGTTGCGGGCTCGCATCGCGGCCAGGGTGTCCCTGGCCAGCAGCGTTGGCCGTCCGCGGCCGGCCGGCTGCCCGGCCTCGGGCGGCGGCGCCTGCCCCGGCTGCCTCGGCTGCCTCGGCTGCGCGGGCCGGCCTGGCCAGGCCGGGTCCCCGGGCGGCGGCTGCGGCCACGGCTGACGGCGCCGCTCACCGTCGCCGGCCACGGGTCCTGGCCGGCCGTAAGCGCGCGGAGCGTCGAATTCGTAGCCCGGCACCTCGCCGAACTCACGCAGCCTGTCATCCATTTAAGGCTGAGCGTACGCTGCCCGGCCGCCGGCAGATTGCAAATGTCGCCGGCCGTCACCGCATATTCGCGTCGCCTTCGCGTCGGCCCGACTGGCTGACGCGTGACTGACGACACAACGCCAGCCAGGTCACGGGGCGGTCATCCCGCCACCCGCCTGCGCAACCGACAGGTAACCTGAGAATTGGGAGTTAGTAACCAGCAATCATCAATCTTTCGGAAGAAGGCGATGTCCGCCGTGTCTTCTGAGTCGCCGCTCGCCGCCGCGGATCTCAGCGTGCCATCAGCAACCACCTCGTCCTCGGGCAACGGCCTTCAGACTGAGCCAACGGACCAGGGCGCCCCGTCGGCCAATGCCGACTTCGGCCCTAACGAGTGGCTTGTCGATGAGCTGTACCAGCGCTATCTGGCCGACCCGGGTTCGGTCGACCGGGCCTGGTGGTCGTTTTTCGCCGACTACAAGCCCGTCCGCGCGGCCGAGTCCGTAGCGGCCCCGGCGACGCCGGGGACGAAGGCCGCCGCCGCCAAGCCGGCCGCCGCCGTCCCGCCCGTGCAGGCCACGCCGGCCGCCCCGCCGCCGAGCGACGCCGAGCTGAGCAGGCTCCGGGGCGCCGCCGCCCGCACCGCGCAGAACATGGCCGCGAGCCTCACTGTGCCCACCGCCACCAGCGTCCGCGCGGTGCCCGCGAAGCTGCTGATCGACAACCGGATCGTCATCAACAACCACCTGCAGCGGGGCCGGGGCGGGAAGATCTCCTTCACCCACCTGATCGGCTACGCGGTGATCCAGGCGGTCAGGGCGCTGCCGGAGATGAACGCGGCCTACGCCGAGCAGGACGGCAAGCCCGTCCTGGCCACGCCCCACCACGTCAACCTCGGCCTGGCCATTGACATGAAGGGCAAGGACGGCAGCAGGCAGCTCCTCGTGCCCAACATCAAGGGCGCCGACACGATGGACTTCCGGCAGTTCTGGACCGCCTACGAGGACGTGGTCCGCAAGGCGCGGACGAGCAAGCTCACCGTGGCCGACTTCCAGGCCACCACGATCTCGCTCACCAACCCGGGCACGATCGGCACCGAGCACTCGGTGCCGCGGCTGATGCCCGGCCAGGGCACCATCGTCGGCGTCGGGGCGATGGAGTACCCCGCCGCCTACCAGGGCGCCAGCGAAGAGACCATGGCCAAGCTCGCGATCAGCAAGACCGTGACGCTGACCTCGACCTACGACCACCGGATCATCCAGGGCGCGCAGTCGGGCGACTTCCTGCGGATCATCCACTCGCTGCTGCTGGGCGAGGACGGGTTCTACGACAAGATCTTCGAGTCGCTGCGCATCCCTTACGAGCCGGTCCGCTGGGTCAGGGACTTCCCGTACGGGCACGAGGACGACGTGACCCGGTCGGCCCGGGTGCAGGAGCTGATCCACGCCTACCGGGTCCGCGGCCACCTGATGGCCGACACCAACCCGCTCGAGACCGAGCAGCGCAAGCACGCCGACCTGGACATCATCAAGCACGGCCTCACCCTCTGGGACCTAGAGCGCGAGTTCGCCACCGGCGGGTTCGGCGGCAAGCCGATCAGGCGGCTGCGCGAGATCCTGGGCGTGCTGCGCGACTCCTACTGCCGCACGGTCGGCATCGAGTACATGCACATCCAGGACCCGGAAGAGCGCAACTGGATCCAGGCGCACATCGAGGTCCCGCCGACCCGGGCCAGCCACGACGAGCAGATCCGCATCCTCTCCAAGCTGAACGTGGCCGAGGCGTTCGAGACGTTCCTGCAAACCAAGTACGTCGGCCAGAAGCGGTTCTCGCTTGAGGGCAGCGAGGCGCTGATCCCGCTGCTCGACACGGTGCTCAGCGAGGCCGCCGACGCGGGCCTCGACGAGGCCGTGATCGGCATGGCGCACCGGGGCCGACTCAACGTGCTCGCCAACGTCGTCGGCAAGTCCTACGGGCAGATCTTCAAGGAGTTCGAGGGCAACCTCGACCCGAAGTCCACCCAGGGCTCGGGCGACGTCAAGTACCACCTCGGGGCCGAGGGCGTCTTCACCGCCGCCAGCGGCAAGCGCATCCCGACCAGCCTGGTCGCCAACCCCAGTCACCTCGAGGCGTCCGACCCGGTGACCGAGGGCGTGGTCCGCGCCAAGCAGGACGTCCTCGACATGAGCGAGGACGGCTTCACCGTGCTGCCGGTGCTCATCCACGGCGACGCCGCGTTCGCCGGCCAGGGCGTGGTGGCGGAGACGCTGAACCTGTCGCAGCTGCGCGGCTACCGCACCGGCGGCACCGTCCACATCGTGGTGAACAACCAGGTCGGCTTCACGACCTCGCCGCAGTACTCGCGGTCGACCGTGTACGCGACCGACGTGGCGCGGATGATCCAGGCGCCGATCTTCCACGTCAACGGCGACGACCCCGAGGCCGTCGCCCGGGTCGGCAGGCTCTCGTTCGCCTACCGGGAGACGTTCCGCAAGGACGTCGTGATCGACATGGTCTGCTACCGGCGCCGGGGCCACAACGAGACCGACAACCCCAGCTTCACCCAGCCGCTGATGTACGACCTGATCGAGGCCAGGCGGAGCGTCCGCAAGCTCTACACCGAGTCGCTGATCGCCCGCGGCGACCTCACGATGGAGGAGGCCGAGGCGGCCCTGCGCGACTACCAGCAGCAGCTGGAGCGCGCGTTCACCGAGACCAGGGACGCGGCGGCGCTGCCGGCCCAGCCCGGCACGGTGCTGCCGGCCGAGGTCGGCGAGCGCCCGGTGAACCACGCCGCGGTGCGGACCGCGATCAGCATGGACGCGGTCAAGCAGATCATCGACACCCAGGTGACGATCCCCGACGGCTTCACCGTCCACCCGCGGCTCAAGCCGCAGCTGGACCGGCGGGCCACGATGGTCGCCGAGGACGCGATCGACTGGGCGACCGGGGAGCTGCTCGCGATCGGCTCGCTGCTGCAGGACGGCCGCCCGGTGCGGCTGGTCGGCCAGGACACCCGGCGCGGCACCTTCGGCCAGCGGCACGCGGTGCTGGTCGACCGGCACACCGGCGCCGACTACACGCCGCTCAAGCGGCTCGACAACGGCCACGCGCGGTTCTTCGTCTACGACTCGCTGCTGTCGGAGTTCGCCGCGATGGGATTCGAGTACGGCTACTCGGTCGCCCGGCCCGACGCGCTCGTCGCCTGGGAGGCGCAGTTCGGCGACTTCGCCGACGGCGCCCAGACGATCATCGACGAGTTCATCAGCTCCGGCGAGCAGAAGTGGGGCCAGAAGTCCAGCGTCGTGCTGCTGCTGCCGCACGGCTACGAGGGCCAGGGCCCGGACCACTCCTCGGCCCGGATCGAGCGGTTCCTGGCGCTGTGCGCGCAGGACAACATGACGGTGGCGCTGCCGACGACGCCCGCCAACTACTTCCACCTGCTGCGGTGGCAGGCGCTGTCGGGCCGGCACAAGCCGCTGATCGTCTTCACCCCGAAGTCGATCCTGCGGGCCAAGGCGGCCACGTCCGCGACGGCCGACTTCACCAGCGGCGCGTTCCAGCCGATGATCGGCGAGCCGGCCGGCTTCGACGCCTCGGCCGTCCGCCGGGTGGTGCTGTGCTCCGGCAAGTTCTACTACGACCTGGCCGAGTACCGGAACAAGGCGAACGCGTACTCGACCGCGATCGTCCGGGTCGAGCAGCTCTACCCGATCCCGCACGAGCAGCTGCGGGCCGAGCTCTCCCGGTACCCGGCCGACGCCGAGCTCGTCTGGGCGCAGGAAGAGCCGGAGAACCAGGGCGCCTGGCCGAGGATGGCGCTGCGCCTGCCGCAACTGCTCGCCCGGCCGCTGTCGGCGGTCACGCTGCCCGCGAGCTCCGCGCCCGCGTACGGCTCGGCCAAGATGCACCTCTCCTCCCACCGTGAACTGATCGAGACGGCTATCCCAACGGAGGGCTAGCGATGTACTTCACCGACGCCGGGATCGAGGAACTCGACGAGCGCCGCGGCGACGAGCAGGTCACCATGGCCTGGCTGGCCGGGCGGCTGCGGGACTTCGTGGACCTCAATCCCGAGTTCGAGACCGCCGTCGACCGGCTGGCCAAGTGGCTCGCCCGGGCCGACTCCGACGGCGACCCGGACGGCGAATCGGAAGACGAGTAAAAAGCAAAAGCACAAGGCAGTCATCTCGAACGGACCGTGCCTTCGCCCCTTGGTCGGCCGTAAACGCGATACATCTTGACTTTTCCAAGACGCGATATATCGTGGTTGAAGGTGAAGGTGCCGCCCGGGAGGACTTGCCATGCCAAGCTGGACTGTCGACGCGCCCAAGCGCCTGGACTTCGACGGCGTCACCGCGCTGAACGTGCGCCTGATGGCCGGGTCGGTGGCGGTCCTCGCCTCCGATGACCGGCCGTCGGTCACGGTCACCGAGCTCAAGGGCCGTCCGCTTC
This sequence comes from Trebonia sp., assembly GCA_036509215.1. Lineage (GTDB taxonomy): Bacteria > Actinomycetota > Actinomycetes > Streptosporangiales > Streptosporangiaceae > Trebonia. The sequence continues at coordinate 26,218 of DATCGA010000077.1, forward strand.
TCCTCACCCAGGAAGGCGGCGAGCTGACCGTCAGCTACGAGTCGCTGACCTGGGAAGGGCTGCTCAGCTTCCTGAAACCGAAGAACGACAAGGTCGCGGTGACGATCACCGTGCCCGCCGACTGCCCGATCCAGCTCGGCGTGCTCAGCGCGTCGGCGATCGTCTCCGGCCTGCGCTCAGGCGCGGCCGTGAAGGGGATGTCCGGCGAGGTCACCCTGGACGGCGTCACCGGGAACGTGGAGGCGGAGACCATGTCGGGCGAGATCGCCGCGCGCGACATCGACGGCGAGGTCCGCTTCCAGTCCATGTCGGGCGGGCTGGTGCTGGCCGACGGCTGGCTCGACCGCCTCGAGGCGAACACCATGAGCGGCCAGATCGCGGCCGATGTCACGCTCCGGGCCGGGGGCGACGTGCACGTCAGCACGCTGTCCGGCGACGTGACGCTGCGGCTGCCCGAGGGAAGCGACGCCCAGGTGCGCCTGCACTCCACCTCGGGGGCGGTTCGCAGCGAGTTCGAGACGCTCCGCGCGGTCAAGGCACCCGCCTCACATACCGTAAGCGGTAACGTAGGTGCAGGTACCGGGCGTGTGTCCGTCAGCACTATGTCCGGCTCGGTGACGCTACTGCGGCGTCTGCGCCGGGAAGGAAAAGAGAGCGAGACCCGATGACCCCGGTTTTCCGCCATGGACGACTCCGGCTGTACCTGCTGCGCCTGCTCGACGAGGAGCCGAGGCACGGCTATGAGGTAATCCGGCTGCTGCGGGACCGGTTCATGGGCGTCTACGCCCCCTCCCCGGGCACGATCTACCCGCGGCTGGCCCGGCTCGAGGACGAGGGCCTGGTCACCCACGACGAGGAGAGCGGGCGCAAGGTCTACCGGATCACGGAGGCCGGCCGCGAGGAGCTGCGCAGCCGCGGGGCCGAGCTCGACGAGCTCGAGGAGGAGCTGTCGGAGTCGGTCAGCGACATCGCCCGCGAGTTCGGCGAGGACGTCAGGGCCACCGTCCGCAGCCTGCGCGAGGAGCTGACCAGGGCCGCCCGCGAGGTGCGGCAGAACGAGCGCGACACCGCCCGCGACGCGGCCGAGGCCGCCCGCGAGGCCGCCGACGCCGCCCGCGAGCAAGCCAGGCAGGCCAAGGAGGGCGCCTGGACGCAAGCCAGGCAGACCCGCGAGCGCGCCCGGCAGGCGCGCGACGAGGCCCGCAGCCACGCGCAGCGGCTGCGCGAGGAGGCCGCCCAGCTCCGCGTTGACGCCCGCGAGCAGTGGAGCGGCTGGGGTAACTGGAGCGAGTGGAGCCACTGGAACGAGCGGCCGGGCCGCGCCCACGACCTGGGCGCCCTGCGCGACTTCGAGCGCCTGGCGAGGGAGTTCGTGACCGACCTGCGCTCGGTCGCCTGGGACTCGAGCAGCGTGCTCGGCAGCGAGGTCATCCCCGCCCTGCGCGACATCCTCTCCGACACGCTGGAGCGGATACGGACCGAAGTAATCGGGCCGATGAACACCTCAGGGGCGTCGGATGCGCCGCCTAAGGCTGACGAGCCTGAGGTCAAGGACTCTTAGGTCAAGGTCAAGAGCCAGGTCAAGAGCCAGGTCAAGAGCCAGGTCGGGCTGGGCGGCGAGGGCAAATTTCATCCGGCTCTCCTGCGGAAGGCCGGCTGAGATTTCCCAGCGCCCCAACCCTCTCTGGTCAGCAGGGGTGCCTGGTTAGCAAGGCTTGGGCGTCTGGCGGGCTGACGCCGGCGTTGTCAGGCTCAGGTGTCTCTTTTGGGGGCTGACGCCGGCGTTGTCAGGCTCAGGTGGCTGTTTTGGGGCTGGCGCTGGCGTTCCCGGCCTCGACGCGGGTGCAAGCCCTCTCCACACAACGCCCGCGCCGGCCTCCCAACAGAGAGACCCGGCCTCACCTCGTCGGGCGAAACTCGGTCTGTAACAGGCGTCGCTTGGGCCTCTTTGGCTGGGGGTGTGCGGGGTTTGGGGGTTATTGTGTGCGGTTCGGGTCGCGGGCTGCCCCCAACGGAACACAATGATGGCCGGCACGCCGGAACGACGACCACAACGGAACACGATGATGGCGGTCGGCGCTCGCCGAAGCCGCCACTGGGTGAAGCGGGGCGCCGCGAGCGTCCGCCGCAAGCCCCAGCGACACCCAAACCGCTAGGGCGTGAAGACGATCTTGCCGGTGTGAGCGCCGTCGATCATGGCGGCGAAGCCGGCCGGGGCGTCCGCTAGCGGGAGGACTCGGTCGATGAGGGGGCGGGTGCCGGTCTGCTCGCAGAAGCGCAGGAGCCGGCCGAGCTGGTCACGGGTGCCCATGGTGGAGCCCACGACCGACAGCTGGCTGAAGAAGATCCTGGTGAGCTCGGCGGGCGGGACGTCGCCGCTGGTGGCGCCGGAGATGACGATGCGGCCGCCGGGCTTGAGCGCGCGGACCGAGTGGGACCAGGTCGCCTGGCCGACGGTCTCCATCACGACGTCGACCCGCTCCGGCAGCCGGGCGCCGGTGGCGAACGCCGCGTCGGCGCCGAGCTTGAGCGCCGCGTCGCGCTTGGCCTCGCTCCGGCTGGTCACCCAGATCCGGTAGCCGGCCGCGCGGCCGAGCAGGATCAGCGCGGTGGCGACGCCGCCGCTGGCGCCCTGGACGAGGATCGTCGCGCCGGGCTGGGCGCCCGACTTGTCGAACAGCATCCGGTACGCGGTCAGGTACGCGGTCGGCAGGCAGGCCGCCTCCTCGAACGAGAGCGCGGCCGGCTTGGGCACCAGGTTCCGCTTCGGGACGGCGACCCTCTCGGCGAACGTGCCCTGGTGCACCTCCGACAGCAGCGAGCGGCGCGGGTCGAGGGTCTCGTCGCCGCCGCCGGCGGCGGCGTCGCCGATCACCGCGTGCACGACTACCTCGTTGCCGTCTTCGTCGACCCCGGCCGCGTCGCAGCCGAGGATCATCGGCAGCCGGTCGGCGGGCAGCCCGACGCCGCGCAGCGACCAGACGTCGTGGTGGTTGAGCGCGGTGGCCTTGACGGCGACCGTGGCCCAGCCGTCGGACGGCTCGGGGTCCGGCCGCTCCCCCGTCTCCAGCCCGTTCAGCGGATTGTCTGCGTCGATACGCGCGGCGTAGGCGGCAAGCATGATCACGACCCTATCGGCCGCCCACCCCGCGCGTGAAGGCCGCTAGCGGCGGGCCACCCCGTCCAGGCGGGCCTGGGCGGCCACGGCGGCGGCGACGGCCGGGGCGACCCGCTCGTCGAACTGGCTCGGGATGACGTAGTCGGGCCCGGCGTCGTCGCCGACCAGGGCGGCGATCGCGTCGGCCGCCGCCAGCTTCATGTTCTCGGTGATCGCGGTCGCGCGGACGTCGAGGGCGGCGCGGAAGACGCCGGGGAAGGCGAGCGAGTTGTTGATCTGGTTGGGGAAGTCGCTGCGCCCGGTCGCGACCACGGCCGCGTGCCGCCGTGCAACATCCGGGTGGATCTCCGGCTCGGGGTTGGAGAGCAGGAACGCCACCGCGCCGGGCGCCATCCGGGCGAGGGCGTCCTCGGGCAGCGTCGCGCCCGACAGCCCGATGAAGACGTCCGCGCCGCGCAGCGCCGCCTCGGGCGCGCCCGCGAAGCCGGAGCCGTTGGTCACCCGCGCGAGCTCGGCCTTGACCGGGTTGAGCCCGTCGCGGCCGTCGTAGATCATGCCCTTGCTGTCGGCCACCGCGATCTCGCCGATGCCCGCCGCCAGCAGGATCTTGGAGACTGCGATGCCGGACGCGCCGGCGCCGCAGACCACGGCCCGCATCGCGCCCAGGTCCTTGCCGACGACCCGCCCGGCCGAGCGCAGCGCGGCCAGCGCCACGATCGCGGTGCCGTGCTGGTCGTCGTGCATCACCGGGATGTCGAGGGCGGCCCGCAGCCGGTCCTCGATCTCGAAGCAGCGGGGCGCGGAGATGTCCTCCAGGTTGATGCCGCCGAAGCTCGGGGCGAGCGCGGTCACCACCGCCACCACCGCGTCCACGTCGGTGACGTCGATGCAGATCGGCACCGCGTTGATGCCCGCGAACTTCTTGAACAGCAGCGCCTTGCCCTCCATGACCGGCATCGCGGCGGCCGGGCCGATGTCGCCGAGGCCGAGCACGGCGGTCCCGTCGCTCACCACCGCGACCGTGTTGCCGGTCCAGGTGTACTCGCCCGCCAGCTCGGGCTGGTCGGCGATGGCGCTGCAGACGCGGGCGACGCCCGGGGTGTAGGCCATCGCGAGCGCGGCCCGGTCCGGCACCTCCACGGTGGTCTCGACGCCGATCTTGCCGCCCCGGTGCATCACGAAGACCGGGTCAGCGTCGTAGGAAGTCTGAGTACGGAAAGAGGCAGCCTTGTCGGCCACGGTAACCCCCAAAGCAAGGGAAGACATGCGAAGGATCAAGTGCCCTGGACTCACGGCAGCGGGGTGCGCGGCCGACACGCCCTGACGGACGGTGATCACTGTAGGTACGGGGGTTACCCGTTGGTACATTGTGCACTGCGCTGCGAGCGTCGTTCTGTGTAATACTCAGCAGCACCAACAGCCTATTACATCTGACCCACCGCAGCGAGGGATCCCGCGTGGACCTGTCGTCTTACGCCGAACTCGCCGTCCGACTCGTGAACACCACCGGCCTCGGCCACGAGGGCGGCGACCTGCTGACGTCGATGGACGGACTGCGCGCGCTCGTGTCCGACCGGGAGCACCTGAACCACGGCATGACCCGCGCCGACCTGGAGACGCTGCTCATGCTCCGCGATGAGTTCCGCGGCTTCTTCGTCGCCTGCTCGCAGGAGAACGGCGACGAGGCCGCGGCCCGGCTGAACGAGCTGCTCATCCAGTACCCGGTCCACCCGCAGCTCTCCGGTCACGACGGGCAGACCTGGCACGTGCACTACACCGAGAGCGGCTCGATGTCCGACAAGTACGCCGCGGGCGCGGCCATGGGGCTCGCCGTCCGCCTGGCCGACCTCGGCCTCGACCGGTTCGGGGTCTGCCAGGCGGCGCCCTGCCAGGGGGTCTTCGTCGACACCTCGGTCAACCGCACCCGCCGGTACTGCTCGGACCGCTGCGCCAGCCGGGCCAACGTCACCGCCTACCGGGCCCGCAAGCGCGGCGAAGACGCCTAGCCCGGTTTAGCGGCAGAACCGAATGGTCACCGCGGGCAAACTCTCGGCCCAATGCTCGTGAATGCTTTCACAAGCTGTGGTGATTGTGAGGTCCCCCGAATGCGCCTGCCACAAACCAAATAAGCCGAAACAGGCAGGTAATTCCCAGGACACCGGGACGTGACGAGACCGGGATGTCATTATGCCGGCTGTGGGACAACGGCACAGGCTGTGACCTGCGTTATAAAACCGCATCAGAACGGCACTTCCGAAGGATGTAGTTCGTCCCTACGATGTTCTCACCCTGCTTATATACAAGTTCACTCGCTGAAGCGCACCCTCGCCGAGCGAGTGGCAAGCCCCCCGGGGCACGGTCGAAACGAGAAAAGAGCTATCGATCATGGCAACTGAGACTGGCTCTGCCGGAGCCACTGTCACCAGTCCGACCGACGTCGGACTGAAACGAGAGATGGGCTTCATCGGCGCCGTCTGGGCGTCGGAGAGCTCGATCATCGGCTCCGGCTGGCTGTTCGGCGCGCTGTACGCCGCGCAGGCCGCCGGCCCGGCGGCGATCATCGCCTGGGTCATCGGCGGCGTCGCGGTCGTCATCCTCGCCCTGATTCACGCCGAGCTCGGCGCAATGTACCCGGTATCAGGCGGCACCGCGCGCTTCCCCCACTTCGCGTTCGGCTCCCTCGCGGGCATGTCCTTCGGCTTCTTCTCCTGGCTGCAGGCCGTGACCGTCGCGCCGATCGAGTGCTTCGCGGTGATGAACTACGGGTCGCACTGGTGGCCCGCCCTCTACAACCCCACCTCGAAGAACGTCACGACCACTGGCTTCATCATGTGCGTCGTGCTGATGATCCTCTTCACCGGGCTGAACTTCGTCGGCATCAAGTGGCTGTCGAACATCAACAGCGGGCTCATGTGGTGGAAGATCGCCATCCCGGTGCTCACCATCGTCGTTCTGCTGTTCAAGTTCCACAGCGGCAACTTCGGCTCGTCCGCGAACAGCGGCGGGTTCATGCCGACCGGCATCAAGGGCGTGCTCTCGGCCGTCGTCGGCGCCGGCGTCGTGTTCTCCTACCTCGGCTTCGAGCAGGCTGACCAGCTCGCAGGCGAGATCAAGAACGCGCAGCGGAACCTGCCGCGGGCCATCATCACCGCAGTCGCCATCGGCACCGCCATCTACATCCTGCTGCAGATCGTCTTCATCGCCGCGATGGACCCGTCCGTGCTGACCCTCAGCCACGGCTGGACCGGCCTGGCCTGCCCGGCCACCGGCACCTGCAACAGCACGATCTCCACCATCAACTCCGGGCCGTTCGCCGGCCTGGCCGGCGTCGTCGGCCTTTCCTGGCTGGCGTTCGTCCTCCGGCTCGACGCGATCATCTCCCCGTTCGGCACCGGCCTGATCTACCAGACCTCGGGCTCCCGGGTCAGCTACGGCCTGGGCCGCAACCGGTACTTCCCGCCGATCCTCACCAAGACCGACAGCCGCGGCGTGCCGTGGACCAGCCTGATCCTGTCGTTCGTGGGCGGCCTGGTCTTCCTGCTGCCGTTCCCGAGCTGGCACGCGCTGGTCGGCCTGGTGACCGGCGCCTCGGTGCTGATGTACGCGGGCGCTCCGCTGTCCCTCGCCGCGTTCCGCAGGCAGGTGCCGGAGGCCGTCCGGCCCTACCGGCTGGCCGCCGCCTGGGTCTGGGCCCCGCTCGGGTTCATCATCGCCAACTTCATCATCTACTGGTCCGGCTTCATCGTGATCTGGAAGCTCGGCATCTGCATCGTCATCGGCTACGTCATCATCGGAATCTGCATGATGTTCGACCCGCAGCGACCGAAGGTGTTCTCCGCGCAGTCCCTCAGGTCGGCCAGCTGGCTGCCGGTCTACCTGATCGGCATGGGCGTCATCTCGTGGCTCGGCCAGTACAGCGGCCAGTCCTCGTCGACCCCGCTGGCGCCCACCAACACCAACACGATCGGCCTCTGGTACGACTTGCTGATCATCGCGGCGTTCAGCCTCGCCATCTACTTCTGGGCGGTTGCCGTCAGGCTGCCTCGTGAGGGCATGCTCGAGCTGGTCGGCGCGCAGTCCGGGGAAGAGGACGTGCCCCCGCCCACCCTCTAGTCGCAGTAGGCACCGCACCGTTAGAAGGGCCCCGCTCCGCAAGAGCGGGGTCCTTGCGTTTCCGGTGAGCCACGCCCCGTTCCCGCTGACTCCGAAATCGCCTACCGGCGGCGACGGACCGGCCAGTAGCGGACCAGCACCACCGCGACGATCAGCTCCGCGGGCACCGGGCCGAAGCGGGCGCTGTCGACCGCCCCCGCGACCGGGTTGTCCGAGGCCAGCCACCAGCCGCCCGCCTCGCGCCACGCGACCCGCTTCACCAGCAGGAACCCCGGACGCTGAGGATGCCAGGCGAGCACCACCCGGCCGGGGCGGACCCGGCCGCCGCGCCACGCCAGCAGCCAGTCGCCTGGGCGCAGCGCGGGGGTCATGGATTCCTCCGCGACCGCCACCCGCATGACCGGCCGGCGGTTCGGGCGGGCGCGCACGTTTACCTCCCGGCCACACGAGTAGTGTCAGGAGTGAAACCTTACTGATCTGGTACGGAGAAAGGGAATCGATGAGGCTGCTCACCCGTCTGCTCGCGCCGAAGTCCGTCGCCCATGCTCACTGCGACCTGCCCTGCGGCGTCTACGACCCCGCGCAGGCCATGATCGAGGCGCAGTCCGTGAAGGCCATCGCAGAGAAGTACGCCGCCAACGAGGACCCGGCGTTCCGGGTCCGCGCGCTGATCATCAAGGAGCAGCGCTCGGAGCTCGTCAAGCACCACCTGTGGGTGCTGTGGACGGACTACTTCAAGGCGCCCCACTTCGAGAAGTACCCGCAGCTCAACACGCTCTTCAACGAGGCCACCAAGCTGGCCGGGGCGGGCGGTACCAAGGGCTCGAACGACGTGGCCACGGCCGACAAGCTGCTCGCCAAGATCGAGGAGATCTCCAAGATCTTCTGGGAGACCAAGCAGGCCTGACGGTCACACCGGCATCAAAAGGGCAGCGCCGTCCCGGTACCGGGGCGGCGCTGCCGCGTTCCGTACCCTGATGACGGTAAGTTGCAATCAGTGGCCGGCATAACGCCGGCCAGTGAGCTCACCGACGGAGAGACGTGACCGAAGACACCGCCGCGACGACCGCGCCCCCGGGGGACCGGGATACCGCCGACTACGTGCAGGTCAAGATGCCAGCCGAGAGCGCCTACCTCTCCGTGCTGCGCACCGCCGCCGCCGGGCTCGCCGCCCGGCTCGACTTCACCCTCGACGAGATCGAGGATCTGCGAATCGCCATCGACGAGGCCTGCGCGATGCTGCTGGCCCAGGCCATTCCCGGCACCGACCTGGAATGCGTCTTCGAGCTCGGCACTGACCAGGTGAAGATCACCGTGTCGGTGACCGCGGCGCAGGCCAGGATGCCTGCCCGCGACACCTTCGCCTGGACCGTGCTGTCCGCGCTGGCCGGGAGCGTGGACTCAAAGGTCGGCCCGGACGACCGGGTCTCCATCGTCCTCGCCAAGCGCCGGGGCGGGTAGGGATCCGGGTGAGTAGCGAATACGAGGTCCAGGTGACCGAAGAGTTCGAGGTGGCGGTGAGCGAGGATCCCGCGCCGGTCCCGGCGCGGTCCGAGCACTCCTCGCCGGACCGGACGCAGGCGAGGGAGCTGTTCCAGCGGCTGTCCAAGCTGCCGGCCGACGACCCCGAGCGCGCGAAGATCAGATCGACGCTGGTAGAGCTGCACCTGCCGCTGGTCGAGTACCTCGCCCGGCGGTTCCGCAACCGCGGCGAGTGGCTCGACGACCTGACCCAGGTCGCGACGATCGGCCTGATCAAGTCCAT
>DATCGA010000078.1:0-16390 GCA_036509215.1 Trebonia sp.
TGCGCCGGGATCGTGACGGCCGCGAGGATGCCGGCCAGCAGCAGGTAGGTGCCGCGCCAGCCCAGCGGGGCGGACAGCGCCGAGGCGAGCGGCGCGAAGATCGTGCTGGCGAACCCGGCCGCCAGCGTCAGGGTGGTCAGCGCCGCGACCCGCCTCGGCCCGTACCAGGTGGTCAGCGCGGCGAACGCCGGCGGGTAGTAAAAGCCGGCGCTCGCGATCCCGGCGGCCAGCCACGCCGCGGCGAACAGGCCGTAGTCCGGCGCCGCGGCGATCCCGGCCACCGCCAGGGCGCCGAGGACGCTGCCGGCGGTCATCACCGGGCGCGGGCCGCGGCGCTGGAGGAACCGGCCGACCGGGATGCCGGCCAGCGCCCCGGCCAGGTTCCCGGCCGAGTAGGCCAGCGTGATTGCGGTGCGGGACCAGCCGGTGCTCGCCGTGATCTGCCCGGCCAGGACGGGGAACGCGTAGTAGATCACCCCGTAGGAGACGATCTCGGTCACGCACAGCGCGGCGAGGGCCCGCCGCCGGCCACCGCCGAATGCTGGCGCGTCCCCGGCGGCCTGCCCTTTAGCTGGGGTCTCAGCCGCAGGGGCCTGCGCCATCGGTCTCAGCCGCGGGCTGGGGAGAGGCCGATCTGCAGCACCTGCGGGGCGGGCGCGCAGCACGCGCCGCCGCTGGCGCCGTCCGGGTCGTCGAACAGGCCGGCGCCGCCGCAAACGCCGGTGTCGGGCAGCACGAGCTCGACCCGGCCGGCCGCCTCGTGGTCACCCGCCAGCTCGGCGGCCACGCTGCGGACCTGCTCGTACCCGGTCATCGCCAGGAACGTCGGCGCGCGGCCGTAGGACTTCATCCCCACCAGGTACAGGCCGGGCTCGGGCTGCGCGAGGTCGGCCGCCAGGGTGGGAGTCGCGGTGCCGCAGGAGTGGACGTTCGGGTCGATGGAAGGCGCGATCCTCCGGGGCGCCTGGAGCACCGGGTCCAGGTCGAGGCGCAGCTCCGAGAGGAATTCCAGGCCTGGCCTGAAGCCGGTCAGGACCACCACCGTGTCGGCCGGGGGCAGCTCCCGCCCGTCCTCCGCCGTCAGCACCGCCTTCCCGGTGCTGTCCTGGCGGATCCGCTCGGTGCGGAACCCGGTCGCCAGGGTGACGGTGCCCTCGTCCACCGCCTTGGCCGCGCGGATCCCGAGGGCGCCGCGCTCGGGCAGCCCGTCGGTGGCGCTGCCGGCGGTCGCGGCGCTCGCGGCGGCGCGGCGCAGCGCCCAGGTGACCCGGGTGCCCGGGTTCGCCCGGGCGATGCGGGCCAGCTCGATGACCGCGGTGGCCGCGGAGTGGCCGGCGCCCAGGACGACGGTGTGCCTGCCCGCGAACGGCTCCGGGGCGGCGAAGTCGGGGATCTGGTACCCGACCAGGCCCCGTGCCGCGGCGGCACGCTCGCCGAGGGCGGGCAGCCCGTCCGCGCCGGCCGGGTTCGGCTGCCGCCACGTGCCCGACGCGTCGATGACCGCCCGCGCGTCCAGCTTGCGCTCGTTCCCGTCCTGGCCGGTGATGTGCACGGTGAACGGCTGGTCGTAGCGGCCCGCGTCGACGAGGCGGTCGCGGCCCTGGCGGGACACCCCGGTCACCCTGGTCCCGAGCAGGACCCTGGCGCCGAGCGCCTCCGCGAGCGGGCGCAGGTACCCGGCGACCCACTCGGCGCCGGTCGGGTAGCCCCGGCTGGGCAATGCCCACCCGCCGGGGGCGAGCAGCCGCTCCGCGGCCGGGTCGACCAGTTCCGGCCACGGCGAGAACAGCCGGACGTGCCCCCACTCGGCGACGGCGGACGCCGGCCCGTCGCCCGCCTCCAGTACCAGCGGCTCTATTCCGCGCTCGAGCAGGTGCGCGGCGGCGGCGAGCCCCTGCGGGCCGGCCCCGATCACCACGACGGGCAGTTCGCTCATCACAGTTTCTCCCATTCACTTTTCTCGATGCATCGACTATGCTCGATGCATCGAGAAAAGTCAATCGGACAGGTAGGATCAAGCCATGCCGACACAGGCACTGCCCCTCCTCGGCGGCGGCCTGCCCGCCTGCTGCTCGCCGCTGACCGGCGGCGCGCTCGACGAGGAGGCCGCCGAGCGGATCGCCCGGGTGTTCCGGGCGCTCGGCGACCGGCACCGGGTCCGGCTGCTGTCGCTGATCGCCGCCGCCGACGGCGGCGAGGCGTGCATCTGCGACCTCACCGCCCCGGTCGGCCTGTCCCAGCCGACCGTGTCCTTCCACATGAAGCAGCTCGTCGAGGCCGGCCTCGTGACCCGCGAGCAGCGCGGCAAGTGGAACTACTACCGGGTCGTCCCGCAAGCGCTGCTGGCGGCCAGCGAGCTGCTCCGCGCGCCCGCCGCCTGAAACCACGGAGCCAGGCCCGGGCGTTCGCGCCGGGTGAGGGACCTCACCCGGTCCCGGCGGTGGGGCTGCGCCGTTCCACGATCACGGTGTCGCGCCACCGGCCGTGGTGGCGGGCGATCCGCTCGCGGGTCCCGACGACGCGGAACCCGGCCTGCTGGTGCAGGCGCAGGCTGGCGGTGTTCTCCGGGAACAGGCTGCTCTGGATGGCCCAGATCCCCGCCGCCTCCGTGGAGCCGATGAGCGCCCGGAGCAGCGCCGCGCCGATCCCCCGGCGGTGCCACCCCGGCAGGACGTAGACGCTGTGCTCGACGACCCCCGCGTACACGCGCCGGGCCGAGACCGGGGAAACCGCGACCCAGCCCAGCACCCGCCCGTCAGCGTCGGCGGCGGTGAACCGGTGCCCCGGCAGCTTCGCCGCGTCGAACGCCTCCCAGTCGGGCGCCGCCGTCTCGAAGCTGGCCTGGCCGGTGCCCAGCCCGGCCTGGTAGACCGCCAGCACCTGGCCGGCGCCGGCCGGCTCCATCGGCCGGATGACGACCCCGGCCGGCGGGGACGCCGCGGCCATCGCGGCCGCGGCCGGCGTGTCCGATGGCTGGTCCTTGAGCATGGCGGCCCTCCGCGGCGGGTTCGGGGTCAGCAGTCAGACGCGGGCGGGGCCAGGACCGCCGACATCCGCGCCATCACCTCCGGGTTGACCCGGTAGTACACCCAGGTGCCGCGCCGCTCGGAGCTGATCAGCCCGGCCTCGCGCAAGATCTTGAGGTGGTAGCTGACCGACGGGGCGGTCACGTCGAACGCCTCGAGCAGGTCGCACACGCACGACTCCCCGCCGTCGTGGCAGGCGATCAGCGACAGCAGCCGCAGCCGCATCGGGTCCGCGACCGCCCTGAACAGCGGCGCCAGCTCGTCCGCCCCCGCCTGCGGCAGCGGCTCGCGCGCCAGCGGCGCGCAGCACTCGTCCGCGCCCGGCCCGATCAACGGCAGCAGCCTCTGGTTAACCACCCATCTAATTTGACACATCTTTAAGCAGGAGCGCAAACTGGCCACGACCGCTAGTTAGAGACCCCTTTAACCAACGTCCGGCAGTCTCGCAAGGGAGAGCCTCATGTCCCGCGTCCAGCTCGCGCTCCGCGTCGCCGACCTCGAAGGCTCCATCGCCTTCTACACCAAGCTGTTCGGCGCGCAGCCCGCCAAGCGCCGCCCCGGCTACGCCAACTTCGCGATCGCCGAGCCCCCGCTCAAGCTCGTCCTCATCGAGGGAACCCCCGGCGAGCCCACCCGCATGGACCACCTCGGCGTCGAAGTCCAGACCGCCGACGAGGTCACCGCCGCCACCGCCCGCCTAGCCGCCGAGGGCCTGCCCACCGCGACCGAGGAAAACACCGCCTGCTGCTACGCCGTCCAGGACAAAGTCTGGGTCACCGGCCCCGGCGACGAGCCCTGGGAGGTCTACGTCGTCAAAGGCGACGCCGACACCCTCGCCAAGACCGCCGACTCCCTCTGCTGCGCACCCGCCGCAGAGGCCGGCGGCACCGCACAGCCTGCCGCGGCCTGCTGCTGATCCCGGGGATACGCGCTTCACCCGCCCCTGTCCGAGTCCCTGTATGAGCCGACCCGTCGCCGCACGCGGACACGGGCGGCGCCATGGCTGAGGTCCCCGGCATAGTCTTCGCTACCAGAAGCGGCCAGCGTCCGGCATCGGGCCCGATGTCGCGCTCGCGGCGCGTGTCGTCAGGCTCGGTGGTGATAGTGGGTTACCGTTGCCGCGGCCGCTACGGGTTATCGGTCGTGATGCGGTCGTAGGTGCGCCGGGCGCGGGCGCTGCGGGCACTGGCGCCCTAGCGGGTGAGCATCTGTGGGGAGGACCAGCCGTTGAGCGCCAGGCCTGCGGGAGCCGGGCCCGGACGCGCAGGTACCGGTCCACGGTCCGGGCCGACGTCGTAGCTGATCTTCACGATTCTGGGCTTGCCGCCCTTGCCCCGCACGGTGATCTCCCGCTGCCACAGGTCGATGTGGCTGTGCCGCGGGTCGCTAGCGGGCGGTGTCTGTAACGCGTTCGAAACGATGGCTCTAGCAGCGAGACGCCCGGGTTGAGGGTGGGCGTCACCTGGAGTGCCCGCAGGCTAACAAACTTCTTCGCGGGGAGCGCGCCGAACGCCGACTCGGCGCGGCCCGATGTTCCGGCACACGTTCGCCAGCGACTGGCTGTCCAATGGCGGGTCCGAGGGGGACCTGATGCGGCTGACCGGTGGAAGAGCCGGGCGATGCTCGACCGCTACGGCGCGGACATGGCGCAGCAGCGCGCAATCGAGGCCAAGCGCCGGATGGGCGACATGTACTGATCTGACCCGCCGTTTGTCATCGCCCGGACGGGCACGCCACCGGCTGTGGCCGATCCGGGTTCCCTTTCGCAGAGATGTGATGATAGGTTTAACTAGTCATAGATCAGCTATCATGATGAGATGAATGCAACATCGCATCATCCGGCCCTCTACACGGCACCGCCGCTCACCAGCGAGGACGATGCGGTACTGGGCGAGATCCACCAGATGCGCAAGGACCTCCGGTATGCGCTCCGGATACCGCGACGCTGGGAGGGAGGCCTGAGGCGGTCGGCACTTGCCCGGAACATCCAGGGGTCGAACAGCATCGAGGGCTATGTCGTCGCGGAAGATGACGCGGCGGCGGCCATCGACGACGAGGAACCGTTCAGCGCGGATGAGAAGACGTTCCTGGAAATCCAGGGCTACCGCCAGGCGCTCGGCTACGTCCTCGCCATGAGCGATGCAGACTATGCCACGTTCGATACCACCGAGCTGCGCGCCATGCACTACATGATGCTCAGCCACGACCTGACCAAGTCTCCCGGCCGCTACCGGAAGGGACCCATCTACGTCAATGACGAGCGGGCGGATAGGGTCGTCTATACGGCTCCGGAAGCGGCCGACGTGCCCGCGCTCATGGAGGCGCTCGCGGCCGCCCTGCACACGGGGCATGGCAGTGACCCCATCGTCCGCTCCGCGATGGCGCACCTGAATCTGTTGATGATCCATCCGTTCCGTGACGGCAACGGGCGGATGGCCCGCGCTCTGGCCACGCTCGTGCTCAGCCGTTCAGACATCGGCGAACCTGAATTCTCCAGCATTGAAGAGTGGCTCGGCGCGAACACGGAGGATTACTACAGCGCGCTGGCGCACACCGGGCACGGCTCCTGGAAGCCACGTGACGACGCCCATTTGTGGCTTGCGTTCATCCTCCGGGCCCACCACATGCAGGCCCAGACACTGGCCCGCCGCGTCGATGAAGCCGGCCAGACGTGGGCCGAACTTGAGGCGCTCGCAGCCACCCGCGGCCTCAATGAGCGGACCCTGGACGCCATGTACGACGCGGTCCTCGGCTACCGGACACGGCGCAGCGCCTACATGAAACGCGCCGAGGTCACCGAGCAGAGCGCCACTAGAGATCTGGCCGCGCTCACCGCCGCCGGCATCCTGGCCGCCAAAGGCACGGGCCGCGGCCGCCATTACGTCGCGGGTCCGGTTCTTCGCGAGATCGGTGAACGCCGCCGCTCTGCCCGCAACCCAATCCGCGACCCATACCCCTGGATGCGCCCAAGGCTCGCCGAACCAGCAGCCTTGGCGGAGTAAGACCGGCAGGTCAAGTCTGCGATTAGGTCGTCGATGCCAGGGTGATTGATTCGCACCTGCGTCCGTTTCACCGCCCGCACGGCAACCTATCCAGTTACGATTTTCCGAGGTCCGCGGTCAACCGATCGCGAGCATCTCGGACCGCGGCGCTCACGTCGCGGTAAGGGATTTCGCTTGTTAGCAACTCGGAGTTGGGCTTCCCGCTTACAAGGCGGATGCTCTGCCAACTGATCCGGCTCTCGCCTGTGATGTACTCCCCTTACTGGACGGCAACGCTATCTCCCGACGCACAGCCCGCGGATGTACAGGGCCTTCCGGCGCTTGTGCAGGGGGCCCGTTAGCATCCCGGTCCTCACGTTCTCCGGCGTGCACTGGGATAACTCCTGATAGCGTCTCAGACACGTCTTGTGGCCTGCAAAGCCCTGTACACGGGTTCGATTCCCGTCTCCGCCTCCCCTTGATGGCCTCTGAGCAGGCCAGACTTTCACCCCCGCTGTTGACGACCGCCCTCCGTAGGCGGCCGTGCTGCCGCGCGCCTGGGTGCTCGGTGGCAACCCCTGTTAAATTACAGATCCGACACGAGCAGTCACTGAGTGATGCTAAACGTGAGTGCATCGCGTCGGACGGGGGACATCAAGGTGGTGGGTCGTTATTCTCACCGGGCAGACGGTCTGCCACTGCGGATGCTGCGGATGTTCCTGCGCCGGAACGAGTTGCGCCGATCATCGGACCGGGTCGAGGGCGTCATCGTAGCGGTGCTGATGGCCGCGTTCGTCGCCGCCGTCTTCGTCGGCGCGCTGCTGGCGGCCCACGTTTACCGGACCGAGCAGGCGACGGCGGCCAGCCTGCGGCAGACGGTGGCGGTGCTGTCCTGGCCCGGCGCGGTCACCGAGACGCCCATCCTGCATCAGGCGACCGCGATGGCGACCTGGACGCTGAGCGACGGCGCGACGCGCTCGGGCCTGCTCACCACCGACGTCGTCCCCGGTATCTACGGCCAGCCGGCCGGGGCGTCGGTCCAGATGTGGCTGGGCCGGACCGGCGCGCCGGCGCCGCCGCCGCAGGGCGCGGCGGGCATGACCATCGGCGCGACGATGGCGGCGCTGGCCGTCATCGTGGCATCCGCCACCGTGCTCGCCTTCTGCTACCGGCTGTGCCAGCGCGGGCTTGACCGGCGCCGGCTGGCCAACTGGAGCTCGGCCTGGGCCGTCACCGGGCCACAGTGGACCAGCCGCCAGTAAGGGGCCAGGGGCTTTAACGGCGGGGAGCCGATGGCATCCGAGGTGGGCGACATCGGCTCCCTTGCGCGGTCGGCTTGATCGGACGGCCAGGCCGGGCGGTCGGGCCGGGCGGTCAGGCCGGCGTCAGGAACGGGAACTGGCCGGAGCGGTAGGCCTCGGCCACCGACGGCTTCAGCCCGCCCGGCACGGCCGCCCCCGCCACCAGGGACATCATCGCCTCGGGGGCGTTGTCGGCCAGGGTCCGGCCGTTCCTGGTGACGAAGCCGAACGACGCGGGCGACCCCACCACGTACGGCAGCACGTCCGGCAGCAGCGTCCTGGCGACCGTCAGCCCGTACACGTCCGGCTCGGCCGACGTCCCGGTCGCGGCCACCACGGCCGAGACGTGGCTGGCCAGGTGGTCGCCGTCGGCCGCGTAGTCCTCCGACGGGTGGCGGGTGTTGGAGGGATCGGTGAACTGGACGTCGTTGGGCCAGAAGATCGGCCACATCATCGGGTGACCGGCCCGGTTGACCTGGCGCCAGCCGCCCGCGTCGGTCGCGAGCTTGGTGGCCGCCCAGACGCCGATGGAGGTGCCAGGCCGCAGGATCTCGTGCTGGTGCGGGACCTCGATCACGATCGTGCGGACGGTGCTGCCGTCGAAGCTGTTGCTCGCCTGGTCCGGTTGCCAGCCCGACAGGTCCACCGCGGTCCCGTTCGCGACCGCGCCGTTGACGATCCCCAGCAGCGACAGGTCGACGTAGAACGAGTCCTTGACGTGCCCGGCCCACAGCCGGACGCCGCCGTCGGTCGCCGTTTCGCCGGTGCGGCCCTCGAGCACCAGGTCGCCGGTCCCGGCGTCGCCGCGGGCCTGGTCGCCGGTGAGCGCGTGCAGCGTCAGCGCCTGCCGGCCGTCGGGGTCGGGCTCGGCGAACGCGACCCGGTAGGTGAGCTCCTCGTAGTCGGCCCGGTCGACGTGGATCTTGATCTCGTAACGGGCCTCCGGGTGGAACCCCGGCTCGGTGTGCAGGCCGTTGACGTCGGAGTTGACGTCGAGCACGAAGACCGTGCTGCCCTCGCCGGGGAAGACGTACAGGTCGTCGATGAGCAGCTGGCCTGTCTGCGCCGCCAGCGGCGTGTCGAGGTGATGGGACATGGGATGGTCCTTTCTGCACTGAGCTCGCCTCAGTGCAGATACCCTCCGCGCATATCCCGACACGGATCGTGCGAGGGAGGTCAGAAGCCGCCGTGGTCGTGATGCTCGCGCTCGCGCTTCTCGTCCTCGTAGATGCGGTCGATGCAGATCGCGATGGCGATGATCAGCGCGTCGTCGACGCCCTGCTCGACCTCGACCCCGTAGGTGTCCCTGATCCTGAACCACTTGCGCGAGATCCGGCCGATGACCCGGTGGCCGTCCTTCAGCTCCCAGTCCTTGTCGGCGAAGCTGCCGACGGCCTCGAGCCGCGTCCCGTCGAAGAGGTCGATCTCGTAGCGGTGGTGAATGGGCGAGAAGAACGCCGGGCGGACGGTCGCGACCACGCCCTGGCCGTTCTCGATCTGCATCGTGTCGCGCATCGAGAAGATCTTCTTGCGGATGAGGATGAGCAGGTTGCCGTCGGCGTCCTTGAGCTCGAACGTCTCGCGCAGGCTGAGCGCCCGGCCGTCGACGAGGAAGACGCGGTTGCCGTCTTCGTCCTCGATCCAGAAGTCGGCCCTGAGGGAGAAGATCCGTTCCTGGACCAGGTATCTCATGACAAAAGGCTATCTGCCCACCTCGCGATCGGTCGCGTAGATGTCGATGCCCCGCCGCCCGGCGTCGGCCGCGACTACCCGGCGGCCTGGTCTACTTCGCAGTCCGGGACGACGTCCGGGGCTCGATGGCGGGGCAGGCGGTCGTCGATCCCCGGCGCACGGTGCCGCTGCCGGACGGCGCCGATGTCGCGAAGATCGCGGCGGCGATGAACCCGGCCATGTCGGCCTGGGTGGCCCTCCGCCGCCGGGTTCCGCTGCAGGGCGGCCAGTCGGTCCTGGTGCTCGGCGCCACCGGCAACGCCGGGGCGATGGCGGTCCAGGTGGCCAGGCGGCTGGGCGCGGGCCGGATCGTCGGGGCGGGCCGCAACCCGCAGCGGCTGGCCGCGCTGGCGGCCGTCGGCGCGGACGAGGTGGTCGCGCTCGATGACGACGCCGAGGCGACCGCCGCCCGGCTGGCGAAGGCGGCCGCCGAGACCGACGTCGTGATCGACTACCTGTGGGGAGAGCCGGCCGCCGCCGCCATGATGGCCCTGCTCACCGCCCGCGCCGACCGCAGCCGGGCGATGGACTGGATCCAGATCGGCGCCGCCGCCAGGCCGGCCATCGAGCTCCCGTCGGCGGCGCTGCGCTCGGCCAACCTCCGGATTCAGGGCTGCGGGCAGGGCTCGGTGAGCCCGCGGGCTTACCTGGCCGAGCTGCCGTCGCTGGTGGCGGAGATCGACGCGGGGACCATCGCGGTCAGCGCCCGCCCGGTGCCGCTGGCCGACGTCGAGGCCGCCTGGACCGCGCCGGACGTGCCCGGCCGGCGGACCGTGCTCATCCCCTAGCTCAGGGCGGCCGCGGTGGCGGCCGCCGACCGAGGAGGCGGTCGGTGGTGTCCGCTCCAGGCGGAGCAACGGCCCGTTCGAGATAACTGCTTTTTTCTTCCGAACGGACCTTGGGTTCCCCTGGAATCGACTATGGCTCTGGCCCCGGTGACGACCGCGATAATGCAGGTAATTGTCATCATTGCCGGGCTTTGGCCTGCTAAGGCGCCCTTAAAAGAAAAGCCGCTTGCGGCGCGTCGCGATTGCCGGCTCGGCCATGGCCGGCGGTTCCGCCTGGCAGCCCTGGCGGTGCCCGTCGCCGTGATCGTCAGCCTGCTGGGCGCCTCCGGAGAACGGTGGACGGCCAGCCAGCCGGTGGCCCGAGATCCTGGCGACCGGTCAGGTCTACGTCTGCGACTCGACGTCGCGCGCTTTACATTTCGCCGGCGGGCATCTCGTTTCCGGTCGCGAGCACGAAGCTGACGTACTTCAAGCTGGCGGCGCCCTGGAAGTCGGACGCGGGCCAGTTCCGAGCCTCTTTTTCCTGACCTAACCGTGATCCGGCCGTAGACTCGGTGGCGTGGACGACCCCTTCGCCTTTCGGGAATTGCGCATCCGGCAGCCCGGCAAGGTCCTCCCCGGCCGTGCCCGATACGAGATCTTCGACCCCGACAAGAACCTGCTCGCCGTCGCCGCCGAGACGGAGAGCCGGGGTGTGCTGAACACCATGATCGGCCTGGTTCCCGGCACCCGGGCGCTGGCCGTGCGGACGCCGGACGGCGAGCCGATCCTGACCCTGCTCAGGCAGGACAGCGAGAACAACTGGCTGGCGGCGCTGACCGATCCGGACGGCAAGCTGATCGGCAAGATCCGGATCGAGTTCAGCAGGCGGCACTACACCCTGCTCGACGATCAGGGCCAGGTCGCGGGCATGGCGGCCGGGGATCTCGGCGCGACCCAGTTCTCGGTCACCGGGGCCGAGGGCGAGCGGTACGCCCAGATCCGCAAGACCTGGGCCGGCCTGCGCAAGGAGCTGCTCACCTCCTCCGACCACTACACGGTGACGTTCACCGGGCCGGTCTCGCCGAGCATCCGCACCATGATCGTGATGGTGCCGATCGTGCTCGACATGACCAGGCACGGGCCGTACTGACGGCGTTGGGCCTGGGGCGTTGGCGTTGGGCGTTGGCGTTGGGCGTTGGCCTTGGCGCTACTGGAAGGTGGCGGTGGCCAGGACGGTGCCGTTCGCGCTCAGCAGGCGGGCGCCGATGATGTCGCCTGGGCCGGCGGTGTAGGGGGTACTGCCCCAGGATCCGTAGCCGTCGGCGAGCTGGAACTGCCCGACGTCCTTGAAATGCCCGTCGGCGTCCTCGAGCTGGCAGGTCACGGTGGCGTTGCCGAGGACATCCATGTTCACCGACATGTAGGCCCACCACGGGCTGCGGTTATAGACGAAGACCTGGCCGACGGTCTGGTGGTCGCTGGTGACGAGCGCGGCGGTGCTGAGCGCGGCCGACGCCTGGGCCGAGGCCGACGAGGGCACGGTGGCGTCGCGCAGCCCCCAGCCGACGCCTCCCCCGATCAGGGCGACCGCCACCGCCGCGGCTGCCAGCAGACGGCGGCTGAGCCTGTTGCGCGGCCGGCTGGCGGGCCCGTTGTCGGGTCGGTTGCCGGGTGGTCGGTTGTCGGGTCGGTTGGCTGGCTGGCTTGGCCGGTCCGCGCGGCGCTTCGCGTGCTCGCCGGTGCCGGCGCCAGTGCCGGCGCCGGTACCAGTGCCGGTCAGCACGCGGACGTCCGACGGCGGCTGGCCGGGAGCGCCCGATGACCGCTGGTCATGAGCGTTCGACGACTGCTGGGCGGGAGCGGCGAGGCCGAGGCGGTCGAGCACCCGGGACTCGAAGCCGGCCGGCGGCTCGGCGGGCGGCAGCAGGGCGAGCAGTTCGTCCCCCGCCATGGTCAGCTCGCGGACCTGCTCACGACACGACTCGCAGCCGTTCAGGTGCGCCAGCGCGGCGGCGCGCTCGCGGCCGGTCAGCACGCCGAGCGCGAACTCCGCGGCCACCTCGGCGAACTCGTCGCAGCTCATGTCCTCATCCCCGTCGTTCAACTCACTCATCGTCTGCGTCCTCCGGAAGAAGGGCTGCACGCAGCTTCTGCAGGCCGTACCTGATCCTGGTCTTCGCGGTGCCCACGGGCACCCCCTCCGACTCGGCCACCTGCCGGGCCGTCATCCCGTAGATGCCGGCCATCGCCACCGCCCGGGCCTGCTCGGGCGGGAGGCGTCTCAGTTCGCGGCGGAGCCCGGCGGCGCTGTCGTTGGCGACCGCGATCCGCTCCGGGGAGTCGGCCAGCGAGGTGATCAGCAGCGCCAGGTCGTTCGGGTCCATCGGCGCCGACGAGCGCCCTCGGAGCACGTCGATCGCCAGGTTGTGGGTGATCCTGGTCAGCCAGCCGCGGACGGTTCCCTGCCGCCCGTCGAACATCTGCGCGTGCTTCCAGGCCCGTTCGAAGGCCTGCTGCGCGACGTCCTCGGCCACGTTCCGGTCGCGGAGCACGTTCAGCGCCACGCCGAACACCAGCCCCTGGAACCGTCGGACGAACGCGACCGACAGCTCGGCGTCACCCGCGCCAAGGCCAGCGAGCAGCGTCTCATCGGGCAGCCGTTCGGCTGGAGTCGCCATCATCGTCATTTTAGTCAGTAACCGACGTGGACGGACGTCGACGGCACGGGCGCGGGCGGCGTGGCGCCCGAGGGGACCGTCACCGCGGCGGTGATCGAGGTGCCGGCCGGGTCGACCAGCCACCACTTGGCGCCGAAGGCGTCGCTGCCCTGCCCGCTGACCTGGCCAGGTCCCGAGTCGCCGGAGAAGTAGTAAAGCGGGTGGCCGTCGTAGACGACCTGCTTGGCCCCGCCCGATCTGGTGATGGTGGACAGGTCGGCCATAGTGACGCCGCCGGACGCGGACACCGCGCCGGTCGCGGTCACCGGCGGCCAGGCCCCCGCGCACGCGCCATCGCAGGCGGAGGAGTCTTTCCCGTCCTTCATCCAGAGGTAGACCGCCCGCCCGGAACCATTGGTCAGGAACGCCCCCGCTGACCCCGACTTCGTGGTGATGACCAGGCCGGACCCGGCAGCCGCGGCGGCCGAGCTAGCCGACCCGCCCGCCGGGCTGGCGGCCGACGACGCGGGCGCCGACGAGCTGCTCGAACCCGAACTGCTGCAGGCCGCGGTCAGCAGCCCCGCCCCCAGCGCGACAGCGAGCCCGGCGCCGAGCCGGACCGTCCCCGGTGTCCGAATGCCCAGCGATGCGCTCATCGTCACCGTCTCCCGTCTGCTCCTCGTTTGCTCGCGTTGCGTGTCATAGTCACTACGGTCACGGCGGCGAGCCGGCTTGACAGGACGCCTGTGATCCCTGTCACACATTGCCGGTGGTTGGGGCGTTGCGTCCCCGTTCGTGCGCCGTCTGGGCTCGGCTGCTTCGTTTACGTTCGCCCTTTGTGCGCGCCGCTCGGCCGCCGGGGCGCGCCTTGCCGAACGCCGGCCGGACATCGTGTGCCGTTTGGTCACTGGCTGGGGCGATAAATCCGTCATCGTGTGCGATACGGGTCGCGGGGTGCCCCCAACTCCCCACGGTGATGGCCGGGCACGCACGCCGTGGTGCACGTGAGACGCGAGGGGCACGGGTGGGTGAGCCAAGCCCAGCCGGCCTCCCGCGCCGGCACACGAGCGCGCCAACATCGGCGCTTCTTGCTGTTATCTGTTGACAGGCCGGGGTGGTCTGTGATCGCGGAAGCTTTGCACGCGAATAGCGTGCTTTTCTTCCGTCAGGAAAGAAGCTTCCATTAGATCTTTCGGCCTAACGGGGCAGCAGGGGGTGCGGCAGATGCCGGGCGCGACGGGCGAGGCTAGGCGGTGGGGCGGGGGCCAGACGGTGCGGGCGAGGCTAGGCGGTGCGGCGGGGGCGGAAGGCGGCGAAGGGGTTGGTTACTACTAGCTCGCGGGCGGCGAAGCGGTAGAGGGTCGCGGGGCGGCCGCCGGTTGAGGTGGGGCGGGAGACGTCGGTGGTCGGCTCGATGACGCCTCGGCGGGTGAGGATGCGCTGCAGGTTGGTGGCCGAGACGGGGTGGCCGAGGGCGGCGGCGTAGGTGTCGCGGAGCTGGGAGATGGTGAACGTCTCGGGGGCGAGGGCGAAGCCGATGTTGGTGTAGGAGAGCTTGGCCCGCAGCCGGTTCCTGGCCGAGCCGACGATCGAGCCGTGGTCGAACGCGGTCGTCGGCAGCGCGTCGACCAGGTGCCAGGCCGTGTCGGCCGGCAGGCTGGGCCGCGCGTCGGGCGTGACCAGCGCCAGGTACGCCGTCGCGAGCACTCGCTCGGCCGGGTCGCGGGCCGGGTCGCTGCGCGTCTCGAGCTGCTCGAGGTGCGCGATCTGGGGGATGTCGACCTTCGCGGCGAGATGCCTGCTGGCAGAGGCGCCGAGCCGCTCGTCGGCCTCGAGCAGGCCGCCCGGCAGCGCCCAGGTTCCGTCGAACGGCGACTCGGCGCGCCGCCACAGCAGTACCGACAGCCGCTGCTGGCGTACCTGGAACACCACCCCGAGCGCCTCGTGCCGGAAGCAGCCCACGGCCTCGTCGGTGGCTTCGTCATTGCGCACGCGCTCATCGTAACGGGATCGTCGGTCCCATGGCCGTGACCGGAACCGGCGATCGTGTCCGGGCGCGGGCTCGCGGGACGGGAGTGCCTGGGCTCGGCGATTGGTTTTTAACCAAGAGTTGAAAACCTGTGGTTTTCGACTTAGAGTCGGAAACATGAGGGACACGCGAGAGACGGTAGGGGTTCACCAGGCTGACGCCGGCGAGCCGACGTGGGCCGACCGGGTGCGACGGCTGGCGGCGGAGCGCGGGGCGGTGATCCTCGCGCACAACTACCAGCGGCCGGAGATCCAGGATGTCGCCGACCACGTGGGCGACTCGCTGGCGCTGGCCCGGCTCGCGGCGGCCAGCTCCGCCCGGGTCATCGTGCTGTGCGGGGTCTACTTCATGGCGGAAACGGCGAAGATCCTCGCCCCGGACCGGACCGTGCTGATACCGGACGCGCGAGCGGGCTGCTCCCTGGCCGACAGCATCACCGTCGAGCAGCTCGTCGCCTGGAAGGCCGAGCACCCGGGCGCGGCCGTGGTCGCTTACGTGAACACGAGCGCCGAGGTCAAGGCCGAGGCCGACGTCTGCTGCACGTCGGCCAACGCGGCCGAGGTCGTGTCCGCGATCCCCGCCTTTAGGGACGTCCTGTTCCTGCCCGACCAGTTCCTCGGGGCGCACGTTCGCCGGGTCACCGGCCGGGAGAACCTGCACGTCTGGGCGGGCGAGTGCCACGTGCACGCGGGGATCAGCCCGCAGGCGCTGCGCGACGCGGCGGCGGCCAACCCGGAGGCGGAGCTGTTCGTGCACCCGGAGTGCGGCTGCTCGACGTCGGCGCTCTGGCAGGCGGGGACCGGGGACCTTCCGGCCGAGCGGACCCGGGTGCTGTCGACCGGCGGGATGCTGGCGGCGGCCAGATCCACCCGCGCCCCGGCGGTGCTCGTGGCGACCGAGACCGGGATGCTGCACCAGCTCCGCAAGGCCAATCCTGCCGTCCGCTGGGAGCCGGTGAACCCCCACGCGAGCTGCCACTACATGAAGATGATCACGGCCGAGGCGCTCGAGCGGTGCCTGCGCGACGGGACCACCGAGGTGGACGTCGACCCGGAGACCGCAGCCCGTGCCCGCAACGCCGTCGAGGCCATGATCGCCACCGGTCCGGCCCCGCTCGCGGCGAGCGCCCGATGACCGGCCCGGGGAGCGCGACGGCAAAGATAGTGGATCGCTGGGCACACGGGGATGTACCCAGCGATCCGTCATCCGGCCAACCCGGAGTCCGGGCCGACGTGGCGGTGACTGACGAGGCTGGTGCGACCCCGGTGATTCGGGCGCTGCCGCGTGCGCGGGCACGGTGGCGGCGGGACGCGGATGTGGTGGTCGTGGGGTCGGGTGCGGCCGGGATCTCGGTCGCGCTGACGGCGGCTGAGGCCGGACTGCGGGTGCTGATGGTGACCAAGGACCTGATCGGCGGGGCGACGCCGCTCGCGCAGGGCGGCCTGGCGGCGGCCATCGGGCCCGGGGACAGCCCGGCGTCGCACGTCAGCGACACGCTGACCGCGGGCGCGGGGCTGTGCGAGCCGGACGTGGTGGCGTCGCTGGCGGCCGAGGCCCCCGGGGTGATCGACTGGCTGACCGGGCTCGGCGCGCGGCTCGACCGCCGCGAGCTGCGACTCGAGGGCGGGCACAGCCACCACCGGATCGTGCATTCCGGTGACGACGCGTCCGGGGCCGAGGTGCACCGGGCGCTGCTGGCCGCGCTGCTGGCCAGCGGGATCGAGATCCTCGACCGCACCGTCGCGCTTGATCTCATTGTGCGGAACCCCGCCGGCGGGGTCGCGGGGCTGGCGGCCGGGGTCATCGAGCCCGGCGGGCGGCTGTCGGCCGGGGTCATCGACGCGCCGGCCGTGGTGATCGCGGCCGGAGGGCTGGGGCAGGCGTTCGCAACGACG
>DATCGA010000079.1:0-11424 GCA_036509215.1 Trebonia sp.
AACCAGATCGTCGAACACATCGATCGGCTGGTGGGCGCCTGCCACCCGCCACAGCGTGCGGCCCGCGGCCGGCGCCCTGCGGCTGAAGTCGCCGCTCAGCAGCGCGTTGAACTGGCGCCCGAGGCGCTCCTGCTGTCCTTCCCCTGGGTCGGCCACCATCACCTGCACCCCGGTGACCTTCCCGTCCGGGGAGTAGGCGAGCTCGAACTCCTCGATGCTCTCGTCGACGAAGAAGACAAGGCGGGCGAATTCCTCGGCCGCGTCCGGATCGAGTGGCTCGGCCAAGGCCACCAGGAGTTCCTGCCGGGACGTGGCCGAGCTCGGGGAGGCTCCGACGTCCACCGGTCAGCCTTTCCCGTCAAGCGGCCAGCGGGAGATTCCCGCGTGGTCCTGGTTATACGGGTTCAGCCGTTCGCGCATGGAGAAGAGGTAGGACCGGGTCATCTTCGCCTTCTGGTCGGTGCTGAAGAAAGCTCGCGAGATGTTGCCCGCCCACGTCATTCCCAGATCGGTTGTCCGCAGCCAGCCGTTCTGCTCCCGCAGGTAACCGCCGGCTATGAGCCGGTCGATGTCCTCGGCGAAGATTTCACGCTGGGGTATGTCCGACAGTCGAATCTCCTGCAGCAGGACCGGGAACATCACCATAATCCGGCGGGCCTTCTCCTCCGTCGTGCAGCGGGCCCCCAGTGACACGGGCAGCAGGCCACCCTCGATGGCGGACATGTAGTCCTCCAACGATGTCGTGTTGATGTACTGATGGTCGGCCACGAATCCGCGCGAGGACGGTCCGATCCCGATGGCGTGACCTCCGGCCAGCAGGTGCCGCTTGATCCCGTCGATATACGGATGCCTTGGGCCGGCTGTCGCGAAGGTGAAGGAGTGCAGGGCGTCGTAGCCGTTGTCGCGCATCACCGTTCTGAGCATTTCGAACATCGAGATGCTCTGGTCATTGCTCGGGAGGGCGGTGAAGCGGTCTGAGCCCTCGACCATCGCCTTGAATCGAGTGTTCTCCCACAGGGTCAGCGAGTACACGTCGATGTAGTCGGGGCGGAGCGCGAAGGCGCTCGCGAGGTCGTCGCGCAGGGTTTTCTGGCTCTGGTCGGGGAGGTTGTAGAGCAGGTCGATCGCGATCTCGGACATGCCCGCTGCCCGGACCGCGTCCGCCGCCCGGCGCACGTCGGCGATCGTCGGCTTCAATCCGAGCCTGCGGCGCAGGTCTTCCTTGAAGGTCTGGACGCCGTAGCTGACGCGGTTGACGCCGTGACCGCGCAGCAGCGCCAGTTTCGCGCTGTCCTGGAGGGTCAGCGCCTCGCCCTCCATCGTCATCACCTGGCAGCGCGAGAGATCGAACGCGTCGTGCAGCGCCGTGAGCACGGCGTCGAGGAACTCCGGCTCCACCGACGTCGGGGTGCCGCCACCGAACTCCACCCACGCAACCGCCCGCCCGCGGAGGAAGTTGCATTCTCCGTAGTGGTATATCTCGGCGATGAGGGCGTCAAAAAATCGCTTCTTGGTCTGATAGGGAGTCATTTGGTTGAGGGTCTTGAACAATGGGCAGAAGTGGCACAAATAGTCGCAGAATGGCAGGTGAATGTAGATGTAAACGGGCCGGTCGTCGGGCTCTCGGTCAAGAAAACTGGTGAAAGTCTTGCGATCGTCTACGCTGTCTTCTTCATTGCTCAGTTTCGGATAATAGAAGAACTCCCCAAGGCGATCCTTGAAGTCCAAGCTAGTCATTGCCGCCTACCCTTATAGCCCCATGAAGGAGCCGATGATGTTTCGCTGTATTTCCGAGGTGCCGGAGTAAATGGTGCTTGCGAGCGCGTCG
The DNA here is from genome assembly GCA_036509215.1 of Trebonia sp. Taxonomy (GTDB): domain Bacteria; phylum Actinomycetota; class Actinomycetes; order Streptosporangiales; family Streptosporangiaceae; genus Trebonia. The sequence continues at coordinate 1,829 of DATCGA010000079.1, forward strand.
TTAACCTCCCTGCCCGCGGCTGATGTGAACCCGTGCGCGCCTCGCGAGCGCAACGCCAGCAGCGCCGTCCTGGCCAGCCCTTCGCCGATGATCAGCTTCGCCATCGCCGCCTCGCGGTAGGCCCGCCGCCCCTCGTCGTGCAGCAGGCTGATCTTGCGCAGCAGCAGCTCGGCGAGCTCCGCGTTGACCTGCTCGTTCACGAGCGGATGGGCAATCGCCTGGAACCGCGAGACCGGTCCGCCGAACTGCCGCCGGGTACGGGTGTACTCCACCGTCTCGTCGAGCATTCTGCGCAGGAAGCCGAGACCGGCCGCGAAGGTGTAGGTGCGTTCAAGCTCCATCGCCACCCCGAGGATGAACTGGCCCTGGCCCGGGCAGCCGAGCACAGCCTCCGCAGGCACGGCCACGTCTTCGAGCCGCAGCGATCCGAGCGGGGCCCCGGGCAGCCCGGACGTGTCCATCGGCGGCCCGACGGTGCAGCCCGGCGACGCGGTGTCGAGCAGGAACGCCGTCAGCTCACCGTGGCCGCCGCCTGAGGCGGATCGCGCGAACAGCAGCACGGTGTTCGCGACCGGCGCATTGGTGATGTAGGTCTTGCTTCCGTTAAGTACGTACCTTGACTCGCGCCGGACGGCGACCGTGGCGATGGCCGCCGTCTCGGATCCGGCCGTCTCCTCGGTCACGGCGAACGCCCCGACCCGGCTGCCGTCGAGCAGGCCGGGCAGATAGGCCCGCCGCATCACGTCGTCGCCGAACCGCCAGAGCGGAACGACGCATGCCCACTGGTGAGTCGCGAGAGAAAAGACAAACCCGTTATCCCGGCAGCCGTAGCCGAGCGCCATCATCGCCGTGAGAGCCTGCGCGTGCCGATAGCCGCGGCCGCCCAATTCCGTCGGCACGGTCATTCCGAGCAGGCCGGCCCTCGCGCAGTCCCGCCAGGCGTCCGCGAACGCGCCGGGGATGTGCTTGCCCAGCATCCCGGTCAGTCCTGCCGCCTGGCCAAGGACCTCATCGCGGAGGGCGGCCTCGATCGGATCGGCCACGGAGCTCACCGGTCTAAACCGCCGAGCCGCGGGCCAGCATGCCGCTGATCGACCGGCAGGTCTCGAAGTTCTCAGCCCGCAGATCGTTATCGCCGACGCGCGCGCCGTAGAGCTCCTCCAGCTTGCCGATCAGCCGGATCAGGTCAATCGAGTCCAGCAGCCCGCTCGAGACCAGGGGCTGGTCAACGGCCAGCTCCGGCAGGTCGACGAGACGCTCCTCGACGAGAACTGCCGCGATCTCCTCAGCCTCAGGGGTATCCGGCATAATTCCTCCGTCGGTAAAAGCGCAATTTCTTGGGTTAGTCAATTGTCTCCCCCTCGCGTCAATATCCAAAACGCGCGCCTCGGAAACCAGAATGCAATTTTCCCTCGGATTGCTGGTGGCACCTAAAGAGCCCGGAAGGCACATGAGAAACCCGACTTCAAAACTGGCCCATCAGTTTGGGCAATCCATAGAATCAGTGACCATGACCGTTAATCTTGACCTCAGCAGGCGCGCCGTGATCAGCGGTGGCGCCGCGGGCAGCGGTCGCCCGCGCGGCGCAGGAGATCCGAGGCGAGTCCGGCGATCCGGGCATCCTCGTGCACTGCGCCGCCCGCCAGCAGATGCGCCCGTTCGCCGACCTGAGCATCGATCAGTGGCGGGCGATCATGCGGGTCAACGTCGACGGCGCCTTCCATCAGCTGCAGGCCTTCCTGCCGGCCATGCGCGCGGCCGGCCGGGGCCGCGTCGACCTGGTCACCTCGTCGACGCTGTTCGCGCCGCCGCCCGGCATGGTCGCGCACGTGACCAGCAAGGGCGCGCTGCAGGGGCTGACGCGGGCACTGGCGGTCGAGGTCGGCGTCGACGGCGTCACCGTCAACGCGGTCGCGCCGGGGCTCACCCGCACCCCGCACGCCGAGGCCAACGTCCCCGAGAGCCACTTCGCCGCCGTGCTGGCCGGGCAGGCGCAGCTAGTCGACGGCGGGGAGAGCTTCACCGAAGGGCATCTTGACGCGTATCGAGCGCGAGACTACGCTCCTGCACGGATAAACAAATAGGAAAGTTTCCTATTTTATCAATGCCGATCGGGCCCCGCCAAGCCGCGCCGGCGCGATCGTCCTCGCTCGTTCGTCCCCCGACTAGTGAAGGAATCCGCGCTTGAGACGATTCATCCCCCTCGCCGTGGCCGCGCTGGCCGCGGCGGGAATCGCTACCGCCGCGGCGACGGCCACCGCCAGCGCCGCCACCACGTCGCACGCCGCCAGCGGCGCCGACGTCATCCTCCCGCCGCACGTCTACGCGCCGTACTTCGAGGCCTACGACAGCACCGACGGCGGGCTGGCCCAGCTGTCGGCCGAGTCCGGGGCGAAGTACGTGTCGCTCGCCTTCCTGCAGACCGCGACGACCGGCTCGTGCACGGCCGACTGGAACGGCGATACCTCCACGCCGATCTCGGCCACCGTCGCGGGCAGCTTCGGTTCCGACATCGCGCAGATCCAGGCGCGGGGCGGCACCGTCATCCCGTCCTTCGGCGGGTACAGCGCGGACACCACCAGCACCGATATCGCCGACAGCTGCACCAGCGTCAGCGCGATCGCGAGCGTGTACGAGAGCCTGGTGACGACTTACCACGTCACCCGGATCGACCTCGACGTGGAGGCCGACTCGCTGACCAACACGGCCGGGATCGAGCGGCGCAACGAGGCGGTCGCGCAGACCGAGGCGTGGGCGGCGGCGCACCACAAGGTCGTGCAGTTCGACTACACGATCCCGGTCAACCCGACCGGGCTCACGGCGTCCGGCCTGGCGGTGCTGCAGAACGCGGTTGCCGAGCACGCCAAGATCACCGAGGTCAACGTCATGACCTTCGACTACTACTTCGGCACCACTCAGGACATGCTGGCCGACGCGGAGAGCGCCGCGACCGCGACCTACGGGCAGCTCCAGTCGATCTACCCGCACGAGTCGCCGCTGGCGCTCTGGCACTCGATCGGCATCACGGTCATGCCCGGTATCGACGACTTCGGCGCGGCCGAGACCTTCACCACCGCCGACGCGCCCGCCCTGCTGGGCTGGGCGGCAACCCACAACCTGGGCCTGATCTCGATCTGGGCCCTGCAGCGTGACAACGGCGGCTGCCCCGGCATCAAGGGCGCCGGCAGCTGCTCCGGCGTCACCCAGCCGACGTGGTACTTCAGCCACGTGTTCGGGCTGTTCAACCACCTGCCATAACAAGGCGGGTCCCGGGGGAATTGGGCAGCAGCCTGCTGCCCAATTCCCCCGGGCCATTTTGGCAACAGGGTGTTGCCAAATTTGACCCGACGCCGTGGCGCTGTCAGGCGGCCGGCACCCTGGCCTGGAGCCTGACGCCGAGGGCGGAGCCCTCGAGCTCGATTGAATCCGGCGGCCCGGTCCGGCGGTAGCGCCGGGCGAGGGCGACGCCGCCGATCGCGGCGGCGAAGCAGGACACGCCGCCGACCGCCAGCCCGATGCGCGGGTCGGTCAGGGCGATGATCCAGCCGATCGCGGGGCCGCCGACCGGCGTCGTCCCCTGGAAGGCGACCTGCCAGAGCGCGATGACCCGCCCGCGCATGCCCGGCTCGGCGCTGAGCTGGATGGTGGAGTTGCCGATGGCGATGAACGAGACGCTCGCCCAGCCCACGAACAGCAGCGCGGCGTAGGCGAGGCCGAGGAACGGCGCCCACGCGCAGACCAGGATGGCCGCGCCGAAGCCGACCGAGGCGATGATCATCGGGCGCACCCCGGTCCGCCCCCGGGCGGCGGTGAACAGGCCGCCGATGACCGCGCCGATCCCCATGGCGGCGGTCATGAAGCCGTAGGCCTCCGCGCCGCCGTGGAACGACCGCTCGGCCAGCACCGGCAGCGAGACCGAGAACTCATAGGCGAGCAGCCCGACCAGGCTCATCATCGCCAGCGGGATGGCGATCGCCGGCGTCCGGGCCGCGTACCGCAGGCCCTCCCGCAGCTGGCCGGCCGCCCGCACCACCGGCTGGCTCGGCCGCAGGGCGGAGCGGTCCATCATCAGCAGCGAGGTGACGACGGCCGCGAAGCTGGCCGCGTTGAACAGGAAGCAGACCCCGATGCCGGCCGTCGCGATGAGGATGCCGCCGATGGCTGGCCCCACCGCGCGGGCGGCGTTCACCGTCACCGAGTTCAGCGTGATCGCGTTGCGCAGCTCGTCCTTGCCGACCATCTCCCGGACGAACGACTGCCGGGCCGAGTTCTCGAAGGCGTTATTCAGGCCGAGGATGACGGCCAGCACGCAGATTTCCCAGAAGCGGGGCGAGCCGAACATCACCAGCAGGCCGAGTGCCAGCGCCTGGAACCCCATGGCGATCTGCAGCGCGATCATCAGCCGTCGCTTGTCCACCCGGTCGGCGATGACGCCGCCGTAGGGACCGAGGAACAGGACCGGCAGCGCCTGCAGCGCCACCGCCAGGCCGAGGTCGGTGCTCGAGTGGGTGAGGGTCAGCACCAGCCAGGACTGCGCCGTCATCTGCATCCACGTGCCGGTCATGGAGATCGACTGGCCGGTGAAATAGAGCCGGTAATTCGGTACCTTCAGCGAGGAGAAGGTCGAGCCCACGAACGCTCCTGGCTTGATTCTCACCCATCACCCCCACGGGACCAACTCGCTAGTTGTTTAGCACAACTAACTATACGGCATCGATGTTCCCGGCCCGGTGGTCGGCGGGTCGCGCACACCGGAGGTGTCGGCGCGGTGAGGGACGCGTTTCGCGGACGTAACGTGCCCGACCGCTGCGGATAACGCGGGCCGGACATGCTGGGGATATGTCTGCGCACCTTGTTGTGGCCGGAAACGGGATGGTGGGACAGCGCCTGGTCGAGGCGGTGCGGGACCGGGACGGCGAGCGTCGCTGGCGGGTCACGGTCCTGTCGGAGGAGCCGCAGCGGGCCTACGACCGGGTGAACCTGTCGTCCTACCTCGACGGCGCCACCGCCGAGGACCTCGACCTCGTCCCCGGCGGCTGCTACGGCGCTGACGGCTACGAGCTGCACCTGGCCGAGGCGGCGACGGCGATCGACCGCACGGCCCGCACTGTCACCAGCAGCGGCGGGCGGATCATCAGTTACGACGCCCTGGTGCTGGCGACCGGCTCCTCCCCGTTCGTTCCGCCGATCCCCGGCGCGGGCCTGCCCGGCTGCTTCACCTACCGGACGCTCGATGACCTGGACGCCATCCGGGCCGCCGCGCACCGGGCGGCGGCGACCACCAAGGGCAGGCGGGCCGGCCTGGTGGTCGGCGGCGGGCTGCTGGGCCTCGAGGCAGCGCGGGCGCTGCGGCTGCTCGGGCTCTCGCCGCACGTGGTGGAGCTGGCCCCGCGGCTGATGCCGCTGCAGGTCGACGAGGGCGGCGGGGCGCTGCTGCGAATGATGATCGAGGAGCTGAACGTCACCGTCCGGCTGGGCACCTCGGTCGCCGCGATAGAGCCGGACGGCAGTCGGCTGCTCGCCACCCTGGCCGACGGCACCGAGCTCGACCTGGACATCGTCGTCTTCGCGGCCGGGGTGCGCCCGCGCGACCAGCTCGCCCGCGAGGCGGGGCTGACCGTCGGCCAGCGGGGCGGGATCGTCGTCGACGACGGCTGCCGCACCAGCGACCGGGACATCTACGCGGTCGGCGAGTGCGCCCGCATCGGCGGCCAGGTGCACGGGCTGGTCGCCCCCGGCTACGCGATGGCCGAGGTGCTGGCCGACCGCCTCACCGGCGGGACCGCCAGCTATACCGCTGCCGACGCCTCCACCAAGCTCAAGCTGCTGGGCGTCGACGTGGCCTCGTTCGGCGACGCGCTCGCCTCGGCCGAGGGCGCGCTCGAGGTGACGGTCAACGACCCGGTCACCCGCAGCTACTCCAAGCTGGTCGTCTCCGGCGACGCGAAGACCCTGCTCGGCGGCGTGCTCGTCGGCGACGCCTCGAAGTACGCCCTGCTCCGCCCGCTGGTCGGGCGGCCGCTGCCGGGCGACCCGGTGACGATGATCGCCCCGGTCGGGGGCGACTCGGCCTCCGGCCAGGGCGCCGGCGCGCTGCCCGGGGATGCCCAGGTCTGCTCGTGCTACGGGGTCACCAAGGACGCGATCTGCGGCGTCATCAGCGGGCAGTCGCTCACCGACGTGGCCGGGATCAAGAGCTGCACCAGGGCCGGGACCGGCTGCGGCTCCTGCCTGCCGGCGCTGAAGACGCTGCTGGCGCAGAGCGGCGTCGCGGTCAGCGCCGCGCTGTGCGAGCACTTCCGGCAGACCCGGGCCGAGCTTTTCGAGCTCGCGCGGGCCGGCCGCATCGCCACCTTCACCGAGCTGATCGACCGGCACGGCGCCGGCGGCCGAGGGTGCGACATCTGCAAGCCGGCGGTGGCCTCGATCCTGGCCAGCCTCGGCCGCGGGCACGTCCTCGACGGGGAGCAGGCCGCCCTGCAAGACACCAATGACCACTTCCTGGCCAACATCCAGCGCAACGGCAGCTACTCGGTCGTGCCGCGGGTCCCCGGCGGCGAGATCACCCCGGACAAGCTCATCGTGCTGGGCGAGGTGGCCCGCGACTTCAGCCTGTACACCAAGATCACCGGCGGCCAGCGGATCGACCTGCTCGGCGCCCGCGTCGAGCAGCTGCCCGCGATCTGGCGGCGGCTGGTCGACGCCGGCTTCGAGTCCGGGCACGCCTACGGCAAGGCCGTCCGGACGGTGAAATCCTGCGTCGGCTCCACCTGGTGCCGCTACGGAGTGCAGGACTCCGCGTCGCTGGCGGTGGAGCTGGAGCTGCGCTACCGGGGCATCCGGTCGCCGCACAAGATCAAGGCCGGGGTGTCCGGCTGCGCCCGCGAGTGCGCCGAGGCGCAGAGCAAGGACATCGGCGTGATCGCGGCCGACAACGGCTGGAACCTGTTCGTCGGCGGCAACGGCGGATTCCGGCCCCGGCACGCGGACCTGCTGCTGTCCGGAGTCGACACGCCCGCGCTGATCCGCGCCATCGACCGGTTCATCATGTTCTACATCCGCACCGCCGACCGGCTGCAGCGCACCGCGACCTGGTTCGAGTCGCTCGAAGGGGGACTCGACTACCTGCGCTCGGTCATCGTCGACGACAGCCTGGGCATCGGCGCCGAGCTCGACGCGGCGATGGCGCGGCACGTCTCCGCCTACCAGGACGAGTGGGCGGCGGTGCTGGCCGATCCGGCCAAGCTGCGCCGGTTCGTGTCGTTCGTCAACGCGCCCGGCACCCCGGATCCGAGCATCGCGTTCGTCGCCGAGCGCGGTCAGCCGCGCCCGGCCGACCTGCCGATGCCCCGGCCCCTGGCGGTGACCCGGTGACGTGGACCCCGGTCTGCCGCTACGACGACCTGCTGCCCGAGCGCGGGGTGGCGGCGCTGATCGGCGCCGGGCAGGTCGCGCTGTTCCGCACGTTCGACGGGTCGCTGTACGCGATCGGCAACCAGGACCCGTTCACCGGGGCGTGCGTGCTGTCCCGCGGCATCGTCGGCACCAGAGGAGACGTCCCGACCGTGGCGTCCCCGCTGCTGAAGCAGGTCTTCGACCTGCGCACCGGAAACTGCCTGGACGACGAGACCGCCTCGGTGCCCGTCTTCGCGGTCCGGGAACGCGCCGGCCAGGTCGAGGTGAGCGCCTGATGAGCATCGAGCCACTGGCCGGCTACACGGTCGGCATCACCGCCGCCCGCCGCCGGGAGGAGTTCGCCGCCGCGCTGGAACGCCGCGGCGCGCGGGTCGTCTCCGCCCCCGCGATCAGGATCGTGCCGCTGGCCGACGACAGCGAGCTGCGCGCCGCGACCCAGGCCTGTCTGGACGCTCCGCTCGACATTGTCATTGCCACCACCGGCATCGGGTTCCGCGGCTGGATCGAGGCCGCCGACACCTGGGGGCTGGCCGACGAGCTGGCCAAGGCCATCGGCGCGGCCACCGTGCTCGCCCGCGGGCCGAAGGCGCGCGGCGCCATCCGCGCGGCGGGCCTGCGCGAGGCGTGGTCGCCCGAGTCGGAGTCCTCCAGCGAGGTGCTCGAGTACCTGATCGCGGCCGGCGACCTGGACGGCAAGCGCATCGCGGTCCAGCTCCACGGCGAGCCGCTGCCGGACGTGGTGCAGACGCTGCGGCTGGCCGGGGCGGAGGTGATCGAGGTGCCGGTCTACCGCTGGGTGCGGCCGGAGGACACCGCGCCGCTGCACCGGCTGATCGAGGCGGTCGGCGATGGCGCGCTCGAGGCGGTCGCGTTCACCAGCGCCCCCGCTGCCGCGAGCTTCCTGCAGGCCGCCCGCGAGCTTGGACGCGGCGACGCGGTGGACGCCGCGCTGCGCGGTCCGGTCGTGACCGCCTGCGTGGGCCCGGTCACGGCCGGACCGTTCCAGGCCGTGGGCATCCCGGTGATCCGGCCCCACCGCGCCCGGCTGGGCGCGCTGGTCCGCGAGATCGTCGAGCAGGTCCCGGTCCGCTGCGGGCTCCCGCTGCCCGCGGCCGGCCACCTGCTCGACGTGCGCGGTCAAGCCGTCGTGGTCGACGGCCGCCTGATACCGCTGACCAGCGCCAGTATGGCCCTGCTGCGCGAGCTGGCCGCCCGGCCCGGCCACGTCGTCTCCCGCTCGGAGCTGCTGAAGATCACGCCCGGCGATGGCGGGGACGAGCACGCGGTGGAGGTCGCCGTCGGCCGGCTCCGCACCGCGCTGGGCGACCCGCGCATCATCCAGACCGTGGTCAAGCGCGGCTACCGGCTCGCCTACGAGCCGGAGCGAGCCGGCACCAAGGACGGAAGCTGGCGGTACTAGCCGCCTGGCAGCGAACGCTCATAATCCGTAAATTCGCGGGCTATGGTGACTTTCGTGAATGCCGGGTCGTTCGAGGCGGAAGACGAGCTCGATGAGATTCAGGCGGCCTTCGTCCAGGTCCTGCGAGCCGAGGCCGCCGGCGACGAGCTTCACAACCAGCTGCTGACGCTGCCCGCCACGCCGCCGCCCGTCGGCTTCGAGCAACACGGGACCCCGCAATTCCTGGCTGCCCGCACCGCGCAGTGGTTCGGCGGCCTCTTGCGCCGCCCGGGCGGGCAGCCCGCGTGACCGCGAGAGGCTCGTCCGCTGGCGTCACTTCCGCTGGCTGGGGCAGCCTGAGTGATGCATGGGTCACGGCGGTGTGCACGCTGGGCGGCAGTGAGGGGGCAGCCCGCCCGGATGGCAGCGACCTCGAGCAGCGGTACTCGGAGCCGCATCGTCGCTACCACACCGGCGTGCACGTCCGGGCTGTGCTGGCCGACGGGGCCTGGATCGCCGATGCTCTTGCACTGGCTGCGCCGGACCGGGCCTTGCTGACGCTGGCGGCGTGCGCGCATGACGTCGTGTATGACGCGCGGCCCGGTGACGACGAACGCGCCGGTGCCCAGTGAGGTTTTCCCGTGCGCCCAGCAGAACGGGAGGTGACACCGTGACGTAGTTCATGGTGTTCTTCGTGTTCGTAAGCTCGTCGTCGCCTGCCGGTGTGAGTCCGGTCCGGGTAGCTGCCAGGAGGCCCGGTAGCAGGCTGGCGGCTTCGTCT
>DATCGA010000080.1:0-17220 GCA_036509215.1 Trebonia sp.
ACCGGACAGGGCGGCCGACTCGGGCGAGGCGACCTTGCCCGCCGCCACCGACACCACGGTGGCGGCGCTGATCGAGGTCAGCACGGCCGCCCCCGCGCCCGCGCCGAACAGGGCGAGCAGCCCCCCGACCACCCGGCGGGCCACCCCCTTGGTCGCGATCACGGCGATCAGGCCCGCCAACACCGCCAGCGCGAGCGCCCCGGCCAGCGGCACCAGGTCATTGCCGGACACGGTGACGACCTCGGCCGTCAGCGGCTTCTGCGGGGTGAAGACGGCCTGCGCCCACTGCGCGCGCAGGGCGAGCAATATCAGCCCGGCGCCGACGGCCCCGGCCAGCAGCGCGTAGCCGTACTGGCGCTTGGGGCTAGTCATCGACCGCCGCCGGCCGCAGTCCGAGCGCGGCGTCGAGCACGTCGGCGTCGAAGCAGGTGCGGTCGCCGGTGTGGCAGGCGGCGCCCACCTGGTCGACCTTGATCAGGACGGCGTCGCCGTCGCAGTCGAGCGCGACCGACCTGACCCACTGCTGGTGGCCGGAGCTTTCGCCCTTGACCCAGTACTCCTGGCGGCTGCGCGACCAGTACGTGCAGCGGCCGGTGGTGAGCGTGCGGTGCAGCGCCTCGTCGTCCATCCAGGCGACCATCAGCACCTCGCCGGTGTCGTGCTGCTGGGCCACGGCGGCCACCAGGCCGTTGGCGTCGCGCTTGAGCCGGGCGGCGATCTTCGGGTCCAGATTCGACGGGCGCACCGCGTCAGTCATCGTTGACACCTGCTTCTCAGATATAAGGGCTGTGGTGGCGGTCCGCGCGGGGCGCGCGGCATTACTCCGGGGTAGCCGCCCATTCCAGGCGGCACCGTCACAGCCTACGATCTCACCGTGACTTACTCGCGGGACGAGCGCCTGGCGCTTGCGGCATTGCTCGAAGAGACCGGCCCGGAAGCGCCCACGCTGTGCGCGGGCTGGCACACCAAGGACCTCGCGGCCCACGTGGTGATGCGGGAACGGCGGCCCGACGCGGGGGTCGGCATGCTCGGCGGCCCGCTGGCGGGCTACACCAGACGGGTGCAGCAGGGGTACCTGGACAGGTACTCCTACCCGCAGCTGATCGCGTTCTTCAGGTCCGGGCCGCCGCCCCTATCGCCGTTCGCGATCCCGGGCGCGGACAAGGCGGCCAACACCGTCGAGTACTTCGTCCACCACGAGGACGTGCGGCGCGGGTCGGAGGGCTGGGCCGAGCGGGAACTGCCGCCCGGCCTGTCCGACGCGCTGTGGAAGCGCCTGAAGAGCGCCCGGCTGTTCCTGCGGGGCGCGCCGACCGGGGTGGCCCTCGTCCGCGGCGGCGGCGAGACCGCAGGCGACGTGATCGAGGCCAAGAACGCACCCCAGCGGGTTGAGGTGGCTGGCACCCCGGCCGAGCTGACCCTGTGGTCGATGGGCCGGGTGAGCGCGGCCAACGTGACGTTCGAGGGCCGCGGCGATGCGATCGAGCGGCTCCGGGCGTGGCGTCAGTGAGGCCGGGGAGATCCGCCCGGGGGGAATGGCGACTCTCCCCGGGCGATAACGGCGATGCCGCCGCTAATCTCCGGACGGCAGCGCGGCTCAGTAGCGGCCGCGCTTGATCTCGCGCCGCTTGCCACCGCCGACTACCTTGTACGCGACGTACCCGCCGCCTGCGATGATCGCCACGATGACAAGGGTGGTGACCAGGGCGAGCAGCGCGTGCCAGACGAAGTTAAGCGCGAAAAACACGACGATCCCGCCGACCACGACGGCGGCGACCTTGAGCAGACTCATGACCGTGCCCCTTTCTGCTTGGGCAACATCGATAATAGTCACGTTGAGGGTAGAAGTGATCAGCGGCCAGCAGTCTCAGGGAAGAGTCAGGGTAAACCCGGAGGCGGGCCGCAGGCACCCAGCAAGGACAGCTAGGAAGGACAACTGACGATGCAGGCACTGGGGATCGACATCGGCGGGACCGGGATCAAGGGCGCGCCGGTCGACCTGGACACCGGGAAACTGCTCGCCGACCGGAAGAAGATCGCCACCCCGCGCCCCGCCACCCCCGAGGCGGTGACGGAGGTCGTGCGGGAGCTCGCGGGTTCGTTCCCGCAGAGCGGTGAGGTCGTCGGTGCCACCTTCCCTGGCGTGGTGATCAGCGGCACCATCCGCAGCGCCGCCAACGTCGATAAGACGTGGATCGGGACAAACGCGGCGGCGCTGTTCAGCAAGGCGATCGGCACCGACGTGGCGATGCTCAACGACGCCGACGCGGCCGGGGTTGCGGAGATGACGTTCGGCGCGGGCAAGGGCGTCCCGGGCACCGTTCTGCTGCTCACGTTCGGCACCGGGGTCGGGTCGGCGCTGTTCACCGGGGGCCTGCTGGTCCGTAACACCGAGTTCGGGCACCTCGAGATCCGGGGCAAGGACGCGGAGAAGCGCGCCTCCGAGCACGGCAAGATCGAGCACGGCTGGGGCTGGAAGGAGTGGACCGAGCGGGTGTCGGAGTACCTCCAGCACGTCGAGGCGCTGGTCTCCCCCGAACTGATCATCGTCGGCGGCGGGATCAGCAAGGAGTCGGAGAAGTGGGTGCCGCTGCTGACCGGCGTGCAGGCCCGCATCGTGCCCGCCAAGCTGCTCAACGACGCCGGCATCGTCGGCGCGGCGATGGCGGCGGGCGGTATCGGGGTCGCGGCCGAGCAGTAGCCGGTCAGCGGACGGGGTGGCCGGCCGCGCGGAGGGTCTGCTTGACCTCGCCGATGCGGAGGGCGCCGAAGTGGAAGACGCTCGCGGCCAGCACCGCATCGGCCCCCGCGGCGATCGCGGGCGGGAAGTGAGCCAGGGTCCCGGCGCCGCCGCTGGCGATGACGGGGACGGTGACGGCCGCCCGGACCAGGGCGATCAGCTCGATGTCGAAGCCCGCGGTGGTGCCGTCGGCGTCCATCGAGTTGAGCAGGATCTCGCCCGCGCCGAGGTCGGTGGCGCGGCCCGCCCACTCCACGGCGTCGATGCCGGTTCCCTGGCGGCCGCCGTGGGTGGTGACCTCGAAGCCGCTCGGGGTCGGCGGGCTGCCTTCGCGGACCCGGCGGGCGTCTACCGACAGCACCACGCACTGCGAGCCGAACTGGCGGGCCGCCTCGGCCAGCAGCTCCGGGCGGGCGACGGCGGCGGTGTTCAGCCCGACCTTGTCGGCGCCGGCCCGGAGCAGGGCGTCCACGTCGGCGGTGGACCGGACCCCGCCGCCGACGGTCAGCGGGATGAAGACCTGCTCGGCGGTCCGCCGGACGACGTCGTACATGGTCGCCCGGCCGCCGCTTGACGCGGTGATGTCGAGGAACGTGAGCTCGTCGGCCCCCTCGGCGTCGTAGCGGGCGGCGAGCTCGACCGGATCGCCCGCGTCGCGCAGGTTCTCGAAGTTGACGCCCTTGACCACCCGCCCGCCGTCGACGTCGAGGCAGGGGATGACGCGTACCGCGACCGTCATATGGAGTCGTCCGGGCTCGGGTCGTCCAGCCGAATCGCGTCCGGGGCAACCTCGGACTCGCCCGGCTCGTCATCGCCCTCGTCGGGGTCGAGGGAGGCCTCCCGGTGCGCCACCGCCTCCACCTCGACCAGCAGCCGCGGGTCGATCAGGGCGGCCACCTGGACCATGCTGGTGGCCGGCGGCACCAGCTCGAACGCGAGCCGGTGGGCCTCGCCGACCTCCTCCCAGCGGGAGATGTCGGTGACGTACAGCCGGGTCTGCACCACGTCGGCCAGGCTGGCGCCGAACTGCTCGAGGGCCGCGCTCACGTTCAGCAGCGCCTGCTCGGTCTGCCGGGCGAGGTCGCCCTCGTAGACGACCTTGCCGTGAGCGATCGACGTGCACCCGCTGACGAAGATGAAGTCGCCCGCCCCGACCGCCCGGCTGTAGCCGACGGCCTGCTCGAACGGCACCCCCGAGGTCACCCGCTTGCGCGCCGGGCTCATGCCGCCACCGCCGCGAGCGCCTCGCCGAGCGTGAACGCGCCGGCGTAGAGCGCCTTGCCGACGATCGCGCCCTCGATCCCGAGCCCGGCCAGCGAGGCCAGCGCGCGCAGGTCTTCCAGCGAGGAGACGCCGCCGCTGGCGACGACCGGGGCGTCGGTGCGGGAGCAGACGTCGCGGTAGAGGTCGAGGTTGGGCCCCCCGAGCATGCCGTCCTTGAGCACGTCGGTGATCACGTACCGGGCGCAGCCCTCGCCGTCCAGCCGGGCAAGCGTCTCGTAGAGGTCGCCGCCCTCGCGGGTCCAGCCCCGGGCGGCCAGCGTGTGGCCGCGGACGTCGAGCCCGACCGCGATCTTCTCGCCGTAGGCGGCGATGATCCCGGCCACCCAGTCGGGTTTCTCCAGCGCGGCGGTGCCGATGTTGACCCGGGCGCAGCCGGTGGCCAGGGCCCGCTCGAGCGATTCGTCGTCGCGGATGCCGCCGGACAGCTCGACCTTGATGTCGAGCTTGCCGGTCACCTCGGCCAGCAGGTCGGCGTTGGAACCGCGGCCGAAGGCCGCGTCGAGGTCCACCAGGTGCACCCATTCCGCGCCGGCCGTCTGCCAGGCGAGCGCGGCCTCGACCGGGTCGCCGTAGGACGTCTCGGACCCGGCGGCGCCCTGGACCAGGCGGACCGCCTGTCCCCCGGCCACATCGACGGCGGGCAGCAATGTCAGTGTCACAGCGTCTCCTCTAGTAGATGGTCAGCCTCATAGGGTGCCCAGCCAGTTGCGCAGGACCTGGGCGCCTGCGTCGCCGGATTTCTCCGGGTGGAACTGGGTGGCGGCCACCACGCCGTTTTCCACGGCGGCGGCGAAGGGCTCGCCGTGCTCGGTCACGGTGATCGTCGCGCCCGCGTCGAGCAGCGGCCGGGCGTCCCGCAGGCGGAGGGCGTAGGAGTGCACGAAGTAGAAGCGGGTGCCGGCTTCGATCCCGGCGAACAGGCCGGAGGCCTCGGGGGCGGCGATCGTGTTCCAGCCCATGTGCGGCAGCACCGGGGCGTCCAGCCGCTCGACGGTGCCGGGCCAGACCGCGCAGCCTGCGCAGGCGACGCCGTGCTCCACCCCGGCCGTGAACAGCACCTGCATGCCCACGCAGATGCCGAGGACCGGGCGGCCGAGCTCGATCCGGCGGGCGATGAGCTTGTCGCCGCCGACCGCGCGGAGGCCGGTCATGCAGGCGGCGAACGCGCCCACGCCGGGGACGACGAGGCCGTCGCAGTTGAGGGCTGCGTCGGGATCGGCGGTCACCGTAACGGCGGCGCCGGCCCGGGCGAGGGCCCGCTCGGCCGAGCGCAGGTTCCCCGAGCCGTAGTCGAGGACCACAGCCTTGGCGGTCATCGGGACCTCGATGGGAAGGGCGGGATCCGGTCGGCGGAGCAGGAGTTCCCAGACCTGTGCCGGAGGACCACGGCCGGCGCTGTCATGGGGCGCTCGACGCGGAGGACACGGACCGTTCGGGATAATCGCTTGTCGCTTTTTCTCTCATCGGCTACAGCACGCCCTTCGTGGAGGGGACGCCCGGCGACCTCGGGTCGAACGCGGCGGCGGCCCGCAGGGCGCGGGCGACGGCCTTGAACTGGGCCTCGACGATGTGGTGGGGGTTGCGGCCGTAGAGCACGTGGACGTGCAGGCAGATGCCGGCCGAGTGCGCCAGCGACTCCCAGATGTGCCTGGTCAGCGTGGTGTCGTAGCTGCCGATCATCGGGGACATGCCGCCCGGCTCGTCGTGCACCACGTAGGGGCGGCCGGACAGGTCGACGGCGGCGCGGACGAGGGTCTCGTCGAGCGGGACGAGCGCGTCGCCGAACCGGGAGATGCCGGACTTGTCGCCGAGCGCCTCGCGCAGCGCCTGGCCGAGCGCGATCGAGGTGTCCTCGACCGTGTGGTGGGCGTCGATCTCGGTGTCGCCCTTGGCGCGGACGGTCAGGCCGAGACAGCCGTGCTTGCCGAGCTGGTTGAGCATGTGGTCGAAGAACGGGACCCCGGTCTCGACCTCGACCGGGCCGGGGCCGTCGAGGTCGACCTCGACCAGCAGCTCCGTCTCCTTGGTCTCGCGGACCACGCGGCCCACCCGGCTGCCGGGGACGAACCCGTCGCTGCCGCTCACTGGCCTAGCACCTCCGTCAGCGCGTCGCGGAACGCGCTCATCTCCTGTGGGGTTCCGACCGTGACCCGCAGCCACCCGGCCGGGCCGGTCTCCCTGATCAGCACCGACCGGTCGAGCAGCGCCTGCCAGACCTTGTGCCGGTCATCGAACGTCCCGAACAGGACGAAGTTGGCGTCGCTGTCGGCCGCCGTCAGGCCGCGGCCCCGCAGCCAGGTCACCAGGGCGTCCCGCTCGACCCGCAGCGCCTGCACGCTGGAGAGCAGCTCCTGGGTGTGCGCGAGGGCGGTGCGGGCCACCGCCTGGGTCACGGTGGACAGGTGGTACGGCAGCCGGACCCGCAGCAGCGCGTCGGGC
The DNA here is from genome assembly GCA_036509215.1 of Trebonia sp. GTDB lineage: Bacteria > Actinomycetota > Actinomycetes > Streptosporangiales > Streptosporangiaceae > Trebonia. Next base: position 6,464 of record DATCGA010000080.1, read on the forward strand.
ACGGCCGGGTCGGCCGCCAGGTAGCCGAGGCGGGTGCCGGCCGCCGCGAACGCCTTTGACATCGTGCGGCAGACGACGAGGCGCTCGCGGCCCGGCAGCAGGGTCAGCGCGCTCGGGGTGCCGTCCCGGCGGAACTCGGCGTACGCCTCGTCGACGACGAGCATGCCGTCGGTGGCGTCGTAGGCGTCGGCGATGAGTTCCAAGGGGACGGACGTGCCGGTCGGGTTGTTCGGGGAGGTGATGAAGGTGACGTTGGGGTGGTGGCGCGCCACCTGCTCGGCCGCCGTGGTGAGGCCGTAGTCGGCGTCGCGGCTGCCCGCGATCCACTCGGTGCAGGTGGCCAGCGCGATCAGCGGGTGCATGGAGTAGGACGGCTCGAACCCGAGCGCGGTCCGGCCGGGGCCGCCGAACGCCTGCAGCAGCTGCTGGATGACCTCGTTGGAGCCGTTCGCGGCCCAGGTGCTGGCCTCGGTCAGGTCATGGCCGAGGTAGGCGGCCAGGTCCTTGCGCAGCTCGATGGCGTCCCGGTCGGGGTAGCGGTTGAGGGTTCCGGCTACTGCGTGCACGGCGTCCGCGACTGCCTGCTGGAGGCTTGCGCTGGGGCCGTAGGGGTTCTCGTTGGTGTTGAGCTGCACCGCGACGTCGAGCTGGGGAGCGCCGTAGGGCTGCAGGTGCTTGAGGTCGTCCCTGATCGGGAGCGGCTTGTTGGCTGGCGTTCCGGTCACCGGGCTCAGCCCCCGGTCTTGGGGACGCGGACCCGGACGGCGGCGACGTGGGCGGCCAGGTCCTCGGCGCCGCCGAGGGCGTCGACCCGCGGCGCGACGTCGGCCAGCGAGTCGCGGTCGCACTCGATCACGTTGACGACCTTGAGGTACGGGTAGACCGACAGGCCGCTGGTGTGCCTGGCGGTGCCGCCGGTGGGGAGCACGTGGTTGGAGCCGGCCAGGTAGTCGCCCAGCGAGACCGGGCTGTAGGGGCCGACGAAGATCGCGCCGGCGTTGCGGATGGCGGCGGCGACCTTCTCCGCGCCCTCGGTCTGGATCTCCAGGTGCTCGGGGGCCCAGGCGTCGGAGACGGCGCGGGCCGCGTGGAGGTCGTCGACGAGGACGTAGCCGGCCTGGTTCGTGAGCGCGGTCTCGACTCGCTCGCGGTGCCTGGTGGCCGGGAGCTGCCGCCTTAGCTCCTCGTCGACCCGGGCAGGGAGGCCGGGGTCGGTGGTGATGAGCAGGCAGGCGGCGAGCTCGTCGTGCTCGGCCTGGCCGATCAGGTCGGCAGCGACGAAGGCGGGGTCGGCCGTGTGGTCGGCGATGATGCCGATCTCGGTCGGGCCGTTCTCGCCGTCGATGCCGACGACGCCCTGCAGGATGCGCTTGGCGGCGGCGACGTAGACGTTGCCGGGGCCGGTGATCACGTCGACCGGGGCGCACTCGTCGGTGCCGTAGGCGAACATGGCGAGCGCCTGGGCGCCGCCGACCGCGTGGACTTCTGTGATGCCCAGGAGGGCGCAGGCGGCGAGGACGGCCGGGTGCGGCCGGCCGCCGAACTCCCGCTGCGGCGGGGAGGCGACCGCGATGTGGTCGACGCCCGCCGCCTGGGCCGGGACCACGTTCATGACCACCGAGGACGGGTAGGCGACGAGTCCGCCGGGGACGTAGACGCCGGCCCGCTCGACCGGGATGAACCGGGTGGAGACGCTCAGGCCGGGGGCGGGCTCGGTGTCCCTGCGCTCGGGCAGCTGCGCCTGGTGGACGACCCGGGCGCGGCGGGCCGCTTCCTCGAGGGCGTCCCTGACCTGGGGGTCGAGTGTGGCCAGGGCGTCGTCGATGACCTCCTGGGGCACCCGGGTGCGCTCGAGGTCGACGCCGTCGAACCGGTTGGTGTACTCGCGTACGGCGGCGCCGCCGCGGACCCGGACGTCGTCGGTCACCGGCCTGACCAGATCGACCGCCCGGTCGACGTCGAGGGCCGCGCGCGGCAGCACGCTGGCGAGCGTGGCGTGCGTCAGGCCCACCGCGCCCCGGCCGCGCAGGTCAATGTAGGTAGTAACGGGACTCGCCCCGCTGTCCGAAGTCACCTCCCTAGTCTACGAACGCCTGCGCGTGATTATTGGGTCGCGGTGGGCGTGGCGCTCGGCTGGTTGGTTGGTGCGGTCGTGGCGCTGGCGGTCGGCCCCGCAGCCGACATCGACGATGACGGCTGGGCGTTGGCCGGCGTCGTCGACGTCGGCGTCGCCCCCGGCGTCGCGGGCGCCGTCGGGATCGCGGACGGGGACGCGGTGGCCGATGGCGTGGGCGCCGGGCCGCGGCGGACGGGCGACGGGACGGGGCGCGGCCGGGTGCTGGCGCCGGCCGGCCCGACCGGCGCGATCGGGTGCTGGGCCGGCCCCGGTGGCGGCGCGGTGAGCCGGCCGATCCCGGCGACCGCGCCGAGCACGGCGGCCGCGAGGCAGACCCCGCCGCCGGCCGCCGCCGCCCGGCGACGCCAGCGGAGCCGCCGTCCCCTGGTGATGATCGCCGCCGGGTCGAACGCCGGCTCCGGCTCCGGCTCCGGTGACGCGCGGAGGGCGCGCCGCAGCGTGTCTAGGTCGGTCATGGCCGCTCCCCTCCGATCGCCGAGGCGCTGGCCCCGGTCTCGGCCTTCGCCTGCGCTTCCGCCTCGGCCTCCGCCTCGGCCGTCACCCGGAGCTTGGCCAGCGCGCGCGAACTGGTGGACTTCACCGTGCCCTGGCTGATGCCGAGGTCGCGGGCGACGGCCGCCTCGGGCAGGTCGAACAGGTAGCGCAGCACGATCACCGCGCGCTCCCTGGCGGTCAGCGTCGCCAGCGCGCCGGTCACCCACTGGCGGAGCACGACCTCGTCGGCGATGTCCGGGCCGGACGGATGGCCGGGCAGCTCGTCGGTCGGGTACTCCTTGAGCTTCCGCCGCCAGCGGTCGGTCACGTAGTTGACCAGGGTCCGCCTGACGTAGGCGAAGGCGTCGTCACGGCGCACTCGCGGCCAGGCCGCGTAGGTCCGCACCAGCGCCGCCTGCACCGCGTCCTCGGCCGCGTGCCGGTCGCCGGTCAGCAGGTAGGCGGCGTGCCGCAACCCGGCCGCGCTTGCCGTGGCGAACTCGACGAACTCCTCGTCACCGCGTGCCAATGCCGTCCTTCCCGCTTGGTTCCCCGCTCGTGCTTATACGGCCGGAGGGTGCAAAAGGTTGCGATGTGGACGGCGCAACTTTTTGGTGAGCCGCACGTATCTTCCGCTGTCGGTCTGATCATTACGAGGAGGAGCATATGAAGGTAACTACGCGAAGGACGCGCGTGACGGCGACTTGGGCGCTTGGCACCGTGACGGGGGTGGCGCTGCTGGCCGGGTGCGCATCCGCCGCCACCGCCGGCACCGACGCCGCGCATGCCAGCAAGTCGGCCGCGCCGTCGGCGAGCGCGTCGGCCAAGCCGTCGGCCGCCCCCACGGCCAGCGCCAGCCCGGTCCCGACCACCCCGTCCTGCGCGACGCCGGAGCCGGTCCCCAGCGCCACCGCCAGCGCGGTCAGCGCGCCCACGAGCGCGGCGACGCCGGTCCCGGTTCCGACTGCCATGGCCGGTCGGTGCGTCACGGCCTCGCCGACGGCGGCGGCGCCTGCGCCGACGGCTTCGGCCAGCCCGAGCACGCCGACCTCGGCACCCACTGCGGTCCCTTCCGCCTCCCCCACCGCCCCTGCCTCTCCGTTGCCGACCGGGAGGGCGTAGGCGCTTCGCCCGAGCGGTCCACGCGGTCCACGCGGTCCACGCGGTCCACGCGGTCCACGCGGTCCACGCTTCTTGCTGTTATCCGGTGGGCGGGTCGCTCGGGCATCGTTGAGTGTACTTACCGTTGCTATTTGACGGTAAGTACACCCAATCTTTTGGTTCGCGGTTGCGCGGGCGGGCGACCCGAGGGGGCGGGGGCGCTGGGGCGCGCGGGGCGGGGGGCGCGTGGGTCGCGCGGGGCGGGGTGGCGACGCGGGGCCGGGTGCGGGTGCGCGGGGCACGCGGGGTGCGCGGGGCGGGTGGCGGGCGCGGGGTGGGGGGTGCGTGGACGGTGGGGAGCGGCCCGGTCCGTTCGAGATAAGTTTTGGGCTTTTATCGGTTGGAGCGGGTGCTCCACTCGCCGACCAGGATCACGATCGCGGTGAACATCGGCCAGAAGGCCAGCGCGCTGCTGGAGCCGAGGGTGAGGGACTCCGGGAACACGGTGCCGTTGGCGCTGGACGCGAGGTGCTGGTTGTAGGCCGACAGGCCCATCTGCTCGCCCAGCCAGAGCATGACGAACGCGCCCGCGAGGCCGCCGAGGATGAGGCCGGCCGCGATCACGGCGCGGGTGGTTCCGCTCCGCCTGGCCAGGCAGAAGCGGTAGCCGACGAAGCCGGTGAGCAGCCCGGCCACCACCGCGATGCCGCAGAACCAGGCGTCGGCGCCGATGAAGGCGCGGGTCTCCGCGTTCATCAGCTCGGCCGTGCCGGTGCTGATCTCCTGCAGCAGCGCCCGGGGGGCCGCCTCGCCCCAGATCCAACCGCCGAGCAGGCCGAGCGCGGCGCTGGCGGCCAGCGTCGCCGCGAACCAGGCGACGGCGGACCAGGGCGACGGCCGGGCGTCGGCTTCGGAAGACCACACGGGCTCAGTAGCCATCGGGGAGAACCCACCTCGCTTTCCCGCATGATCGTAGTCGGGAACCCGACCGCCCGCGCATCGCCGATGCCCGTGGTTTAGCGGGTCGCGGGCCGGGCAGTCGGACGGCGCAAAGCCCCCGATGGAGAGAGGTTCCCGTGACAATCGCAATCATTATCGTGCTTGTCTTGGTGGTGATAGCCGTGGGGGGCGCGCTGATCGCCCGCCAGACCTCGCAGCGACGCCAGTTCGGCCCCGAGTACGACCAGGTGGTGCAGGAGGTCGGACCGCGACGGGCCCGGGCCGAGTTCGCGAAGCGGCAGAACCGCGTGGCCGGGCTCGACATCAAGCGGCTCTCCCCCGAGCAGCGGGCCGCCTACGAAGCCAGGTGGGAAGCAGCCCAGGAGCAGTTCATCGACAACCCGCAGCGGGCCACCCAGACCGCGGCCGGGCTGGTCACCGCCGTCGTGGCCGAGGTCGGCTACCCGGTCGACGACCGCGAGCGGCTGCTGGCGGACCTGTCGGTTAAGCATGGGACCTACCTCGACGGGTACCGGGGCGCGATCCGCACCACGGAGCAGGCCGCGAACGCGTCGACCGAGGACTACCGGAAGGCCCTGCTCGACTACCGGGCCCTGTTCAACGACCTGATCGGCGCGCCGGCCGACGGCGGCCGGTCGGCAGTGCCCCGGCGGGATCGCGCGGCCCTCAAGCAGCCGTCCTAGCCAGTCATCGCCCAGCTCAGGCGCGAGAGCCCCGAGCCTGAGGCGCGAGAGCGCCGACGCCCCGCAGCGTAGACGTGAGACGAGACGCACGTGAGAAAGGAAACTCAGCGATGAGCGTAGAAACCAGCAGGGTGAGCCAGCCGGGTGGCGGCGACTCCGACGACGAGCAGACCTTCGGCTACCGCAGCGCGGACAGCGCCGCCGTCGACGGCGACCTTGACGACGACCTTGACGACGACACGGTCGCGAGCCGCGACGACGAGAAGGACGACGACAGCCCGGTCGTCTACGGCACCGTCATGAAGGAGGACGCGGCTGACCCCGACGCGGTCGTGACCGACGTCGACGACCCGCAGCCCACGTTCACCCCGGTGGACGACGGGCCGGTCACCACGGCGCCGTTTACCACTACGACGTACCCCAGCGAGCCGACGCTCAGCGAGACCGACGACGTGCCGGTGATCGCCGACCAGGCAACGACCCCGGTCGCCGAGGCGCCCCTCTCCTCGGCGACCGGGGTCGACCCCAACGCCCCCCTGCTCGGCGACCCGGTGGGCCTGCGCGCGAGCTGGCAGCAGGCGCAGGCCGGGTTCGTGGACGACCCGCGGGCGGCCGTCGCCGACGCCGCCGAGCTGGTCGAGCACACCGCTCAGACGCTCATCGGCTCCCTGCAGCAGCGGCAGCGCCAGCTGCGCACCCAGTGGGACAACAACGGGTCGGCGGCGGGCAGCACGGCCACCGCGGGCGAGCTGTCGGACACCGAGCAGCTGCGGCACCTGATGCAGGACTACCGCAACCTGTTCAACCAGCTCTGCCAGCCGTAGCGGGTCGGCGGCAGCCGCAGCGTCACTAGAACCGTCAGCAGAGTCGTCAGCCGGGTCGACGGGAGCCAGCGAATTGCTCCCATTGATCTGGCTGACGGCTTTTTGAATGGCCGCCCATATGGGTATGGACCGGGCATGATCACCCGTGCGGGCGGCACGCTTGAACAGCGCAATGCGGACGTCGTCCGGCGGTGCCTGCGGGTCTTCGAGACCTTCGCCGTCGAGGAGTTGCCGTTTCTGCTCGACCGGGACGTGATCGTGCACGAGGGCGGGACGACCGTGCGCGGGCTCGACTGGGTGAGCGCGGCGGTCCGGACGCCGGGGCTGGCGGCCTGCCAGATCCGGATCGACGACCTGTTCGCGGCTAAGGACCGGGTGATCGTCGCCTGCGCGGTCACCTACACCCGCGAGGGGACCGGCCAGCAGCTCACGCTGACCGGGCTGAAGTCCTACCGGCTGCGCGACGGGCTGATCGTCGAGCTCTGGGGCGCGACCGACGTGTTCGGCTTCCTGCGCCGGGCCGGCCTGGTGCCGCAGCAGGCCTGGCCCATGCCGACCGGTGCAGGTCGGACATGACCGCCCCCGCCGTCGATGCCCTGGAAACGAAGAACGCCGAAGCGGTGCGGATCGATGACCTATTCGCCGCCAGGGACCGGGTCACGGTGTCGTTCACGCTCACGTACACCCAGGAACGGACCGGCCGGGAGCTGGTCATGACGGGGACCAAGTGCTACCGCTGCGGGCCGGGCGGATCGTCGAGCTGTGGGGGGAGACGGACCTGTACGGCTTCCTTCGCCAGTCGGGCCTGGTCCCCGAGCAGTTCCCGTCGGTCTAGGCGGCGGTCCTGGCCGGAGGCGCGGACGGGCCCCGGACTACCAGCGGACGCGGACGCTGGTGTTCCAGGCGGCCAGGATCTCCGGGCGGCCGGCGATCGCGAGGCCCGCCCGGGCGGCGTCTGAGCGGTTCCACAGGAACGCGTAGAGCCCGGCCGCGGGACCTTCCAGCGTGCAGTCAGCCGCCGGGTCGTCGCGGCTGACCTCGGTGCCGCCGTCGACCAGGCGGACGTGCCAGCGGCCTTCTGCGTCCCGCGCCCGGACGGTGAGCGAGCGCTCGCCGCCGCTGCCGGGGCGGTAGCGGCGCCTGGCGGCGAAGCACATGATCAGCTCGTCGACGCCGTCGGCGGCGAAGGCCGGGTCGAAGGCGACGTCCGGGGCCGGCGGCCCGGCCGGCCGCGCGCTCTGCGCGTCGTACCGATGGACGGCGGTCTCGTGCGCCTGCCGCCGCGCCCAGAACGCGAGCGGCGAGGGGGCCGGCATGAACGTCGCGCACTCGACGTCCGGGTCGGCGTCGCGCAGGATCGTCACCAGGGCCGCGTGACCCTCGCGGTAGGCGGCGATGAGGTCGGCGTCAGCCGGGCCGCCGCCGAGGATGTCCGACTCGGCCGGCTCCTCGATCAGCTCGGGCGACCGCTCCCGCACGTGCCGGGCCGCCCAGGCGTGGACGTACGCCTGATGACGGACCAGGTCGCGCGCCTGCCAGCCAGGACAGCCGGGGACGCCGGCTTGCAGTCCGGCGGACTGCGCCGCGTCGGCCAGAATCGCGCCGTCACGGTCAAGCGCGTCAATATGCGCGGGAATCTCCACGGCGCCCATCGTCGCACCCGGCCGCCGCCATCGGCGCGGTGATATCCGGCCAGAAGACGTTAGCTTTCCGCCACCAGGACGTCGAGCGCGTGCTGGAGGTCGGGGGCGTAGGCCGACTCGAAGATGACCTCGCGGCCGGTCGACGGGTGGTCGAAGGCGAGCCGGACCGCGTGCAGCCACTGCCGGGTCAGGCCCAGGTGGGCGGCGAGGGTCGGGTCCGCCCCGTAGAGCAGGTCGCCGCAGCAGGGGTGGTGCACGGCGGTCATGTGGACCCGGATCTGATGGGTGCGGCCGGTCTCGAGGCCGACGGTCACCAGGGTGGCCGCGCGGAACGCCTCGAGGGTGTCGTAGTGCGTCACCGAGTCGCGGCCGTCGGCGACCACGGCGAACCGGGCGTCGCCGGACGGGTGCCGGCCGATCGGCGCGTCGATCGTGCCGCTGAGCGGGTCGGGGTGGCCCTGGATCAGCGCGTGGTACGTCTTCGACACGGTGCGCTCGCGGAACGCCTGCTTCAGCGCGCTGTAGGCCGACTCGCTCTTGGCCACTACCATCAGGCCGGTGGTGTTGGCGTCGAGCCGGTGCACGATGCCCTGCCGCTCGGCCGCGCCGGAGGTCGCCACCCGGTACCCGGCCCCGATCAGCCCGCCGGTCACCGTCGGCCCGGTCCAGCCGGTCGTCGGGTGCGCCGCCACCCCGCGCGGCTTGTCCACCACGATGATGTCGTCGTCCTCGTAGACGATCGCGAGCCCCGGCACCGGCTCGGGCCGGACCGTCGGCGCGGCCGCGCCGGGCGGCGGCGGCAGCGTGACCGAGAGCTCGGCCCCGGCCGCCACCCGGTCGGACTTGACCGTCGGCTTCCCGTCGATGAGGACCTTGCCGTTGCCGATCAGCTCGGCCGCGCCGGTCCGCGATACCCCGAACATCCGGGCGATGGCGGCGTCGATCCGCTCCCCGTCGAGGCCCTCGGGGACGTAGACGAGCCGCTCGCCCGAGCTCACCGCTCCGCGTCCGTCGGGGACGGCGTGGACGGCGTGGATTGGTCCGACTGCTCCGATTCGTCGGCCGGCGCCGACGGCACAGCGGCCGGGGCGGGGGCGGCGTCGCCGCGGGTGCCGTCCAGGTGCTGGCCGCGCATGGCGAGGATGACCGTCAGGATGCCGCCGCAGACGATCGCGGAGTCGGCCAGGTTGAAGATCGGGTAGAAGCGCGTCACCGCGATCCAGTCGACGACATCACCCCTGAACAGGCCCGGCGCCCGGAAGATCCGGTCGCCGAGGTTGCCCATCGCGCCGCCAAGCAGCAGCCCGAGCGCGATCGCCCAGCCGAGCGAGTAGAGCCTGCGGGCCGTCCGCACGATGTAGACGATGACGCCGAAGGCGATCACCGTGAACACCGCCGTCTCGCCGGTGCCGACGCTGAAGGCCGCGCCCGGGTTGCGGGTCAGCCACAGCATCAGCACGTTGCCGATCAGGTGGACCGGCTGGTCGTCGCGCAGGTGGGAGACAACGATGGCCTTGCTGACGGCATCGGCCCCGAGCACGAAGGCCGCGACCGCCGCGAGCACGCCGACACGCCGACGCATGCTCGTGGCGGCAGGGGTCAGCGGCGTTCCTGGCGCTGCTTGCACGCCACGCACAGGGTCGCCCGCGGGAACGCCTGCAGCCGCGCCTTCCCTATCGGCTTGCCGCACGATTCGCACACTCCATAGGTTCCGGCTTCGATCCGGCCGAGCGCATGCTCGGTCTGCTCGAGCAGCTCGCGCGTGTTGTTGTTGAGCGCGAGCTCATGCTCTCGCTCGAACAGCTTAGAGCTAGCGTCGGCCTCGTCGTCCCCGGCTTCGGCCGCCATATCGCTAATGTGCGCGGAAATATGGGCCTGCACCTCGCCGAGCTCCGCGCGGAGCGCGGCCGCTTCCTTCTCGAGCTCGATGCGAAGCTCCGCCAGCTCGGCGCCGGTCCACGGCGCTTCGCCAGGCCGCACCGGAAGATCGGCGGCGCTCGACTGCTGCGCAGCGGTCATATTCGGTTCCTCGGATCATGAGATTCGGACAGACAACGGAGGATACGGCGAGCTGGGCCCACCCGCAAACTCGTTCGGCTCTCGGCGGAACCGCAGGCGACCCTCGTCGAAGCCGTCCGGTACTGTCTGGCTGTGCCCAACTGTTGACGCTGAGGGGATTCGATGGAGCGCAAGCCAGGCGGCGCGATGCCGCCAATGCCCGCGCAGGCGGACTTTCCCGCGATCGAGCACGAGATGCTCGCCCGCTGGAGGAGGCAGCGCACCTTCGACGCCTCGCTGAAGCAGACCGAGGGGGCCGACCGGTGGACCTTCTACGAGGGGCCGCCGACCGCGAACGGGATGCCGGGCGTGCACCACATCGAGGCCCGGGTGTTCAAGGACGTATTCCCGCGGTTCAAGACCATGCAGGGGTTCCACGTCGCCCGCAAGGGCGGCTGGGACTGCCACGGGTTGCCGGTTGAGGTCGCGGTCGAGAAGGAACTCGGCCTATCGGGCAAGAAGGACATTGAGGCCTACGGCGTCGCCGAGTTCAACGAGCGGTGCCGGGAGTCCGTGCTCAGGCACGTCGACGCGTTCGCGGCGCTGACGACGCGGATGGGCTACTGGATCGACCTGTCCACCGCCTACCGGACGATGGACGCGGAGTACGTGGAGTCGGTCTGGTGGGCGCTGAAGTCGATCTACGACAAGGGGCTGCTGGTCCGCGACTTCCGGATCAGCCCGTACTGCCCTCGGTGCGGCACCGCGCTGTCCGACCATGAGATGGGCCAGCCCGACGTCTACAAGGACGTCGCCGACCCCTCGGTGACCGTCCGGTTCCCGATCACCAAGCTCCCGGCGGGCGCGAACCCGCTGCTGGCCGGCGCGGACCTGCTGGTCTGGACGACGACCCCGTGGACGCTGGTCTCCAACACCG
>DATCGA010000081.1:0-3203 GCA_036509215.1 Trebonia sp.
AGATCAAGAGCAGTCATCCCGAACGGACGCGGTTGTCCCCCAGTCGGCCAACGGCTCCTCGTTGCCGGGGCAGACGGCCGAGGGAGGATCGAGCGGCGGCGCGTCCGGCGACGGCCACTCGCCCGCCTCGCCCGACTCCCCCGGCGGCATGCCGCCGGAGGAACTCGATCACCTGATCGAGCGGGTCGAGTCTGAGGCCACCCGGATGGGGCTGCTGGTCGAGGACCTGCTGACGCTGGCCCGGCTTGACCAGCAGCGGCCGCTGAACATCGCCCCGGTTGACCTGCTGACGCTGGCGGCCGACGCCGTGCAGGACGCGCGGATTGTCTCCCCCGGCCGGCCGATCGACCTGGTCGTCGCGCCCGGGACCGCGTTCCTGGTCGACGGGGACGAGCAGCGGCTGCGGCAGGTGCTCGGGAACCTGGTCAACAACGCGATCACGCACACCCCGGCGGCCACGCCGATACGGGTGAAGATCGGGGCGGGCACGCTGCCGCCGACGGCCGACGGGCAGGCCCGCGGTCCGGCGCCGGCTGGCGCGAACGGATTTGCCGGCGGCGTCGGCGGGTCCGGTCCCGCGGCCGCGGCGCCGGAGTCGGTGCCCGCGGTGGTGCTCGACGTCGAGGACGACGGTCCCGGCATGCCCGCCGAGCAGGCGCAGCGGGTGTTCGAGCGGTTCTACCGGGCCGACGCCGCGCGGAACCGGGCGTCCGGCGGGACCGGGCTCGGGCTGGCGATCGTGGCCGGGCTGGTGAACGCGCACGGGGGCACGGTTTCCGTGCGGACCGCTCCCGGCCGGGGCGCCGACTTCCAGGTGCGGCTGCCGCTCTCCCCCGACGCGCTGGCGTCGTCGGACGACCCCGACGACACGCTTCCCGACTGAGTTCGGGCCCGGGCTTTCCGGCCGTGGGGTGCGCTTCGGGCCGGGGCCTGCGCGGGAGAAGGTGGCAGGTGGGGCGGAGAGTCAGCCGGGTCCGTTCGAGATGATGGTTGGGCTTTTGATGGGGGCTGGGGTTAGCCGGGTAGGTCTGGGAGTGCTTTGAGGCGGGCCACCAGGTTGGCCATGCCGGTTTCTAGCATGGCGAGGACGCCGGCGAACTCGGCGTCGCCGCCGTAGTAGGGGTCGGGGACCTCGGCCCCGCGCAGGTCGCCGACCTCGCCGAACAGCCTGATCCGGCGCTCCTCGTCCGCGCCCGCGAGGGCGCGCAGGTCGCGGAGGTTGCTGGCGTCCATGGCGAGCACGAGGTCGCGTTCGGCCAGCCAGGACCGGTCGAACTGGCGGGCGCGGTGGGTGTCGCCGTCGTAGCCGTTGCGGTTGAGCTGGCTGCTGGCGGAGCGGTGCATGCGCTCGCCCAGGTGCCAGTCGCCGGTGCCGGCGCTGTCCACGATCACCCGCTGGTCGAGGCCGGCCTTGGCGATCTCGGCCCGGAGCACGGCGTCGGCCATCGGCGAACGGCAGATGTTGCCGAGGCAGACGCAGCAGATCCGGTACGGCCCGGCCGGGTCTCGCGGCGGCGGCAACGGCTCGGCGGGGGGCGGCAACGGCGCGGCTGACGGCATGTCTCCTAGGATGCCGCACGGCGCGCGGTCCCTGCGCGCACGGGCGCGGTGCTCGCTTAGCCGGGGGGCATCAGGCGGTAGATCGCGCCCGCGTAGTCGTCGCTCACGTACAGCGCGCCGTCGGGGCCGGGCACCGCGTCGGCCGGGCGTCCCCAGTAGCTGCCGTTGGCGAGCTCGAAGCCGCCGACCAGGGCGACCGCGGGGGACATGATCACCGCGCGCTGCGGCGTCATCGTCCGGTCGTCGGGGCTGGCGTTGGACGAGCTGCCGACGTTGAAGTAGACGGTGCCGTCGGCGGCGACCGCGACGTCCTTGGGCCGGTGCACGCCGTCGCCGTTCGGATCCTGGTCGGGCAGCCCGCAGGCGATCACCATGCGGGTGCCGCTGATCCCCTGCGGGCCCCACGGGTAGCGGTCGATCTGATCGGACTCCGCGACGTACAGCACCCACTTCTTGTCGAGCTTGGCCAACGCCATGCCCTGCGGGTTGGTAAGCCCCGAGACCAGGGTGGTGACGGTCGCGGTGCCCGCCGCGTCCGGCCGCAGCTCCATGATGCTGCCGTCGCCGGTGCTGCTGACGAGGAGGTCTCCCTCCGGCGTCCAGGCCTCCATCCGCGCGTCGTCGACCCGGGCCCACACCCGGGCGGTCCAGCCGGACGGCACCGTGAGCTGCCTCGGGGTGGACAGCAGGCCGGCCCCTCGCCCGCGGGCACGACCAGGGTTGTGGTCGGATCGGCCGACGCGGCCTTGTCCGACGCGGCCGTCGCGGCCAGCGGGAGGCGGCGGACGGGGTCCGTCACGGGCTGATCACCTCCGCCAGTCCGACCCGGCAAGCGCGCGCGGAAGCCGGTCCCGCGCGGTGTTACAGGTTCATCGTAGGCCGGGCGCCCGTCCGGCGGGCGCCCGTCCGGCGGGCCCCGTGCGGGCAGCCGCTGCCCGGACGGGCGGTCAGTGGCTGACGGTCGACGCCAGCCACTCGAGCACCCGGGTCTCGAACCCGGCCGGCGGCTCGGCGGGCGGCAGCAGCTCGAGCAGCTGCCCGCCCGCCACCATCAGCAGACTCACGTCCTCCCGGCAGGCCCTGCACCCCTCCAGGTGGGCGAGCGCTGACCCGCGCTCGCGCCCGGTGAGCACGCCGAGCGCCAGTTCGGCGACCACGTCACGCACTTGCGCGCATGTCATGGCACCGTGCTCGCTCATGGCCGGCAGCCGCGCCCAGGCCGTGCCGTGTCTTGGTTCATGCACGGACGCGTGCGGGCGGGCCGGGTCGCCGTCGCCGACGCCGGCCGGCGGCAGGCCGAGGGCGATCGGCCGAAGCCGACGCAGGAGCCCGGTCGCGGGGCCGGGATCGCGCCTGCCCGGGCCAGCGAGCAGCACCTCATCGGACTGCCCGGCCGATCCGCCCGCCGCCGCGGCTTCCCCGCAGCTCAGCCATAAGACGCCACCGGGGCGGGCTTGACCGCCGCGCGGGCGAGCGGGCTCAGCGCGAGCAGCCCGGTCGCGAGCAGCAGGACGAACGCGGCGGTGAACTCGACCGCGAGCGACAGGGTGGCGTAGGGGACCGACAGGCTCTCGGTGTAGCCGAACAGGCCGCCGTGGGCGGTCAGGAGCAGGCCGACGGCGGTGGCGGCCAGCGCCAGGACC
>DATCGA010000082.1:0-21297 GCA_036509215.1 Trebonia sp.
GCACCCGATCGGGTGCGCCTTAGTGTTCCGCCGTCACGGTCGGTCGTATCGCGGTGTCCGGCAATGGCGGAGTTCGGCGTCAGTGCGCGGCGATCAGCACGACCTTGACGATGACCATCACCATGGCGATCGCCAGGTAGCCGCGCAGCGCGGTCAGGAAGAGCTTGCGGCCCCGGCTGACCACCGGCGCCCCGAGCTCGCTCAGCGGCGGCATCCGCCAGGTGTTGCGGTCCGCCACGCTGACCGCGTCCTCGCTCATTGCCTCGGCCAACGGGACGCCGACCCGCCGACGGCGGACCAGCATCACGGCGCCGCCGAGGACCGAGACCGCCCCGCACGCCACGCAGATCGCGACGATCTGCCCGGCGCTGATGGCGGGGAAAGCCACCGACGCGGTGAGCACCACCGACAGCGTGATTAGCACCGCGATCACCCCGGAGGTGAACGCGTTGGTGATGCGCCGGTTCACCCACGGCCCGAGCACGGCCTTGTCGTTGCAGAGCAGCAGCAGGAAGACCGTCGCGCTGGGCAGCAGCACGCCCGCCAGAACCTGGACGCCCTCGGTGATCAGCCCGAGCGGCGAGCCGGGGATCAGCACGACCGCGGCGGCGCTGCAGACCAGCGCCGCGTAGACCGCGTAGAACCCCTTGGCCTGGCCGAATCCCCGGTGCAGGGAGTGGTTCAGCCCGAGCACGTCGCCGATCGCGTAGGCGCTCGACAGCGAGACCGCGAACGCGCCGATGACGGCCGCGTCGAGCAGTGCGATCGCGAAGACGACGCCGGCGAAATGGCCGGCGTAGGCGGCGATGCCGTGCGCCAGCCCGGCCGAGTCGGTGAAGTTGCCCGCGCCCTTGGTGCCGGCGAACGCGGCGGCGGAGACGCCCATCAGCGCCGCCCCGCCGACCACGACGATCGCGATGCCGATCCAGAGGTCGGCCTTCTCGTACTTCATGAACCGGGGGGTGATCCGCTTGTCGATCACGTAGGACTGCTGGAAGAACAGCTGCCACGGCGCGACGGTGGTTCCGACGATGCCGATGACGAGCAGCATCACGGTTGCCATCTGGCCGCCGCCGCCGGGCAGCGCCGGGATGGCGAAGCCGCGGCCCATCGACGCGAGCGACGGGTGGCTCATGAAGTACAGCGGGATCAGCAGCAGCGAGCCCACGCAGAACGTCATCGCGATCCGCTCGAATCGCCGAAACGACCCCGTGAACGCGGACGCGATGATGATCAAAGCGGCGCCGGCCACGGCGATGATCTTGGGCACGCCGAGGTACCCGGCCGCCAGGGTGATCCCGATGAACTCGGTCATGATCGTCAGCGCGTTGAGTATGAACAGGTCAATGACCGAGAACGCGCCCCAGAACTTGCCGAACCGGGCCAGGATCAGCCGCGCGTGGCCGACCCCGGTGACCGCGCCGAGGCGGAGCACCATCTCCTGGTTCACATAGAGGACCGGGATCAGCAGGGCCAGCGTCCACAGCAGCCGGGTGCCGTAGTCCTGCCCGGCCTGGCCGTAGGTGGAGAAAGCGCCGGCGTCGTTGTCGCCGATCATCACGATCAGGCCGGGGCCGACGATCGCGAGCAGCGTCTTGAGCTTGGCCGACAGCGTGGTGCGGGCGGCGGTGTCGTCGAGGCTGATAGTGCCGAGGGCGCCGCGGATGTCGCCGACGTGCGCCTCATCGAGTACAGCGGAACGCGTTGCTTCCATGTCAACAGCAGTCATGGAGTTCACCCCTCTCGCGCTTTTCACTAAAGCGGGATGGAGGCACACGCACACGCAGCTATGGCCCGGGGGACAACCCGGGGTGCGTAAAGAGAGCTGTATGCGTCAGCGCGTGCCAGGGACCGGCAGGGTTAGCGGTGGATGGGGCCGACTTCGGCCCGGACTATCAGAGTCCATTTCAACGCCTCCCTCAGGCCGGGGCGCTTGCGCGCACGTTCACACACGGCACCACTAAAGAGGCATGTTCCGATGCCGCAACTTATGCGCGGCAGCACACCTCTCTCGTAAGAGCTTTGGCACTCCACGGCGTAGCGCTCCGTGTCCGTGCGACTGAGTGTCGCTGGGACAGGTAGAGCCTTGCGCAGCCACTTGGCCTCACCCCTTAAGCCGGGGAGAGGTGTCCTGATCCGGAGCGTCTCTCGACGGTTGGGATCAGTGGCCTGTGTCCGTGAAGACGCCTCACCGAACGAGGTGCCTATCTGACAACGCCAAGCATGCCCCTCTGCTTCCGTGCTGTCAAACCAGCCGCAAACCAGCCGCAAACCAGGCGTAAACCGGCTTCCCAGGAATAAACCGACCTGACAGTTAGTTCGCTACAAGCAACTAACAGAGTAGCCCGACGACTGCCTCGTCATGGAGGAACCGCAGTGCCCGCGCCATCGACTCCCAGCCCATCGACTCTCAGCCCTCGCTACAAGTGGATCGCCCTCTCCAACACCACGCTCGGCGTGCTGATGGCGACCATCAACTCCTCGATCATGCTGATTGCCCTGCCGGACATCTTCCGCGGCATCGGCATCAACCCGCTGCAGCCGGGCAACACCACCATCCTGCTCTGGATGATCATGGGCTTCCTGGTCGTCACGGCCGTGCTGGTGGTGAGCTTCGGCCGCCTCGGTGACATGTTCGGCCGGGTCCGCATGTTCAACATGGGCTTCGCCATCTTCGCCCTCTTCTCGGTCCTGCTCTCGGTCACCTGGCTGCACGGCGAGGCGGCCGGCTGGTACCTGATCGCGATGCGGATCTTCCAGGGCGTCGGCGGCGCGATGCTGTTCGCCAACTCGGCCGCGATTCTCACCGACGCGTTCCCGATGAACCAGCGCGGGATGGCGCTCGGCCTCAACCAGGTCGCCGCCATCGCGGGTTCCTTCATCGGCCTGATCCTGGGCGGCCTGCTCGGCCCGGTCAGCTGGCGGCTGGTCTTCCTGGTCTCGGTCCCGTTCGGCGTCGGCGGCACGATCTGGTCCTACCTCAAGCTCCGCGAGCTCGGCGTGCGCAAGCCCGCCAAGCTCGACCTCGGCGGCAACCTGACGTTCGCGGCCGGCCTGATCGCGGTCCTGGTCGGCATCACCTACGGCATCCAGCCCTACGGCACGCACACCATGGGCTGGACCAGCCCGCTGGTCATGACGCTGATCGGCGGCGGTCTGGTCCTACTGGCGATCTTCTGCTTCATCGAGACCCGGGTCCCCGAGCCGATGTTCAACCTGGGGCTGTTCCGCATCCGCGCGTTCACCTTCGGCAACCTCGCCTCGCTGCTGTCCGGCCTCGGCCGCGGCGGCCTGATGTTCATCCTGATCATCTGGCTGCAGGGCATCTACCTGCCGCTGCACGGCTACAGCTTCGAGAACACGCCGCTGTGGGCGGGCATCGCGATGATTCCGCTGACGGTCGGCTTCCTGATCGCGGGCCCGGTCTCCGGGTACCTGTCCGACCGGTTCGGCGCCCGCCCGTTCGCCACCGGCGGCATGTTGCTGGCCGCGCTCTCCTTCGGGCTGCTCGAGCTGCTGCCGGTCAACTTCACCTACTGGCAGTTCGCCGCAATCCTGCTGCTCAACGGCATCGGCATGGGCCTGTTCGCGTCGCCCAACCGGGCCGGCATCATGAACGCGCTGCCGGCCGACAAGCGCGGGGTCGGGGCAGGCATGTCCGCTACCTTCCAGAACTCGGCGATGGTGCTCTCGATCGGCATCTTCTTCAGCCTGATCATCCTCGGCCTGTCCGGCTCGCTGCCGTCGCACCTGTTCGCGGGCCTGACCGCCCAGGGCGTGCCCGCGGCGGCCGCGAGCGGCGTCTCCCACCTGTCCCCGACGGCGATCATGTTCGCGGCCCTGCTCGGCTACAACCCGATCCAGACGCTGCTCGGCAACACGCTGACGAAGCTGCCGGCCAGCCACGCCGCCTACCTGACCGGCCACTCGTTCTTCCCCTCGCTGATCGCCGCCCCGTTCCAGTCCGGCCTTGACATAGCGTTCGATTTCGCGATCGCGGCCTGCCTGATCGCGGCGGTCGCGTCGCTGCTGCGGGGCAAGCGCTACGTGCACGAACTGCACAGCGAGTCCGCCGTCGCCGCCCGCGCCGGCCGGGACGCCGAGAGCGTTCTCGAGGCGGCGGCCGAGGCGCCCGCCCCGCTGCGGGTCGAGGTCGCGGAAGACCTAGATGCGTCCCTCGAACGGACCGCTGCTCCGCCTGTCCCGGCCATGCGCCACCGAAAGCAGCGGTAGCCAGAACCCCCGCGTCCGCCCTGCCCCCGCGTCCGCGACATCCAGCCCGTCCCCACTCGCCTCGGCCAAAGCGCCGCACCCACCGGTCCTGTCACCTACGCCAGCGACACCGAACGTCACCTGTCACCTACGCCAGCGACACCAATAGGCGCGGTCGATGGCGTCGTCGACAGGTCGCCGATCCTGTCGATGGCGTAGCCGACAGCTTTCCTCCGCTCAGATAACAGCAAGAAGCGCCTCGCGCGAGGCTGCGGCGATGGGAGAATCGGGGGACGGTCGAACTGAACATTGAGGTACGTCCGGCCGGTGACGCCGACCGGGACGGGATCCTCGAACTAGCACCGAGATTGGCCGAAGGGGTCGCGCCGTGGCGGGACCAGGCGGAAGCGCTGCTAGCAGGGCGTCGTTGGCTGGAGGACTCGCTTGACGCCGCCAAGACCGGCGACGGCCTCGTCCTCGTGGTCGCCGACACCGGCGAGATCGCGGGCGTGATCAGCATCAGGCCGAGCACCCACTTCACCGGCGAGCGGGACGCCTACATCGGCGAGCTGGTCGTTGCCCACCCGCCCGATCCGACCCGCGGAATAGTGAATGACGATCGAAGGTAAGCACAGCTCAAACGTAAGCCACTCACCTCAAATAGGGTGTGGCGATGTAATAAGTAATGTTGTTACCTATTACACTGCTGCGATGAAGTCAGCGGATCACCTGATTCGTCCGATCCGCCCGCCGGAGCCGGCCGCAGCACCCGAGCCCGAAGGGCTCCGGGAGCGGAAGAAGCGGCTGACCAGGGAGGCGATCTTCGCCGCGGCGGACCGTCTGTTCAGCCAGCGCGGGTTCGAGAACGTCACCGTCGCCGAGATCGCCGATGCGGCCAACGTGTCGGTGAAGACCGTCTTCACCTACGTCAGCGCGAAGGAAGAGCTGCTCTTCCGCGGCCAGCCGACTGTGCTCGACGCCGTTGTCCGGGCCGTCGCCAGTCGCAGACTCGGCCAGACCCCGCTCGTCGCGGCCGCCCAGGCGCTGCTGACCGCCGTCAACGAGGCCGACGAGAACGTGTCGCTCGAGTCGTTCCAGCGGATGGTCGCCAGCGGTCCCGCCGCGCGGTCCCGGGTCCGCGCCCTCTGGGAGGAGACGGAGACCAAGCTGGCCGAGGTGCTGCTGGCCGAGGCGCGCGGCACCCGCGGCGACGTTGCGGCCGAGCGGGCCGCCCGGCGGCTCACCGCCGCGCAGATCATGGTCCTCGTCCGCACGGTCACCAGCGACGAGGTGGCCGATCTCATCACCAAGTCGGCCGACACCGACTCCGATCGCCGCGAGGTGCTCGGCCAGTGGATACGGGACGCGGCCGGCCGCCTGGCCCGGGGACTCCAGTCGCCTGCCCGGTGATCCACCCCGCTGGGGTAGTTAGCGGCCCTGGCGGATTTGACGGAGAAGCTCGGAGTTGGGGAGGGTGGTCTTCTCCAGTAGCAGCTCCAGGGCATGCTGGGGATCGAGGGCGGCGAGGGCGCGGCGCAGGCTGATGACGGCCGCGTGCTCAGCCGGGTCGAGCAGCAGGTCCTCCCGGCGGGTTCCGGACGGGGCCGGGTCGATCGCCGGGAACAGCCGCTTCTCGGCCAGGTCGCGGCGGAGCCGCAGCTCCATGTTGCCAGTGCCCTTGAACTCCTCGAACAGCACGTTGTCGAGCTGGGAGCCGGTGTCGATCAGGGCGGTGGACAAGATCGTCAGCGAACCGCCCTCCTCGAGGCAGCGGGCCGCGCCGAGGAACTGACGGGGCGGCTGCAGGGCCGAGGCCGCGACCCCGCCGGACAGGGTGCGGCTGCTGGCGGGGGCGGCCAGGTTGTAGGCCCGGCCGAGCCGGGTGAGCGAGTCGAGCATGACGACGACGTCCCGGCCGAGTTCGGCCAGCCGCTTGGCCCGCTCGATGGCGAGCTCGGCCGCCAGCACGTGGTCGGCCGGCGACTGGTCGAAGGTGGAGGAGATGACCTCGCCGCGGACCGAGCGGCGCAGGTCGGTGACCTCTTCAGGGCGCTCGCCGACGAGCACGAGCATGAGGTGCACGTCCGGGTAGGCGGTGGCGATCGCGTGGGCGATCGTTTTCAGCACCGTGGTCTTGCCCGCCTTGGGCGGGGCGACGATGAGGCCGCGCTGTCCCTTGCCGATGGGGGAGACGAGGTCGATGATCCGCGCGGCGGGGGAAGGGTCGCCGTCCTCGAGCCGGAACCGCTCGTTGGGGTAGATCGGTGTGAGGTCGTCGAAGTGACGACGCGTGCGGGCCTGGTCCAGCGGCAGCCCGTTCACTGCGGTGACGTCGGCCAGTCCGGCTTCCTTGGCCCGCTGCGAGCTCCTTGAACCGGCGCCGTTGCCGGTGGCCTTGGCCTTGGCGCTGGCGGCGAGGACGCCGTCGATCTGGTCGCCCTTGCGCAGCCCGTACGTGCGGATCTGGCCGGCCGTCAGCGGAAGGTCGGTCGCGGACCGCCGGTACCCGGCCGTCCGCAGGTAGCCGCCGCGCCCATCGGCGAGATCGACGATGCCCGACACCGGCGTGACCTTCGCCTCCGTCCCGGGGCCCTCCATGGGGGGCGGTACCTTCGCGTCGCTTACGGGTCGCGTTTCCGCGGAAACGCGCTGTTGTTCTTCTGTTGCTTCTTCTGTGATTACTGTCATGGGGTTTCCTTGCGATGGAAGTGGAATGCGCGCAGCGTGAATAGAGCTGTTGGCGTGCGGTATCGACGGCCGGGTTGAATGGCCGGATTGCGCGCTGGAACGTCGCTGAGCTGCGCTGATACTTTGGTATAAGAAATTTCCGCGAAAATTGAAATTCTCGCTGCTGCGCGTATCGGATTTACTCGGATCTCGCGCTGGGAACTTCCGCCGGGCCGCTCAGATGGGCACCGGCTACGGGTTCACTGTAGCGCATAACGCCGAGAAGCACCACCGGCATTCCCGGTCCCCGGCTCCGCGTGATATGACCTTTAGGTGGCACACGACCCCGGCCTTGAAGGCCTCACCGTCGCCCAGCAGGCGGCCCTGACCAGCGGCAGCGACTTCTGGCACAGCACGCCGGTCGACTCGGCCGGCCTTCCGGCGATCATCTTGACCGACGGCCCGCACGGCGTCCGGCTGCAGGCCGACAGTGACGACATGCTGACCGGGCGGCCGGCGACCTGTTTCCCGCCGGCCGTGGCGACCGCGTCGACCTGGGATCCGGAACTGCTGCGGCGGATGGGCGAGGCCCTCGGCGACGAGTGCCGCGCGATGGACGTGGCGGTGCTGCTCGGCCCGGGCATCAACCTCAAGCGCAGCCCGCTCGGCGGTCGTGACTTCGAGTACTTCTCCGAGGACCCGGTGCTGACCGGGATCCTGGCCGCCGAGTGGGTGCGCGGCCTGCAGAGCCGGGGCGTCGGCGCGTCGCTGAAGCATTTCGCGATCAACAGCCAGGAGACCGACCGGATGCGGGTCAGCGCCGACGTCGACGAGCGCACGCTGCGCGAGTTGTACCTGCGCGCCTTCCACCGGGTGGTGACCCAGGCCCAGCCGTGGACGGTGATGTGCGCCTACAACAGGCTCAACGGCGTGTACGCGAGTCAGAACCGCTGGCTGCTGACCGAGGTCCTGCGCGGCGAATGGGCCTTCGAGGGCCTCGTCGTCTCCGACTGGGGCGCGGTCGCCGACCGGGTCGCGGCCGTCGCGGCTGGCCTCGACCTGACCATGCCGGGACCGGCCGACGCGGGCGACCAGGCGCTGGTCGACGCGGTGGGGGACGGGCGGCTCGACCCGGCCCTGTTGCAGACGTCCGCCGACCGGGTCCGCGCGCTGGTCGAGCGGGCGGCCACCCGGCAACCCGGCAGCTATGACGCCGAAGCCCACCACGAGCTGGCCCGTGAGATCGCCGGCCGCGCGATCGTGCTGCTCAAGAACGAAGGCGGCCTGCTGCCGCTGGCGACCGATGACGGCGCCCGGTCCATCGCGATCATCGGCGAGTTCGCCCGCACCCCGCGCTACCAGGGCGGCGGCAGCTCGCTGATCACCCCGACCCGGCTGGACGACCCGCTCACCGAGATCACCGCGGCCACCCAGGCGACGGTCGGCTTCTCGCCCGGCTACCTGACCGGGGACACCGCCGCCGAGGAAGGCGTCACCCAGCAGGACGAGGCGGCCGAGGACCAGGACCTGCTCGCCGAGGCGGTGGCGATCGCGCAGGTCAGTGACATCGCGCTGGTCTTCGTGGGCAGCATGGGCGAGACCGAGGGCGCCGACCGCGACGGGATCGACCTGCCGGCCGCGCACCTCGAGCTGATCGAGCGCGTCGCCGCCGCCAACCCGCGCACGGTCGTGGTGCTCTCCAACGGCGGCGTGCTCGGCACCAGGCCGTGGGACGGCAGCGTCCCCGCGATCCTGGAAGGCTGGCTGCTCGGGCAGGCCGGCGGCAGCGCGATCGCCGACGTTCTCTTCGGCGTGGTCAACCCGTCCGGCCGGCTGGCCGAGACGATCCCGCTTAAGCTGGCCGACCACCCCTCCTACCTGGACTTCCCCGGGGAGAACGGGCACGTGCGCTACGGCGAGGGCATTCACGTCGGCTACCGCGGCTTCGACGCCCGCGAGCAGGAGGTGGCCTACCCGTTCGGCTTCGGCCTCTCCTACACCACCTTCGAGTACGGCCGGGCGAGCGCTGCCGTGACCATGGACGGCGTCGAGGTGCGGGTCCCGGTCACCAACGCCGGCGACCGGGACGGGCGCGAGGTCGTGCAGGTCTACGTGAGCCTGCCGGGCTCGGCCGTCCGGCGCTCGCCGCGCGAGCTGAAGGCGTTCGCCAACGTCGCGATCGCGGCCGGCCAGACCGCCGAGGTCGTGCTCAGCATCGACCGCGCCGACCTGGCCTACTGGGAGACCCGGCTGGGCCGCTGGGTGGTGGAGGGCGGCGAGTACCACTGCGCCGTCGGCGCCTCCTCCCGCGACCTGCGCTCCACCGCCGTCGTCAAGGTGCCGGGCGACGACGCCCGCATCCCGCTCACAGCGGAGTCGACGGTCGCCGAATGGCTGGCCGACCCGCGCGGCGCGCAGCTGCTGGCCGAGGCGTTCGCGGCGAGCGCGGCCGACGGCGGTCCAGGGCCGATCGCGGGCATGCTCGCCAACCCGAGCCTGATGGAGTTCATCGGCAGTTTCCCGCTCGGCCGGATGGCTGCGTTCGGCGGCAACCTGTCGCCTGATGCTCTGGCCAAGCTCCTCGCCGCCGCCAACGACTGATGTTGAAGTAAGCACCTTTATAAGGTAAGTCAGTTACCTGTTACCATCTGATCATGCAGCAGACCGGGACGGCCGCGGAGGGGCTGCGCGAGCGGAAGAAGCGCCTCACCCGCACGGCGATCTTCACCGCCGCCGAGCGGCTGTTCAGCGAGCGCGGGTTCGCGAACGTGACCGTCGCTGAGATCGCGGACGCGGCCAACATCTCGGTCAAGACGCTGTTCACCTACGTCCGGGCCAAGGAAGAACTGGTCTTCAGCGACGACCCCACCATCCTCGACGCCCTCGTGGCGGCGGTGCGGAACCGCGCGGCCGGGCAGTCGCCGCTCGACGCGGTCACGGCCACCCTGCTCGCGGCCGTAATCGACGACACTGCTGGCACCGGCCGGACCGGCCTCGAGGGCTTCCACCGGATGATCGGCCAGAGCCCGGCGATCAAGTCGAGGCTACGCGCGATGTTGGACGAGACCGAGGACGCCCTCACCGACGCCCTCGCCCAGCCCGGCGACGGGCCGCGCGAGCGCGCCGACCACCGCCTCACCGCCGCCCAGCTCATGGTCCTGGTGCGCACGGTCACCAGCCAGGAGGTGCGGGCCGACGTCGCCGGCGTCGCGCAGGCCGCGCGGACCGCATCGGCCGCCGACGGGGCTGCGGCCGAGCGCACGGCCCTGAGCGACTGGATACGCCAGGCGGCCGGCCGCCTGGCCCGAGGGCTGCAGGCGGCCGGCCGCTAACCGGTCAGCGACCGGCTACCAGCCGAGGGCGATCATCGCCACCGGCCCCTTGAGCAGGTACACCTGGCTCGCGGGCGGCGCGATCACCGACACCGGGGCGCCGAAGTCGCCGAACGTCACGTCCTCGGTCGACATGACCCACTTCTTCTTGCCCACCCCCGCCGTCAGATCCGCCACCAGACGACGGACCCGTCCCTGCCCGTCCACGTCGAGATAGCCGACGGTGGTCTGCTCGTTCACGGTCACGGTGAACCCGTACCTGGTGCCGGTCCACCCCGAACCTGAAGCCGGCCCCTCATCGGTCACCTTGCCCGCTGATTTGAGCAGGCGAAGCAGCGTGATGGGATCCGCTGGCGTCCCGCCCGGGCTGTTCCCGGCGACGTCAAGCGCATTGCCGGTCAGCGCCGGCTCGGGCGGGAACTCCGCCCACGGCTTCGACCTCTGGTCGGCCGAGAAGATGACCTGCTTGGAACCCGGGTACGTGTGTAGGTACGCATTGTGGCCGACGTAGCGGACCTGGAACTTCCACGCGCCCGATACGGTCTCCTGGCCGACACCGCGAGACTGGTCGAACGCCCCGGTGACCCGCGCGGCCTGAGCTCGGCCCGATCCGGGCACCGGCGGAGGATTCGTCGCGATGTCCATCGTTACCTTGAATGTCTGCGCCGAGGTCTTGGCCGCCGCCGCCGTCACCGCCGCGAGCGCCGACGGCGCGACCGCGACCGTCGCCGTCAGCGTCACCGCCGCCACCGCCCCCGCTAGCGCGAGCGACGCCACCGCCCCGGCCGGCACCAGCACCCGCGCCCGCGTCCGCCGTCGGGCTGCGGTCCGCCGCCGCACCTGCCGCAGCAGCTCCGCGCCGACCGGTCCGCTGCCCGCCAGCCCGTCGCCCAGGGGGGCGGTCTCGAACGCCGCCGCCAGCAGCAGCCGCCCCTCGGCCCCGGCGCACCCGTCAACTTCCTGAACCTGTTCCATCGATTCCTCCTGCATGGTCCGTGTCACCCCTTCCCACCGTCGGGACCAGCGGTTTCGTTGACCGCGAGTCGGCCGAATTCGCCCAGATCCCCGAGCGACGCGCGCAGCGCCCGCAGCCCCCGGTACGCGTGCGTCTTCACCGACCCGACCGAGCAGCCCGGCAGCGACGCCACCTCCGCCTCGGACAGGTCCTCCAGGTACCGCAGCACCAGCACCGCCCGCTGCTGCCGGGGCAGCCGCATCAGCGCCGACCGGACCAGCGAGCCGACCGCCTGCCGGTCGGCCGGGTCCCCGCCGCCGTAGCCCGGATCGGGGCGGTCCGGCACCCACGCGATCGGCGACTCCTGCCGCCAGCGCGCCCGCCACCAAGACCGTCGGGTGTTCACGATGATCGTCCGCAGGTACGCGTCCGGCGAGGAAGAAGCGACGTCAAGCCGGGGCCACGCTCGGTACAGCCGCATCAAGCTGGACTGGACCAGGTCCTCGGCCTCGGCCGCCGACCCGGTCAGCAGCGCCGCCACCCGCAGATGGTGCTCGCCGCGGCCGCGAACGAACGAGGCGAAGCTCTCCTCTAGATCAGGTCTCACACGCAGCCTTCCGCCCGGGAGTCAGTTCCACTCAACGACACCCGCCGTCCCCGCCGCCAGGTTGACAGCGCGGCCAAACGAAGGAGAAACCACGGTCCGTTCGGGATGATCGCTTGTCCGGGAAGGCAACGGGGGCGTAAAGCGTTGGCACCTACCGGTACCTATCGTCTAACCTTTCCCGCTGGTGAACGAAATTTCCATGAACGCGGTCACGCACCCGCCCCGGGGCGCGCAGCGCGCTGCCGCCCGAGAAGCCGCCCGCGAGGCCGCCATCGCGAGCGCGACCATTGGCTACCCCCCGGAACTGCCGGTCAGCCAGCGCCGGGACGACATCGCAGCCGCCATCCGCGACCACCAGGTGGTCATCGTCGCAGGCGAGACCGGCTCGGGGAAGACCACCCAGCTGCCCAAGATCTGCCTCGAGCTCGGCCGCGGCGTCGCCGGGCAGATCGGCCACACCCAGCCGCGGCGGATCGCCGCCCGCACGGTCGCCGAGCGGATCGCCGAGGAGCTCAAGACCGACCTCGGCGACGTCGTCGGGTACAAGGTGCGGTTCACCGACAAATCCGGCGAGAACACCGCCGTCAAGCTGATGACCGACGGCATCCTGCTGGCCGAGATCGGCTCCGACCGGAACCTGCGCCGCTACGACACGCTGATCATCGACGAGGCCCACGAGCGGTCGCTGAACATCGACTTCATCCTCGGCTACCTCGGGCAGCTGCTGCCCCGCCGCCCCGACCTCAAGGTCATCATCACCTCCGCCACCATCGACCCCGAGCGGTTCGCCGAGCACTTCAAGGACCCGCGCACCGGGCAGCCCGCCCCGATCATCGAGGTCTCCGGCCGCACCTACCCGGTCGAGGTCCGCTACCGCCCTGTCAACGACCCCGAGGCCCGCGAAGAGGACGACCGCGACCAGGTCCAGGGCATCTCCGACGCGATCGGCGAGCTGGAACGCGAGGGGCCCGGCGACATCCTCGTCTTCCTCTCCGGCGAGCGGGAGATCCGCGACACCGCCGACGCGCTCAAGGGCAGGCCCAAGGTCGACGTCCTGCCGCTCTACGGGCGCCTGTCGGCCGCCGAGCAGCACCGCGTCTTCGAGCCCTCGAAGTCGTCGCAGATCCGCCGGGTCGTGCTCGCCACCAACGTCGCCGAGACCTCGCTGACCGTGCCCGGCATCCGCTACGTGATCGACCCCGGCACCGCTCGCATCAGCCGTTACAGCCTCCGCACGAAGGTGCAGCGGCTGCCCATCGAGGCGATCTCGCAGGCCTCCGCCAACCAGCGCAAGGGCCGCTGCGGCCGCGTCGCCGACGGCATCTGCATCCGCCTGTACTCCCAGGAGGACTTCGAGTCGCGGCCCGAGTTCACCGACCCCGAGATCCAGCGGACCAACCTCGCGTCGGTCATCCTTCAGATGGCCGCTGCCCGGCTCGGCGACGTCCGCAAGTTCCCGTTCGTGGACCCGCCCGACCCCCGCGCGATCACCGACGGCGTCCGGCTCCTGGAAGAGCTCAACGCGATGGAGCGCGACGCCCTGACCGAGACCGGCCGCCAGATGGCCCGGCTCCCGGTCGACCCCCGCATCGCCCGGATGATCATCGAGTCGGGCAAGCAGGGCTGCGCCCGCGAGATCCTCGTGATCGCCGCCGCCCTCTCCATCCAGGACCCCCGCGAGCGCCCGACCGACAACCAGCAGGCGGCCGACACCGCGCACCGCCGCTTCGCCCAGCCGGAATCGGACTTCGTGGCGTTCGTCGCGCTCTGGGACTACCTCGCGGAAAAGCAGCGGGAGCTCACCGGATCCGCGTTCCGCCGCTTGTGCCGGGCCGAGTTCCTCAACTACCTCCGCGTCCGCGAATGGCAGGACCTGCACGCCCAGCTCTCGTCCCTCACCCGTGAGCTGGGGATAAATTCACAATCATCGTCTTCCGAACGGACCGTGGTTCACACCTCGCTCCTCGCCGGCTTGCTCTCCCACGTCGGCATGAAGATGGTGCTCACCGCCACCCGCCCGGGCGCACCCGGCGCCGCGAACGACCGGACCCCGGGCGAACGCGGCCGGCGGCCGCTGCCGGAGTACCTCGGCGCCCGCGGCGCCAAGTTCGCCGTCTTCCCCGGCTCCGGCCTGGCCAAGAAGCCACCGGACTGGATCGTCGCGGCCGAGCTGGTCGAAACCTCGCGGCTGTGGGGCAGGACCGTCGCCGCGATCGAGCCCGAATGGGTCGAGCCGATCGCCGCCCACCTGGTCAAGCGGAGCTACAGCGAACCCCGGTGGTCGCGCTCCCTCGGCGCCGCCGTCGCGACCGAGAAGGTCACCCTCTACGGCATCCCGATCATCGCCGACCGGCAGCTGCTGCTGGCGAAGATCGACCCGGCCGGAGCCCGCGAGCTGTTCATCAGGCACGCCCTCGTCGAGGGCGACTGGCAGACCAGGCACCACTTCTTCCGCGACAACACCGCCCTCATCGAGCAGGCGGCCGAGCTCGAGCAGCGCGCCCGCCGCCGGGGCCTGGTGGCGGGCGAGGACGCTCTGTTCGAGTTCTACGACGCCCGCGTCCCGGCCGACGTAACCTCCGCCCGCCACTTCGACGCCTGGTGGAAGAAGGCCCGCCACCAGACCCCCGACCTGCTCACGCTCACCCCGCAAGACCTGCTGTCGGACGCCGCGGCCGACCTCGACGCCGACGCCTACCCCCAGATGTGGACCTCGTCCTCGCCCGGCCTGGCCGGAAACGGGTCGGGCGGCCCGCCGGGCCTCACCGTCTCCTACACGTTCGAGCCGGGCCACGACGCCGACGGCGTCACCATCGACGTCCCGCTCAAGACGCTCAACCAGGCCAGCCCGGAAGAGTTCTCCTGGCAGATCCCCGGCCTGCGGCTCGAGCTGGTCACCGAGCTGATCAGGTCGCTGCCGAAGACGCTCAGGCGCGAGCTGGTCCCGGCCCCCGACCTCGCCAGGGAGATCCTGGCCGGCTTTGACGGCGCGGTCCCGACGGCCGACATCAGGGATACCCTCTCCCGCGAGCTGTTCCGGCTGCGGGGCGTGCGCGTCCCCGCGGACGCGTTCGACCTGGACAAGCTTCCGCCGCACCTGCTGATCACCTTCCGGGTGACGGACGGCGAGAAGGTCGTCGCGGCGGGCAAGGACCTCGCCGCGCTCAAGCGCCAGCTCCGCCCCAAGGTCCGCGCCACCCTCTCCGCCCGCGCCACCGCGATCACCCGCACCGGCGTCACCAGCTGGGACTTCGGCCCGCTGCCGAAGGTCTTCACCGACGGCGAGGTCAGGGCCTACCCGGCCCTCGTCGACGCCGGGGCCGCAGTCGACGTCCGGCTGTTCGAGACCGCCGCCGCGGCCCGGCGGGCCATGCGGGCCGGGACCCGGCGGCTCGTCCTGCTGACCGTGAAGTCGCCCGCCAACGAGGTCGCCAAGCGGCTCAGCACTCCCCAGAAGCTCGTGCTGAGCGACAACCCGCACGGCTCGGTCGCGGCGCTGTTCGCCGACTGCGTCAACTGCGCGACCGACGGGCTGATCAACGAGGCGGGCGGTCCGGCCTGGGATTCCGAGGCCTTCGCCCGGCTGGTCGAGCACGTAAGGCCCCGGCTGCACGCCGCCGCCTACGAGGTCGTCACCTGGGCCGAGGAGATCCTCCGGGCCGCCCACGACGCAAGGCTCCGCCTCGAGGGGCTCCGCAGCCCGGTCCTCGAGCCCGCTGCCGCCGACATCAGCCGCCAGCTTGACGGCCTCATCTACCCCGGCTTCCTGACGGCGGCGGGCGCGGCCCGGCTGCCGGCCGTGGCCCGCTACCTGAAGGCGGTCGGCCGCCGCCTCGACAAGCTGTCGGAGAACGCAGGCCGCGACGCGCAGCAGATGGCCGTCGTCCACCGGGTCGAGGACGCCTACCGCCTGGCCCTGGCGGGCCTGACCCCCGAGGCCAGATCGGGGGAGGCCGCGACCGAGATCCGATGGCAGATCGAGGAGCTCCGGGTCAGCCTCTTCGCGCAGACAATTGGCACCCCGTTGCCAGTGTCCGAGCGCAGAATAATGACATCTATCGAACAACTCAGCTGACAACAAGTTGCCATCACGAATTTAATCGGCGTGTCGTTCGACCAGGACTACAGAAAGTGCTAGCTTTCCCCTCAAATAGCGCGTCCCCCGCCCGCCCCGATAGCCAGCGGCCGGTGCACGCCCCTTGTTTGAGGAGGACCCCCGTGAACGCGATTCCCCCCGTCAGGCGCCGGCTGCTCGGCTCGGCGCTGCGCAAGCACCGGGAAGACCTTGGCTACACCTTGGATCAGGCTGCCCGCATCCTGGAATGCGACCGTTCGAAGATCAGCCGAATTGAGACCGGCCAGCGCGGCATCCGCCCCAAGGAGCTCCGTGAGCTGCTGACCGAGTACGGCGTGGCCGACGGCGAGCAGGAGGCGCTGCTCGCGATTGCGCACAGCGGCAGGCAGACCGGCTGGTGGCTTGACTACGCGGACGTGCTGTCGGCGGCCGGGCAGGACTACGTGATCATGGAGCTGGCCGCGACCGAAATCCTCGCCTTCGAGCCGAACCAGGTCCCCGACCTGCTGCAGACCCCGGACTACGCCAGCGCGCTGGCCGACGCCGACGCGAACGCGACCGGCGACGATCAGCGCGAGCACGCGATCGAGGTCAAGCTGGCCCGGCAGCGGATCGTCCTCGGCGCCGGGTCGGCGGAGCTGGGAGTGGTCATCACCGAGGGAGCGCTGCGCCAGGCGGTCGGCGGGCCGCGGGTGATGCGGGCGCAGCTCGGCTGGCTCGCCGCCGTGGCTGACGCCGGCCGGGTGACCGGGCTGCCCGACGGCGACGCGTCACCGGCAGACGGATCGGCCCGGATCTCGCTCCAGGTGCTTCCGTTCGCGGCCGGCGCCCACGCGGCGGCGGGCTGCGGTCCGATGACGATCCTGCGGTTCGCGCGGAACCAGGGGATCGGGGTCGTGCACTTGGCTGGCCTGTCGGGCGGCGTCAGTCTGGAGGACGCGGCCGAGGTGGGGCGTTACCTGCGGACGTTCGCGCAGCTCAGGTCGGCAGCACTCGCTCCGGCGGCGTCGGCCCGACTGCTGCGCGGGATCGCCAGGCGATAACGGCAGCCGCTACGAGCTGGCCGCGTCGGCGGTCTGCGCCTCGACCACCGGTGCCTCGATGACGTGGGTCAGCGGCACGGCGTGGACGGGCTGCGCAAGCTGCTTGTTAACGTCGTCCAGCTTCGAGATCAGGTCCTGTATGTCGCGAAGCTGCTGGGTGTCAACACGCACGCTGTTGCGGGAAATCATGGACGAGCACTCCAGGGTCGAGATAGGGGGGACTCGACAGGCAAGCAACGCCTTTGGTGCCTAGCTAGGGTTATCTTACCGTGATTCGGGGGACTTGTCGCCAGTTCGGGGGATATTCCCGTTGTCAGATAAATCTGCCGTGCTTGCGGGGTCCGTATGGGATAACCGTATAGCGGATGGCGGTCATGCTGCCACCGTGATGATCAAAATGGCCCTCCTGATTGGCGAACGTGCAGGTCACAGGCGGTGCCGGATTGGTCTGTCTACAACGGACTATTTGGACTATTAACCGGCAAATGCACGTACTTGATGCATGCGTGCGAACGTAGTGTGCGCATGCACGTGCAGGCAGTGTGACGGCCGTCTATTCGGATGAACCGGGCGCACGGGAATAATGCACGGAATTAATGCACCTGAATATGCACGTGGCAATCGGCCGTGCAGCTGCACGTGCAGCTCCGGCCGGGCACCGGCATCCGGAAGCAGACTGGTGCGACCTGGTGGACGGTGTGTTCTGTAGCTACTGCAGGCGGCGGCCGGTCGGGTCCGGCCGCCGGCGGGTCAGCGGCGGTAGCCGAGCCGTCGGCCGTGCGCGCCCATCGCGGCCACGAGATCGTCCGAGGTGAGCGGCGGGACGGGCAGTTCCGTCACGGTCTCGCGGGCGGGGCGGAGCCCGTCGATGATCATCGCCAGGTAGCGCCGCCAGACGTCGGGCTGGGTGGTGGCGGCGTACTCGGCCGCCGAGGCGAGCATGTAGGCGATGAGCTTCACGTCGCTCGCGTCGAAGTCGGGGCGCAGGTCGCCCGAGGCCTGGGCGCGCTCGACGAGCTTGCTGACGACCGGGCGCATCTGGTCGCGGGCGTAGCAGAGCCGGTCCTTGCCGTAGGTGGCGAACATCAGCAGCTGCCGCAGGCCGATGTTGCGCGCCATCATCTCGGTCGCCATCTCGAGATAGGAGACGAAGGCCTGCCAGGGGTCGGGCTCGGTCAGCGCCTGCTCGGCCAGTTTGACCATGGCGTCGATCCGGTCCTTGAACAGCTCCTCGATCAGCGACTCCTTGTCGGGGAATCGCCGGTAGACGGTGCCGACCCCGACGCCGGCCGCGCGGGCGACGTCGTCCAGGGTCGCGTCGAGGCCGCGCTCGGACAGCAGGTCGGCGGCGGCGGCGAGGATGCGCTGCCGGTTCCGCTCGGCGTCCCGGCGCAGCGGGCGGCCGCCCGCCCCGTCGAGGTCCGTTACCTCCGCGTGAGCCGTCATAACTGGCAGTGTACCCTTAACGGAGGAACTCTCTCCGCTTCGTGTTACCCTCGAACCATAAACGGAACGCAACCCTCCAGATTGGTGGTCGGAATGTCCGAGGCAAGCGTCCCCGCTTCCGCGGGGCCGGGTGGCGGCGCGCAGGGGGCCTGGTCGGGCGCGTCGGCCGAGCCCGATCCGCGGCGCTGGCTGATCCTCATCGTCATTGCGATCGCCCAGCTGATGGTGGTGCTCGACGCGACGGTGATGAACATCGCGCTGCCCTCCGCGCAGACCGCGCTGCACTTCAACGACGTCGACCGGCAGTGGATCGTGACGGCGTACTCGCTGTCGTTCGGCAGCCTGCTGCTGTTCGGCGGGCGGCTGGCGGACTTGATCGGCCGGCGGGCGATGTTCATCACCGGCCTTGCGGGCTTCGCGGTCGCCTCGGCCATCGGCGGCGCCTCGGTCAACTTCACCATGCTGGTGTCGGCCCGCGCCGCCCAGGGCGTCTTCGGCGCGATGCTGGCGCCGGCCGCGCTGTCGCTGCTCGCCACCACCTTCACCGACCCCAAGGAGCGCGGTAAGGCCTTCGGCATCTACGGCTCGGTCGCGGCCGGCGGCGGCGCGGTCGGCCTGCTGCTCGGCGGCGCGCTGACCTCGTACCTGTCCTGGCGCTGGTGCCTTTACATCAACCTGTTCTTCGCGGGCCTGGCGATCGCGGGCGCGGTGGCGTTCCTGCACGGCCGGCAGGGGCCACGGTCGGCGCAGCTCGACATCCCCGGCGTGCTGCTCGTATCGAGCGGCGTGTTCTGCCTGGTCTACGGGTTCTCGAACGCGGCCACGCACAGCTGGGGCACGCCGTCGACCTACCTGTTCCTGGCCGTCGCGGTGGTGCTGCTCGCGGCGTTCGCGTGGTGGATGGGCCGCGCCAAGCACCCGCTGCTGCCGCCCAGGGTGGTCCTCGACCGCAACCGGGGGGCCGCGTATCTCGGCATCCTGCTCGCGGGCGCGGGCATGTTCGGCATCTTCCTCTTCGTCACGTACTACCTGCAGGACACGCTGCACTACTCGCCGGTGGTCACCGGGCTGGCGTTCCTGCCGATGGTCGCGTGCATCGCGCTCTCGTCGAACGTGTCCAACATCGTGCTGATGCCGCGGATCGGTCCCAAGCCGATCGTCTCCACCGGCCTGCTCCTCGCGGCGGTCGGCATCACCCTGTTCACCAGGATCGGCGTGCACTCGACCTACGCTGGGACGATCCTCCCGGCGCTGCTGCTCACCGGCCTTGGCCTGGGCCTGATGTTCTCCACCGCGTTCAACACCGGCACCTACGGGGTGCCTCCGCGGGACGCTGGGGTCGCCTCGGCGACGGTCAACACCGGGCAGCAACTCGGCGGCTCGATCGGCGTCTCGCTGCTCAACACGATCTTCGCCTCCGCGACGGCCAGCTACCTCGCCAGCCACCTGGTCCGGCATAGCTCCCCGTCGGTGACCGCGTCCGTGACCGCGACCGCGACCGTCCACGGGTACGTCGTCGCGTTCTGGTGGGTCGCCGGGATCTTCCTGTTCGGCGCGATCGTCTGCGGCACCCTGATGCGGCGTGGCCCCCTCCAGGGCCGTGCCCAGGCCACGACCGCGCCGGCCCCGGCCGGCTCGGCCGCCACCGAGGCGTCAGGGGTGGCCGCGACCACTGCGGTCATCGCTCCGGAGTTAATCCACCCACCACCCGGAGTAACGCGCCTCCCCGTCCCGGAGCTGCGTCCTCAGCGGATAACAGCAAGAAGCGCCGCAGGCGCACACAGTGGGTGTACTTAACGTCGCTATAGCGCCGTAAGTACACCCACTCTTCATTGAGCGCCCAGGTAGGTTCATAGCCCGCACCTGGCCAGCCCCGATAACGGCAACAACCGCCCCGCCGACGCCGAGACCGGGATGCACGCCAAGGCGAATAGCCGCCACGCGCACCAGCCGCGCACCTCCCCGATAACAGCAAGAAGAGCGAGACGCGAAATTATTGCGCGACGTTTGGCCACGTTTTCCGGACGTTTTGTCGCGCAATAAAATCAAGCGCAGCCCCGACGGCCGGATAACAGCAAGAAGCGGCGCCGCCGCCGGAAAGCGTCACCGCCGGAAAGCGCGGCCGCCCTTCGCCGACCGCCGGAAAGCGCGGCCGCCCTTCGCCGACCGCTGGGAAGCGCGGCTGAGCCGGGGAAGCGGCGGGTTACGGCTTGTGGGTGGGGAGCGGGCGGCGTTGCTGAGTCGGGTTGGGCGGCGGGGGCCAGGCGGGCTCGGTGAGACGGGGGAGCGCGATCGCGAAGCTGGTGCGGCCGGGGCCGCTGGTGACCAGGACCGCGCCACCGTGGGCGGCGACGACGGCGTCCACGATCGCGAGGCCTAGGCCGGTCGACGAGGCGCTGGTGGTGCGCGACCGGGACGTGTCGGCCCGGGTGAAGCGCTCGAACAGGTCGGGGAGCAGATCGGGCGGGATGCCGGGGCCGTTGTCGGTGACCGACACGACCAGCCGGGGCGGCGGCGGGAGGACGCCGCGGCGGACCGTCTGCGCGGCCGGGGCGGCGCCCGCGTCGGGCAGCGTGTCGCCGACCCGGACGGTGACGGTGGCGCCGTCGGGGGTGTGCTTGCCCGCGTTGGAGAGCACGTTGGCGAGGACCTGGTGCAGCCGGTGCTCGTCGCCGGTGACGAGCACCGGGTCGTCGGGCAGCTCCAGGACCCAGCGGTGGCCCCGGCGGGCGACCTGGGCGTCGCTGGTCGCGTCGATGACGAGCCGGGTCATGTCGACCGGCTCGGACGCCAGCGGGCGGCCGGCGTCGAGCCGGGCGAGCAGCAGCAGCTCGTCGACCAGGTCGCTCATCCGGGTCGATTCCGACAGCACCCGGCCGAGCGCGTGGGTGACCTCCTCGGGCGAGTCGCCGGGGTGGCGCAGCGCCAGCTCGGCGTAGCCGCGGATGGCCGACAGCGGG
>DATCGA010000083.1:0-2542 GCA_036509215.1 Trebonia sp.
CCTCGACCGAGCGCCTGCACTCAGCCAGGTCATAGCGGACTAGCCGGGATTCCGGGTACTCCTCGGCCGCGCCGATCACGGTCTCACCGAGCTCCCCGGCGCGCGGCAGTTCCAGCCACACCACGCCGTCCCGGGCCGCGCGGAGCTTGTCGTAGCGCCCGGCCGCCACGGGGAACGGCACGATCCGCCCGGCCAGCCCGGCGACGTCGAGACCGGCGGTCGCGGGGACCTCTCCGGGACCTTCCGGTTCTACCGGACGGCCATTCAGCTCCGGAGCGAACGGCGACGGCGTCGTGGCCAGCAGCGTCACAAGGTGCGGCCGGATCCCCGGCAGGAACGCGAGATCCCAGTGGTGCGCGTCGTAGACCGGATCGAATGCGCGATTCGACAGGAACGCCAGGTACTTACCGTCCAGGGTGAACGCCGGCGAGGTGTCGTCGAACCGGGGCGGGGTCACGTCGGTTACGGTGCCGTCGGCCAGCCGGGCCAGCCGGATCTGCGAGGCACCGCGCTCGGGCCGCCACGGCTGCGACCACGCCAGCAGCGCGGAGTCGGGAGAGAACGCCAGGCCCGCGACCTCTGCGTTGCTGCTGCGCGCGATCTCGGTGATGACCGGCTCACCCTCCAGCGCCACCGTCAGCAGCCGGCCGTCGGCGCATGCCACCGCGACCGTGTGCCCGTCCGGCGCCACCGCCAGCTCCAGGATCCGGCCGAACTCGCCGTGCCCGATCCGCCTCGCAGCCGAGCCATCAGCGGGGATCACGTCCAGACCGTCTTCGCCGCCGTTGTCTGACGCGCAGGCAACCGCGTCCCTGCCGGGGATGACCACCGGAAGACGGCCGCGCACGCCTGGCTCGGCGAGCAATGCCCGGGCGGGCCCGTCCCGGCCGGGCAGCCAGTGCACGGTGCCGCGCACCTCGGCGCCAAGCACCCGGCCGGTGGAGTCGAGCGTGAACGAGCCCAGCTGCGACTTCGCCGACACCGGGTAGGGGACCCGCCCGGAGCGGACTCCGCTGAGCTGTATGTCCAGGCGCACCGGCTTGGCGTCGAGCGACTCGAGCATCCAGATCTCCCCGGCCCGCTGGTAGACCACGCGCTGGCCATCGGTCGTCGCGTGCCGGGCGTAGTAGTGGCCGAGGTCGGTGTGGCGGCGCAGGTCCGCGCCGTCCGGCAGCACGGAGTACAGCGCGCCGGTCCCCTCGTGGTCCGATAGGAACACGGCCCGGGGTCCGGCGAACATGGGGTTCACCAGGTTGTCGCCGACGCCGGCGAGGATCCGCGTGTAGTGCGAGCCGTCCGGCGAGTACCAGATCTTCCCGCCGGAACCGCCGCGGTAGCGCTTCCATTGGGCCGGCTCGGCCGGCTCGAAGTTCATGGCACTGCCAACCAGCACAGCACCGTCGCGCACCGCGACGTCGCCCGCCGGCCCGTAGTCGAGCCGGCGAGCCGGTCCGCTCAGCGGCACAGCAAACGCCCAGGTCTTCATGCTGGAATGCTGGCCAGTCCGGCTCAGCGCGAGCACCTCGCTGTCGCTGACCCAGCCGCGCACTGTCGCGAACCGGTCACCCCAGTAAGTGAGCCGCCTGACCGGGCCGCCCTCGGCAGGCACCGCATACGCCTCGCGGGCGGCGCCGTGCCCGAGCGACGGGGAGCCGTCGCGAGTCGAGGTCCAGGCGACGTGCGTGGCTGACGGGTTCAGCCGCGGATGCAGCACCCGGGCCTGGTTAGCAGTCAGCCGCCACGCCCGGGTGCCACGGCCGTCCGCCGCCTCGCTCAGCGAGGCGAGCCAGACATCGTCCTCAGCCGTGAACGTGATGAGATCGCGAGCAAGGTGCGGGTAGCGCAGGTAAGACGATTCGGCCACACGCCGACCCTACTCACCTAGATTCCGGCGACGCTCATCCTCCGACCGGCTCTGACCGGGAACGGGCCGGTCGGCCAGTCTCCGTCAGCCGTAGTGCTTCAGGTGCGGCCGCAACGTGTGCCAGCTACCCACCGGCCCGGTGCAGACACCGATCTGCAGGTCGGTCCAGTCATTGTGCACGTGGTAGGGGGCGTAGTAAGTGGTCAGCAGGCGGCAGCTGGCGAAGTACGGGCGGGACGGCCCGAGCCCGTCGACCACCAGCACCGTGCGGTCGGACGCCTGTCCGGGTCCCCGCATCCAGAAGGCGTTGTGGCCGGAAAGCACCGGCGGCAGGTGGTCCGCGGAGCCAAGGACGTCGAGGGCGGCAGCCTCGGCGTAGTAGCCGGTATTGGATAGGGCAGATACAACCCGACCCACCTGCCGGCGGCAGCGCAACCCGACGCCCCCTGCTCCGCCGGGCAAAGGATGCTTCGTAGAGCCACGCTCGCGGCCTAGTGGCGGCCGCACCCAGTGGCTACAGCAGATCGGCGAGGAGCGCGGCCGCGCGGGCGGCGCCCCCGGGGGCGACCGGGCGGTAGTCGACTTCACGGCCGATCTCGCTCGCGATCGCCGCGGCGATCTCGGCCGGCCCCGACGTCTCGTAGTCCATGCACCGTCCGGCCCGGTAGCGGCCGAGCC
>DATCGA010000084.1:0-6301 GCA_036509215.1 Trebonia sp.
CCATCGCCGAGCGCGTTTACGATCTGGCCTTCGTGTCGATCCCCGAGCCGACGCCGGCCGGGGTCACGCTGCGTGAACTCGGGACCGACAGCCTCACGCTGGTGACGATGGCCGACCATCCGCTGGCCGCGCGGGATCGGGTGCCAATCGAGGATCTCGACGGGGAGACCTTCATCGACTTCCCGCTCGGATTCGGCATCCGGGCGGTCGCCGACCGCGCCTTCGACGAGGCCGAGGTCACCCGCCGGGTCGCGGTGGAGATCACCAACCTCGCCGAGGGGGCTGACTACGTGCGTCACGGGCTCGGGATCGCCCTGCTCCCGCGGTTCCTCCCGGTCCGCGACGACCTCGCGCGGATCACCGTCACCGACGCGGACCTCACCTGGCGGGTGTCGCTGGCGCTCCCGGCCGGGCGGGCCCCGAGCGCCGCCGCCCGCGCGCTGGTCGGGATGATCGACGCGGAATAGCCGGCCCCAGGGCCCGGTTGGGTGACGCGGAAACAGTGGGCAGCGTTGCGACCCGGGAGTACGAGACTGCATGGACGAGAAGCTGGAAGTGCGCGGGGCGGTTGCGCCCGGGTTCGAGGGCGTGCGCGAGGAGTTCGCCGCCACGCTGGCCGAAGAGGCGCACAACAAGCCGGGCTCGCAGCTGGCCGCCTACCTCGACAGCCGTCTCGTG
This sequence comes from Trebonia sp., assembly GCA_036509215.1. Classification (GTDB taxonomy): domain Bacteria; phylum Actinomycetota; class Actinomycetes; order Streptosporangiales; family Streptosporangiaceae; genus Trebonia. Next base: position 679 of record DATCGA010000084.1, read on the forward strand.
GTGGACCTCGCGGCGGGCGACGGCTTTCCGGCCGAGAAGCTGACCGGCCTGTACTCCGTCACCAAGGGGGCCGCGCACCTGGTGTTCGCGCTGCTGGTGCAGGACGGCGTCATCGACCTCGACCGCCGGGTCGCCGACTACTGGCCTGAGTTCACCGGCGACGGCAAGGAGGATCTCGGCGTGCGCGGCCTGCTCGCCCACGGAGCAGGCCTGATCGGCCTCGACCGCCCGCTGACGATGCCCGAGATCGCCGATGACCAGGCCCTGGCCGGACTGCTGGTGCGGAGCAAGCCCTTCTGGGAACCCGGGAAGGGCTACGGCTATCACGCGTTCGTGATCGGCGCGCTCACCGGCGAAGTGGTCCGGCGGGCGGCAGGCGCCTCGATCCAGGCGCTGCACGAGGAACGCGTCCGCGCGCCGTACGGGCTCGACCTCTACCTCGGCCTGCCCGAGGAACTCGAATCGCGCTACGAGCCGGTCCGCGCGATGAACCCCACCCGGGCCCAGGCCGAAGTCCTTGCCGCAGACCCGGTGGACCTGGCCAGCCTGCTGGGGATCGCCTTCAACCTCGGATCGGAGAACGGGGACTTCACCCTCGATATCCCGAACGCCCGCGAGGTACGGGCGAAGGGGCCGGCTTCGGTCGGCGGCGTCGGCAGCGCACGCGGCGTCGCGGGCCTGTACGCGGCCGCGCTGACCGGCCTCGGCGGGAAGCCACCGCTGCTGCGGGCCGAGACGATCACCGAGTTCAGCGCCCCCCACCTGACCGGCTCGGACCTGGTCACCGGCGCTTGGGATGCGTTCGGTCTCGGCTTCGAGCGCCCGGCGACCGAGTTCCCCGGCCTCGGCCCCGACGCCTTCGGCCATTGCGGGGTGGCGGGCTCGCTCGGGCTGGCCGACCCGCGCAGCGGCCTGGCCTACGGCTACGTGCGCCGCCGGTTCGCCTTCCCCGGCGGCACCGCACCCGAGAACGCCCGCCTCATCCAGGCGCTGGTCGACGCGGCCGCCGAAGCTGCGTAGCCAGCGTCCCTAAGCCGGTCGCGGGCGCTGCGATTAGTTCTTGCCTCCCGCGCGGTCCAAGACCATGACCGCAACGCCTGAGCCATGGGAGACGGACGTCATGACCCATTCGCATCGCACTCGGCTGACCAGCGACGGGCTCGCGCGTTTCGGCGAGGTCGCCGCCGCGAACGTCGCCGCCGGCGTGGCCGAAGGCGGCGTCCCCGGGGTGGTGGCGCTGGTCGGGACCAGCGAGGAGGCGCACGTCGAGGCGCACGGGGCGCTCAGCATCGGCGGCGCACCGGTGCAGCGGGACTCGCTGTTCCGCCTCTCCGCCACCACCAAGCCGATCACCGGAGCGCTCACCCTCGCCCTGGTCCGCGAAGGGCTGCTTGCGCTCGACGAGCCGGTCGACCGGCTGCTGCCCGAGCTGGCGCAACGGCGGGTGCTGCGGCGGATGGACGGGCCGCTCGACGACACGGTTCCCGCCGTTCGTCCGGTCACCGTGCGCGACCTGCTGACGTTCACCCACGGCTTCGGCATGGTGCCGGAGATGTTCGACGCCGAGCAGGACTGGCCGGTCGACGTGGCCGAGGCCGGGCTGCCCCTGGCGACGTTCAGCGGACCCAATTCCGCCCGGCAGGCGGACCCCGACACCTGGCTGGCCGCGCTCGGCTCGCTGCCGCTGATGACCCAGCCGGGGGAGCGGTGGGCGTACAACACCAGCGCTCAGGTACTGGGCGCGCTCGCCTCCAGGGCGACCGGGCTGCCGATCGCCGAGGCCTACCGGACGCGGCTGCTTGAGCCGCTGGGGATGCGCGACACCGGGTTCTTCGCGGCCGACCCGGCCCGGCTGACGACGGCGTACAAGGACGCACCGGACGGCGGGCTCGAGGTCTCGGATCCGCCCGAGGGGCAGTGGTCGAAGCCGCCTGCCTTCGACGACGGCGGCGGCGGGCTGGTGTCGACCGCCGACGACCTGTGGAGGTTCGCGCGGACGCTGCTACGCGGCGGCGACCCGGTGCTGACACCGGACGCGGTGAGTGCGATGACCAGCAACCAGCTCACCCCGGCGCAGCGGCGCCACCCAGGGCCGGGAGACTGGTGGCCGGGCCCGAGCCCGCGGTTCCGGCAGCGCCGCACGTGGGGTTTCTGCCTGTCAGTCATCACCGAAGGCCGGTTCGCCGGCGCCTACGGATGGGACGGCGGCTTTGGCTCCACCTGGCTGGTCGATCCGGCCGCCGGCCTGGTGGTCGTGGTCTTGACCCAGCGGTCGTTCGGCGGCCCGGACGCGGTGCCCACCGCGCACGCGGACCTGCAGGAGGCGGCCTTCGCCGCCCTTGCCAACTAGCACGGGGTGAGCGCGCTGCGGTCAGGGGTTGCCGCGAAGGCCCAGTTCGTGCGCGACGAAGACGAGCCGTCGAGCTCGCGGCCGGCCCCGATGCCGTCACCGCGTCAACCGCGCGGGGCGCGATCCGGATTACCGCCAGCCCGCAGCTGCTTCCGGTCGCCTTCGAACGCTCGGTGGGCGCCGGCGGCCATTGGGCGCACAGCGTGGCGCTGTGCCTGCCCGAGGCGGCGAGCGCAACGGGCCGACGGGCGGTGATCACCGAGCTCGGCCCGGACGCCGAAGCGGTGCGCGCGCGGGACCGCGACGCCCTGCTGTTCGATCTCGGGCTGGGAGCCCCGCACATCGACGCGTGCGTGCGGACCCGCGACCCGGAGGCCATCGCCTTCCCGCGCGCCGTCGCGGGCAGCGCCCTGCTGGACCCGGCCACCGGGGCGGCGACCGCGCTGGCGAGCCTGCGGCCGCATCGCGTGTTCGCGTCCCGAGCCGGCCGCGTCGAGGTGTTCACGCCCATCCCCCCGCCGGACGGCACCTCCTCGAAAGGCCCGCGCACCCACCTGCTACCCGCCCTGCTCGCGAGCGGGCGGGCGCAGCCACCCCCCCCACCGATCCGATCCCGCCGGGGTGGCTGCCGGCCGCCTGCGCGGTCCCCGCGCACCCGACGGTCGACTCCCAGCGAGGGGTTAGCCCGGTCGCGTGAGTGTGAGCCGACGATTCCAGTCCTCGGGGAAGGGACGGTTCGCCACGATGACCGTCGGCCGGACGGTCCCGACGGTCACCCCGTCGTACTCCGGCTTCGCCAAGCTACGTGAGCGGCACCCTAACCATCGGACCGTGGGAATTCGCGTCGGCTGCTGAGCCGTCCGGCGTACAGGGACGACCATGGAAGTGCTCCTGACCTTGGACGATAGGGTGCCGAAGCCCGCATCTAGCCAAGGTCGGGAGCGCTTCTGCGTCCAAAATCCTCGACCCCCGCCGCCGGCCTATCGCGATACGAGTCGGCGCACCTCGTCGAGTTGACCTGGTTCCCTGAGCGACACGCGCCGGACGCCGGGCAGCGCCCGCTGGGCGAGGCCAGCCAGCACCCCGGCGGGCGGCAGTTCGATGAGACGGGTCGCGCCAAGGTCAGCCATCGTCGCCATGCACAGGTCCCAGCGGACGGGGGCCGCGACCTGGGCGATGATGCGGTCAAGCCAGACCCGACCCGAGTCGACCACGCCGCCGTCGACATTGGAAAGCAGCCTCACCGCCGGGTCCTTCGGCCTTATGCCGGAGGCGGCGGTCGCGACGGCCTCGGCGGCGGGAGCCATGTGCGGGGTATGGAAGGCGCCCGCGACTCGCAGTCGGCGGAGCTTGGCATTCGGGGGAGGGCTGGCGGCCAGGGCGTCGAGCTGGCCGGTGGTGCCGGCCGCCACGATCTGGCCCCTGGCGTTGACGTTCGCGACGGTCAGACCGTGCTCGGCGATCGCGGCGAGCACGGGATCCTCGTCGCCCCCGAGCACGGCGACCATTCCGGTCGGTGCGGCGCGGGCCGCCTCGGCCATGGCACGGCCGCGGACCCCGGCCAGCGCCACCGCCTCGTCCGGCGACACCACGCCGGCGAGCGCTCCCGCGGTGAGCTCGCCCACGCTGTGCCCGGCGGTGATGTCCGGCTCTGGAAGCCGCTCCGCGGCGAGCAGCCCGGCCGCCACCAGCAGCGGCTGAGTGACCGCCGTATCGGTGATCGTGTCGGCGTCCGCCGTCGTTCCCATGCGGAGAAGATCGATCCCTGCAAGCTCGGACCAGTGACCGATCCGCTCGGCGGCGCCGGGGAGCTCCAGCCAGGGGGCCAGGAACCCGGGTACCTGCGCGCCCTGGCCGGGCGCGACGATAAGCAGCACATGCGCACCTTTCGCGGGAATGAGCGGCCCGGCTGCGGAAATACCGGGTTGTCGGCCTTGGGCGAAGCATACGTGGTGACTCCGTTGGCCTGGATTCTTCTTATGAAGATTTGTCGGAGAGTTGACATTCGCGCACTTGACCTGCTCGGAGCGGCCGAAGACAATATCTAGTATGCTTCGCATTGTTATGTCGCAGATTTAGAAAACTAGGATAAGTACGATTCAAATCACTCGAGTTACAGAGGTACTCCCTATGAAAATCTGCGGCATCAAGGCATCACACGACGGTTCGGTTGCGCTCATAGAGGATGGCCACCTTCGATTCAGCGTCGAAATTGAGAAATTGAATAATGGGGAGCGTTATAGTACTTTGGGCGACCTGCGGCGGGTAGTCGAGATTCTCGCTGGCGAAGGGGTATCCCTGGCCGAGGTCGATCAGTTCGTTGTCGATGGCTGGTATTCGTTCGGAGCCAGCGGCGCCCGTGCGATCACGCTGCGGAACGGGGACCTGCCGGTCGAGCTGGCCGTCGCCCCCTACGTGGAACGCCCCGGCGACGAGGGACCGCTGCAGCGGAATCGGTTCAACGGCCGCCCCTTCATCGGCGACCTCGGCTACGTCAGTTACAACCACGTGACCAACCATCTCCTCGGCTCCTACTGCTGCAGCCCGTTCGCCATCCGCGGCGAGGACGCCCTCGCCCTCGTGTGGGACGGCGGCATCGTGCCGCGGCTCTATCAGGTACGGGCCGCTAGCCGCACGGTGACGCTGGTATCGACCCTGCTGCCGATCACGGGCAACAGCTTCGCGGACTTCTGCGCGCAGTTCGGGCCTTTCTACGCCGACCTCACCGGCCTCTCCCTGGAGCAGATGGAACAACATCACCTATCTATCGCCGGCAAGGCGATGGCGTACGCGGCGAAGGGCAAGGGCGAGCCGGACGCGTTCCCGCTCCTCGACCAGATCATCGCCGGCTTCCCCAGCGTCGACCGGATGAACGCCCGCACCCTGGGCGCGAAGATCGTCTCGAATCGCGACGAGCTGATGCCGGGCATGTCGGACGCGGACATCATCGCCACATTCCAGGACTACCTTGGCGGCAGGCTGGTCGATCGCCTTATCGAGGTGGTGCGGGATAGGTTCCCCGGGCAGCGTCCCAACCTGGTGCTCGGCGGCGGCTGCGCGCTCAACATCAAATGGAACACCTCGATCCGCGCCACCGGGTGCTTCGAGGGCGTCTTCGCGCCGCCCTTCCCGAACGACGCCGGAGCGGCCATCGGCACGGCGGTATGCGAGTCGTTCTACCGTGGCAACCGTACCCTGGAGTGGGACGTCTACTGCGGACCGTCGCTGGTCGTCGGCCCCGTGCCCGACGGGTGGCGGGCTCAGCCGTGCGAC
>DATCGA010000085.1:0-6698 GCA_036509215.1 Trebonia sp.
AGGCTGGCCGGGGCCTTTCTGCTGGCCTGCGTGCCCGTCGGCGCGGCCGTGATGTGCTGGGTGGACAGCGGCGAGGGACTCGTCCAGGCCGGGCTCACGCTCGTGGTCAGCCTCGCCGCGACGGCCATCGTCAGCGCGGCCATGATCTGGCTGACGGCCTGGCAGCCGCCCGCGCTGTACGCGTTCGCGGTCATCGGGGTGGTCTCGTGCGCCGCCCGGCTGGTGCGTGGGGGGCGTCCGTGCTGCGCGGAGCGCCAGTAAGGCGAATCCTCGTCCTTCAGCCGGGGCTGCTGCTGGCCGGGGTGGGCGCCTGGGCCTTCGGGGTGAGCCAGATCCAGCGGCAGGCCATCGGGCCCTACGGGGTGCTCGCGGGCGCCAACGCCTGGTTCTTCCTAGGCCTGGCCGCGCTGCTGGCCGGCATGGTGGCGGAGCTCAGCCGCAGCCGGCCGAGAACCTGGCTGCTTGGGGCGTTCCTGCTCGCGCTGATCGTCGCCATTCACACCACGGTGCCGCTGCTGTACGGCGGGACGCCGGAGTACGCATGGGTCTACAAGCACGTCGGCGTCGCGCAGGCGTTCGGCCAGTACCACCGGGTGACCGACACCTCGAACATCTACCAGGAGTGGCCGGCCCTGTTCACTGCGGTCGCCTCGATCAGCTCGCTTGGCGACGCGGGGCCGCTGACGTTCGCGGCGTGGGGCCCCGTCGCGTTCGAACTGGCCGACGCGCTGCTGCTACTCGGCATCTTCCGGCTGCTCACCGGGGACCGGCGGCTTCCTTACCTGGCGGTGCTGCTGTACGAGGGGCTGATCGCCTGGGTGGGCCAGGACTACCTGTCCCCGCAGGCGTTCGGCTACCTGCTCTGGCTCGGCATCATGACGATCGTCATCCGCTGGCTGCTCGCCCCGCCGCCCGCCCGCGGCCGCTGGCGGTTCGTCACCACCACGCGGGAGTTCCTGCTGCGCGGGCGGCCGACCCCGGCCGACGCCAGCACGGCGATGCGCTGGATCGCGCTCGCGCTGGTGGCCGTGATCTACTTCGCGATCGTCGCGGCCCATCAGCTCACCCCGTACATGGTCCTGCTCGGGGTCGCGGCCCTGGTGGTGCTGGGCCTGGTGTGGCGAGGCTGGCTCGTGCTGGGGCTGCTCGCGGTCATCGCCGTTGGTTTCCTTGCCCCCCGCTACGGCCTGATCTCCTCCCAGTTCGGCGGGGTCTTCAGCGGCGGCGACGTGTTCGAGAACGCGGCCGGCTCGCGAGGCATCGTGCACAAGGCGGCGGAGGCGAACACGGGACAGGTCGTGCACGTGCTCGCCGCCGGCATGTGGCTCGGCGCGGTCGCCGCCATCGTGCTGCGGTGGCGCTCGCTCGGCCGGGTGGCGCTCCCGGCGGCCCTCGCGTTCAGCCCCTTCGTGGTTCTGGGCGTGCAGAGCTACGGCGGGGAGGCGATCTACCGCGTCTTCCTCTTCTCGGCGCCGTGGTGCGCGCTGCTCATCGCCGAGCTGATCGCGGAGCTCCGTGGCACGCTGCGGTCGCTGGTCAGCGTCGTCGTCTGCGCGGCGGCGCTGGTGGCGGGGTTGCAGGGTCTGTACGGGCCGACTGCAGTGTACGCCTTCACCCCCCCGGAGCTGGCCGCGAGCCTGTGGCTGTACGGACACGCACCGCCGGGCTCGCTGCTGATCCTCCCGGCGGACGACTTCCCCGGGCTCGAGGCCGCCAACTACGCGGCCTACGACCTCCAGATAATGCCCGCCGACCCGCAGAACGGGGCGTCGTGGCTCGACGAGGCCAATCTGGGCGAGGTGACGCAGTGGATCGGCTCGCTCGGCCATTCCAGCGCGTACGTCGTGTTCAGCAAGAGCATGGACAACTACGCCAGCTATTTCGGCTATCCAACCGGTTACGAGCAGCTCGCGAAGGCCGTCGCGGCGGACTCGGCCTGGCAGGTCGTGCACCGCGACGCCGATGTCGTGATCTACCGGGTGACCTTCTGAGCGATCGTCAGGTCTTCTTTCCCGCGTACGTGTAAACGGCGACATAGGAGATGTTCAGCTGGGCGGAGGAGTTCTCCGGCGCTATCTCGCCGTTGAGCGCGGTCTCGTTCTGAATGATCCACGACATGGGCTGGTCAGGCACCCATTTCCCGGTCACGTGGTAGACCTCGGTGCCGTTCACGTAGAACGCCACATTTCCCGGCCACCACTCCGTCTCGGTGGTGGTCCACGTCGCCCACGTGGCGCCGGCCGGGCAGACGTTCTTGGTGGCGTTGCCCTCGGAAACGCTGTGTACGTGACCGCAGAAGCCGCTGTCCCACTCGCCCTCAGGGAAATCGACCTCGTAATTGAGCGGCTCGGTGGTCGGCCAGAGCAGGTGCGAGCCCTTATAGCCGGTGCTTGACCCGGGATTGGAAACGCGGAACCGTTCCACGTACTTTCCGTACGTCAGCCCTATCGCCGCCTTGGGCACCACGGTGGCCGAATGGATCGGGCCGGTGTCGCGGAACATCCTGATATGCATCTGGCCGCCGCTGATCGAGATCGTGTGGGCGGGATCGTAGTAGCCGCCGAGCCGCAGGTGGTTTTCAGTGGCGGTGTCCGGCCATCCGGTCGGATATGCCCACCACTGGGACCGCACACTCGCAGGCAGGCCGCTGCAGAACGCGGCGGGCGTGCGGTCGTAGTTGTGGCAGCCCGAGAACGAGCCGAGTGGCGCCGCCTGGGGAAAGTCGGTCTGCCACTTCAGCTGCCAGAGCGGGCTTCCGACGGCTTCCACGGCAGCGGCTGCCGGACGGGTAGCGGAAGCGGACGGGGAAGCGCTGGCGGCCGGGCCGTCGGCCCCTCCCGAGGGCCTGCCGCTCGTCAGCGTGCTGCAGCCGCACAGGGCGAGACCCGCCGCAGCGAGGCAGGCGATGTTTCTCACGGCCGACCCGTACCATCCGCTCATCTGCCCCCCATTGACCGCTTGGTCCCGATAACCACGACTGTCTAGTGACTGATCGTACATCGATGGATGCAATAAGTGAGCAACCTGATGCTTCCGGTCACGCTGGCTAGCCAGCAGCTCACGCCGCCGCGGCGACTCCGGATCGGACGGCGCGGGCGGCGACCCGGCCTGCGCCCGACGGCTGCGCAGGTACCTGAAGGGGCCGCTGAGCATCCCCCGCACTGACGCGCGGCGCAGCGCGGCCGGGTAGTTGTCGGTCATCGTGGCCGTCCGGACCGAGTCCTTGCCGCGCAGGTCGCGGACCGCGCGGGGGGCCAGCCGAGCCAGCGTGAGCAGGCGGCGCGGGTCGCGCAGGACCGCCCGGGTGTAGAAGGCGGTGAGGCCGGACCCGTAGCCGTCGAGCTGGCGCTCCACCTCGGCGAACTCCCGGCGGTGCTCATGCCACATGACCGCGCCCGGCCAGTACACGAACGTGCCGCCGGCGAGCATCAGGTCGCAGATCGCCGCGGTGTCCTCGCAGGCCCGAGCGGGCGTGCCCGCGCCGAGCGCCACGTCGAACCCGCCGATCCGCAGCAGCGCCTCCCGGTCGAAGGCCATGGACGCGCCGACGCCGAAGGCCGGCAGCGGGTACAGCGGGTGCTGCCGGGCGTGCGAGGCGACGTCGAAGACCTCGGCGGCCAGGCCGCGGCCCTTGCTGTGCCCGCCGAACTGCTCGTACAGGCGCTGCGCCGGCGTGTCGAGCGCAGCGGGGAGCACCAGCCCGCTGACCCCGACGACCCCGCGGCCGAGGGTGAACCCGCGTGCCAGCTCGGCCAGCCAGTGCCGGTCCGGGTGCTCATCGTCGTCCAGGTAGGCGACGATCCGCCCGGAGGCGGCGCGCAGCCCGGTGTTGCGCGCCCAGGACAAGCCGGGCCGCTGCTCGACGACGTGCCGGAGCGGAACGCCGTTGGTCCCGGCCGCCCCGCGGCGGCCCACCAGATCGGCCACCCCATCGTCGGTCGGGGCGTTGTCCACCACGATGACCTCGAAGTCCGGGTAGTCCTGGCGGAGCACTGCCGTCAGGCAGCTGTCCAGCCGCTCGGTGCGGTCCCTGGTGCAGATCACCACGCTGGCGGGCGGCGCGTTCAGCAGCGTTGTCGCCCGGCCGATCAGGTACGACGGCGGCCAGGGCAGCCGTAGCCCGCTGTCGCGCAGGGCCCGGGGGCCGTCGGCTGCCGCGGTCGCGGCGGAGATGCCACCGGGGCCGGCCGGCCCCGCAGCGGCCGGCACCGGCGGCGCGCGGTTCGGCATGGCCGCGGCCGAACACCGGTCTTTGACCTGCTGCTCGACGGAGAGCCAGAGAGCCTGGGCCACCTGGCCCGCGTCGGCCGTGCCGTCGCACAGCGGAATGTCCACGACCGCAAGCGGCTCGCTGTACCAGCGGGCGAGCACCAGGGCGGCCTCGTGGCCGGGGGCGGTGATGCCGCTCACCGGCTCGCTCAGCTCAACTTCGCAGACCTTCACGGGATGCAAGCTCATAGTGTCACCGTCACGCTGGTCGCCGCGGGCGACGTTGCCCGGCGCGACGCGGCCGCCGCCAGGCAGCCGACCGCGAACCCGGCCGCGGCCAGGCAGAAACCGCTGATGATCGCGGCGCTGCGCAGCGCGCCCGACCGGTCGCCCGTGGCCGCCTCGCGCAGCCCCCGGCCGACCGCGCCCGGCAGCACCCGCATCGTGTACCAGCGCTCGGCCGACGTGCTGTTGGCGGTGCCGTCCATGACGGCGATCTGGGCCTTGCCCTTGCCTTCGGCGTAGCACCGGCGCAGGAAGTAACGGAGGGTGGCGCGCTGCGCGGGCACCCAGTGACCGACCGCGCTGGCCGGCTCGTACAGCCAGCTCCCGCTGGTGACGCGCAGGCACAGCTCGGTGTCCTCCGGGCGGGAGGCGGCGCCGACCTTACCGAAGTCCTCGCGGAATCCCCCGGCCGCGTCGAACGCCGCCCGGCGGAGCGCCATGTTGTTGCTCCACACGTTGCGCACCTGGGCGGTCGTCTCCGGCATGCCCGAGTAGGAGGCGCCGACGGTCCAGTCGAACTCACCGGGGAACCAGTTCGGCCGCGCGGTGGCCCACAGCGGGTCCACCCGGCCGCCCACGCCCGCCACCGCCGGGTCGGCGAAGTGCACGATCATGGCCGCGAGCCACTCCGGGGTCGCGCAGGCGTCGTCGTCGAGGAAGGCGACGACCTCGCCCCGGGACCGGGCCACGCCGGAGTTCCGCGCGCCGGACGCGCCCCGCAGGCCCTCGTTCGGTATGACCACGGCGTCGGTCAGCTCGCGGCCGGCCCGGCTGAGCAGCTCCGGGTTATGGTCGACGACAACGATGGTCTCGAGCGCCGGGCGGTGCTGGGCGCCGACCGAGGCGACCGCGTCCCGCAGCTGGGTCCAGCGGTCGGACGAGTAGGCGGCGATGACAACCGACACGCTCGGGCGGGTCGCCCGGGCCGGGGTCATACCCGCCGCCACTCGGTGAGGATGGTGCGCAGCACCCGCTGGCCGTCGCGCAGCGTGCGGAGGTTGCTCTCGCCATGGATCCGCGCGTGCTCGAAGCTCGGCACCTCTTTGATCGCCAGTCCGGCGGCGGAGGCGCGGAGGTTGAGCACGGTCTCGATCTCGAACCCGTCGCCCCAGACCTTCCGCTGCCCGGGCGACTCCGCCTGCAGCCGGAAGGCGGGCGCGTGCCTGGCCCAGAATGCGTTGTATCCGTAGCAAAGGTCGGAGTAGCGGGTGCCGTACATGAGGTTCACGGCCAGACCGAGCAGCTTGTTGCCGAGCTTGCGCAGCGGGGTGATGTCCGTGCTGCCCGCGCCGGGGGCGAACCGTGAGCCCTTGGCGAAGTCCGCGCCCGAGGTCAGCGCCTCGACGAACCGCGGGATCTCGGCCGGGTCGGTCGACCCGTCGGCGTCGATCATGACAATGATGTCGCCCGTCGCCGCGGCGAAGCCGCAGGCGAGCGCGTTCCCCTTGCCGGTCCTGGTCTGATTCACGACCCGGACGTCGGGGCGCAGCCGCCGGGCGACGTCCGGCGTGCCGTCCACCGAGTGCCCGTCCACCAGGATGACCTCGTGCAGGCCGGCCGGAAGAGCGGCGAAGACGTGATCAAGATTCCGCGCCTCGTTGAGGGTCGGGATGACGACGGAGACCCTCGGCCGCGCGGTCCGCGCCGATGGCTCTGCCTTTTCCGCCGAGTGATCGGCGGTCTGCTTGGGAATGTTGGGAATGTCCGTGTGCCCACGCACTTGACCGCGCTCGGTGTAACCGTGGGGTTCAGTGATCGCCATGCACATAACCCTCTGCGACGGCAGTGGCCAGCGGGTTTGCCTTTAAGGTGCAGGTCAGTTGCAGCGCGTTATCGAAATAGTTTTGACTAAGAGTGATGAAGGGAAAACAGAGAGTTATGGGTGGAGTGCCTCGGGCCAGGTCTGAACTCGGCCGGTCGCGGGGCGACCGGTCGCCGGATGACCGGTCGCAGCCCAGCGCTGGGCACCCGCACCTGGACGAGCGGCGCGCTCAGTTCATCGCGGTCGTCTCGCATGAGCTGCGCACGCCGCTGACCTCGATCGTCTCATTCAGTGAGCTGCTGCGAGGCGAGGCCGACGGGCTGTCGGCCGACGGCATCCGCTTCCTCGAGATCATCGAGCGGAACGCCGACCGGCTGTTCACGCTGATCGATGACCTGCTGATGCTGAACCGGCTCGAGGCGGGCGGGCTGCCGCTTGAACT
>DATCGA010000086.1:0-7325 GCA_036509215.1 Trebonia sp.
AGCAGGGCCGCGTCCGGCGTCGCCCCGAGCAGCTCGGCGGCGAGCCGGGCCACCGCGGCCTCGTCCAGCGGGCCGAGCGTGATCGTGAGCGTGTCTGCCGTCTCCAGCCGCGACAGCGCCGCGTGCTCGGTCGCCGCCAGCTCACCGGACCGGATCGCGAGCGTCCAGAGAATCCGGTGCCCGGCGAGCTGCCTGGTCAGCGAGCCGAGGGCGGCCAGCGTGGCCGGGTCGGCCCACTGCACGTCGTCGAGCGAGATCAGCACCGGCGCGCGCTTTGCCGCCCGTTCCAGGGCCTCCTGCATCTCCCGCATCAGCCAGAACCGCTGGTCGGGGGAGTGGCTGAGGTCGCGCAGGACGGCCGGGTCGACCGGCGCGCCGGGGGCTGACACCAGCGCCTCGAGCAGCGGGCCGAACGGGATCACCCGCCCGGCCACGTCGCCCGCGCCGCGGAAGACCGTCATGCCGCGCGAGCGGGCCTCCGCCCCGGCGGCGTCGAGCAGGGTGGTCTTGCCGAGGCCGGCCGGTCCGGCGACGAGCACGGTGCCGCCGCGGCCGGCCTGCAAGGCGCCGAGCCTGCGGCGGAGCTGGTCGAGGTGGACCTGCCGCCCCCATAGCCGGCCGGTCGGCGCGTGCTCGCTGATCGCGGTTGGCTGCATCTGCTTGCTCCAGTCGGGTTCATTCGAACCCTGCCACAGGCTGTGCCCGGCTCGTATCCCCCGGTGGCTAGCCTGGGGAGTAGCTCACCATCAGCGCCGACAAGATCCGACCGATGGGGTAGCTGGTCAGACGGGAACCCGGTTCTGCTCTTTTGCGCCTACTATCCACTTGATCCCGGTCGGCGTGAGGTGGGTGCGATGGAGATTTCCCTGGAGGACGTGCGGCACGCGCTCGTCGAGCTGGGCAGGCTGCGGTTCGGTGAGATGTCGATCGAGGACGCGATCAGGGAGATCGTGGAGACGACGCACTCGATGTTCGACGTCGACGGAGCGGGCCTGATGCTCGCCGACGCGTCGCAGCACCTGCGCAACGTGGCCGCGTCCGACGACAGGTTCGCGCACCTGGAGGAACTTCAAGTGCGGCACCAGGAAGGCCCGTGCATCGAGGCGTTCGATACCAAGCAGCTGGTCAGCGTCACCGATTTGGGGGAAGGCGGCCGCTGGCCGCTGTTCAGCGAGGCCGCAGTCGAGCGAGACATCCGGGCCGTGCTCGCCAGCCCGCTGCCCTACAACCAGGACGCGGTCGGCGTCGTCGCGGTGCTGTCCGAGCGCAGCCGCCCGTGGTCACCCGCCAACGAGCTGGCGCTGCTCGCGTTCACCGATCTCGCCGCCCTGCTGATAGCCACCATCATCCACGGCGAACAGCAGTCGGAAATGGCCGGCCAGCTACAAGGCGCGCTGAACTCGCGGCAGGTCATCGAGCAGTCCAAGGGCATCCTGATGGGCACCCAGGGCATCCCCGCCCGCGCGGCCTACGAGCAGCTCCGGGCGAGGGCCAGGTCCGAGCGTCGCAAGCTCGCTGAAGTCTGCGCCGAGATTGTGCAAGACGCGGTGCGGCAGTCCTTATTCAGCCGCACATCCTGCTATAGGCTGAATGCGTCGTTACGAAGCCGCCTAGAACCCTGCGGCCCGTGTCACGTCGGCGGATGTCCCTGCGTAATCGCGCGAAGTATCGCGAAGGCGCCTCCTGACAGCGGTCGGCCTAGCCCGAGACCCATCGGCTGAGCAGGCAACCGTGACCGTCGAGACGATGACCGTCGTGCTCCAGGGCGAGTTCGACGTGACCAGTGAGGACGCTCTGTCCGCCTCGCTGGAGCGAATACACCAGAGCAGGCCGAGTCGGCTTATCTTCGAGATGGCCGCGGTCGGCTACATCGACTGCGCGTCAGCGCGGCTCATCGCTGGCACCAGCCGCTGGCTGCCGGACGGCGTCAAGCCGGTCATCAGCTCCGCGTCGCCGATTGTGCGCCGTGTCCTGCAGGTCAGCGGCATCGGGGTTAACGTCGTCTACTAGCTATGAACGTCACGACGAGGGAGGCAGCACGATGACCAGCCAGCCGCTCACCACCTGCCTGTGGTTCGATGACCAGGCCGAGGAGGCCGCCCGCTTCTACACCGGGGTCTTCGAAGACGCCCGGGTGGGCGAGATCCACCGGTACACCGAAGCCGGCCCCGGCCCGGCCGGGACGGTGATGCTGGTCGAGTTCGAGCTGAACGGGCAGAAATTCACCGGCCTGAACGGGGGACCGCAGCCCTTCGGCTTCAACGAGGCGGTGTCGTTCTGCGTGACCTGCGCCGACCAGGCCGAGGTCGACTACTACTGGGAGGCGCTGCTCGCCGACGGCGGGGAGCCCAGCGTCTGCGGGTGGCTCAAGGACCGCTACGGCGTGCGCTGGCAGGTCGTGCCGCAGGTGTTCACCACCATGGTGCGGGACTCCGACCAGGCCAGGAAGGCGCGGGTGACTGCGGCGATGCTGTCCATGGTCAAGTTCGACATCGCCGCCCTGGAAAAGGCCTACGCCGGGGATTAGCCCGCGGTCGCGGTCAGGGCTGCCAGCCGGCGACGCGCGGCCGCGAGGCCGCGACGATGCCTGGCCATGGTGGTCCACGGGTCGCCGGAGCGTTCCAGCCGGGCGGCGATGGAGCCCACGGTGAACTGCCGCGGCCTGAGCCCCCGGTCCGCGACCTCGTCCCAGTGCAGCGGCGTCGCCACCGTCGCGCCCGGCCGGGCGCGCACGGTGTAGGGCGCCACCACCGTCTGCGCGTACGCGTTCCGCATGATGTCGAGGTAGAGCCGGTTCCCGCGCTGGTCCTTGCGCTGCTCCAGGGTCAGCTCGTCCGGGTAACGGCCGGCCAGCAGGCCGGCCGCGTCGCGGGCGAAGCCGCGCACGACGTCGAAGTCCTCCTCGGGACGCAGCGGCACGTGGACGTGCAGCCCCTTGCCGCCGGTCGTCTTCACGTAGCTGGTAAGTCCGAGCTCGTCCTCCAGCACCCCGCGCAGGTGCAGCGCGTGCCGGCAGACGTCGCCGAACCGGTCGCCGGACGGCGGGTCGAGATCGAACACGAGCTGGTCCGGCCGGTCAAGCGCGGCCACCCGGCTGAGGAAGACGTGCAGCTCGATGGTTCCCTGGTTCGCCAGGTACACCAGCGTGTCGGGCCGGTCGGCCAGCACGTGGCACACCGCCCCGCCCTGCTTGCCGACCTCGGTCCGGCGCACCCAGTCGGGAAAATGCTTCCCCGCGTTCTTCTGCACGATGCGCTGGCCGGTGATCCCGTCCGGATATCGGCCGAGGACCAGCGGCCGGTCCCGCAGGTAGCCGAGGATGGCCGGCGCCATCTGCCGGTAGTAGCTCACCAGGTCCCCCTTGGTGAGCCCGTCGTCAGGGAAGAACACCTTGTCGAGGTGCGATAGCTGGACGGTCATCCATTCAACCTGCCCGGACCGGACCGGATTATGGGCCGGCCTGGGCAGGGAGCTGGACCACGATCCGGGCGAGGTCGACCCGGGAGCCGATCTCCAGCTTGCGGAAGATCTGACGCAGGTAGAAGGCGACCGTGTGGATGCTGACGTACATCCGGGCGGCGACGTCCCGGTTGCTCAGCCCCTGCGCGACCAGCTCGGCGACCGAGCGCTCGGTGTCGGTCAGGCTCGCCCAGCCCGCGGCCGGCCGGTCCGTCGCCCGGGTCCAGTGGCGGCGTCGCACCCCCAGCTTCCTGAGCCGGCGACGGACCCGCGCCATATCGGCCGTCGCGCCGACCGCCTGGTACCCCTCGATGGCCTCGGTCAGCCGTCCGACCGCCGGGCGATCCTCCGCCCGCCGGGCATGGACGACCCCGAGGTCCTCGGCCGTGGACGCCCGCGACCACGGGTCGGGATGCCGCTCGGCCGCCTCCGCCAGCCGCGCGGTGTCCTGCTCGGCCAGGCCGATGTTGTGCGCGGCGGCCGCGTCGAGGGCCGGGTAGCCGGGGCTGCCCGACGCCAGCGACTTGGCTGCGCGAACGACGGCGGCGCCGAGCTCATCGTGGCCCGCGGCCAGCGCCGCGCGCGTCAGCCAGGGCGCGGTGGCCGGGTCCCCGAGCAGCAGCCCGGGGTGCGAACCGAGATCGGCGCACATGCGCCGGATATGCCCGAGCGCGGCCGCCGGGCCGTCGCGCCCCTCGCTGACCTGGGCGTGGGCCATCGTGATCTCGGCCCGCGCGTACAGCTCGGCCGAGTGCGGGGCGGGCACGCTGTCGCTCGCGACGTGCAGCGCGGCCGAGGCCAGGTCGCCCGAGCGGAGCGCGATCAGCCCGAGGACGCAGTGCGCGGCCGATGCGTGCCCGTGCGCGCCGAGCGATTCGGCCGCTGCCAGCCCCTCCTCGGCCGCAGCGGCGGCGGCGGTGAGCTGGCCGCACGCCAGCCGGATGCGGGCGCGCAGGATGGACAGCGCCGCCCGGGCCGGGGTGCCGTCAAGCGGCTGGCGGTCCGCCACCCGGAGGATCTCCTCGGCCCGGTCGAGCTGACACAGGTCGATCTGGGCGGCCGCGAGCGCGAGGAGCGACGGCTGGTGCCGGGCGTCGAGACCGATTCCCGCCTCGCGCCGGACGGCGTCCCGCAGCAGCTCCAGCCCGTCCCCGACCTGGCCCCGGTCCCACCGGAGGGCGGCGTCGGCGCCCAGCGCCGCCACGACGGTGCGGCCGTCGAACCGGTCGGGGGTGGCCAGCACCGGGGCGATCACGGGCCCGGCCCCCTCGCCCCGCAACCCGGCCAGGGCCTGCAGGCGGGCGGTGATCGCGGCGCCGCGCACCTCCTCGGGCAGCTCCGGCTGGGCCAGCGCCAGGCTGGCCTCGGCGGCGGCGTCACGGGCCCGGCCGCGCGAGCACAAGACCGTCGACAGCGCGCACCGCAGCCGCGCCTCCGCCAGTGGCGGCACCGGTTTGGCCAGCGTGTCGGCCGCGATCCGGCCCGCCTGGTCGAGCCGCCCGGCCGCCGCCAGCGCCTCGGCCGCCGCCACCGCGCGCGGCAGCTCGTCCGGATCACCGGCCGGGGTCAGCTCGAGCGCCCGGACCGCCAGGTCGGCCGCCGCCGGGGGCGCCGACCGGAGCGTGTGCGCCGCCGCCGTGTCCAGGTCGGCCAGCGATGCCGGGCTGCCGCGATGCGCGGCCCGCAGCAGGTGGCCGGCCGCGCGGTCGGCCGCGCCGCCGCGGCGCAGCAGCAGCTGGCCGTACTGGCGGTGCAGCGCGGTGAGCGCGGGGGGCGCGATCGTGTCGCGCACGGCCCGCCGCAGCAGCTCGTGCCGGAAGCAGAACGCGTCGTCGACGGCGGTCAGCAGGCCGCCCGCGATCATCTCCTCAACCGCGGGCAGCATCGCGGCCGGGGTCTGGCCGAGCATCGCGGCCGCGTCCTCAAGCGGGAACGACGGAGCGAGCACGGCCCCGGTCACCATCAGGTTCCTGGCCTGCTGGCCGAGGCCGTCGAGCCGCCGCTGGGCCAGCTCACGCAGCCGCGTCGGCAGTCGGTCCGCTGTCAGCGCGGCCCGGCCGTCGGTGACCTGCACCCCTTCCTCGTCGCGCAGGCCGGCGACCAGCTCGGCCAGCAGCGACGGGTTCCCGGCCGCCTCCTCGGCCAGCGCCAGCAGACCCCGGTCGGGAGGCGCGCCCAGCGCGTCGGCGACCAGCGCGGTCACCGCGTCCTGGCCGAGCCTGGCCAGGCTCACCCGCCCGGCGCCGTCCTTCTCCAGCAGGTCGAACAGGTGTCTGGCGTCGTCGTGAGGCGCGCTGGACCGGCTGAGAACCCAGGCCACCGGGTGCTGCCGCAGCTCCCGGGGGAGCGCCCGCAGGGCCGCCAGCGTGGCCGTGCACGACCATTGCACGTCGTCCACGCAGACCAGCACCGGGGTCGCGGCGGCCCGCCGCGTCAGCTGGGCCCGCAGCTGGCCGATCAGCCACGTGGGCGCGTCCGCCCTCCGCTGCCCGCCGCCATCGGCGGTCAGCGTCGCGAACGACTCGCCCAGGGCCTGCCGCAACGCGAAGAAAGGTATGGCCTGACCAAGCGGATCGGCGGCGCCGACGGCCAGCGAAAACCCGAGGCCGGCCGCCTGGCCGACGGAGTCGCTCAGCATGGCCGACTTTCCAATGCCCGGTTCCCCCTCGATCAGCAGCACGCCGCCGATCCCGCGCTGCGCATGCAGCAGCAGGTCGCGGACCAGTCGCTGCTCTCCTTCACGTCCGTGCACGGTGTCCATGCCATTCATGACACCGGCTGCCGCCCGCTAAAGCAAGGAATGCGCGATTCGATTAATTCATGGGACTTATAGAAACGCCTAATGTCGGGCTTTGGCGGAAGGGGCTGCTTATTCGAAAGAGCTTAATCATAAGAGGCACCTAAATGCCATGCACAGTTAATGCCGCTACCGGTGCTGCATCCACACGTTAGGCTCGGTGTAGGTGCGCAATCGGCTTCCCGGTCGATCTGCAGCGTGCTCAGTCCCTCCGGGATGACGTACTCGCCGGTCGACGGGAACGCCACACCGGTCCACGCCTGCCACTCCTCGACGGTGCCGGTCATGGTCTGCGATCGCGGCGCGGTGGCGATGATCCGCCCGCCGAGGCGCCAGTGCGTGCGCAGCCACGGGTCGAGCGGCGCCCCGTCCGGCCGCGTCCAGCGCGCGAACTCCTCGATCGGGGTCAGCGGGTACCGCGGCTTGAGGGTCGGCCGAACCGGGGCGACGACCCGCCTCCAGCCGGCCGTCGTCGCCCGCTCCCGCAGCGCCACCAGGAGCTCGGCCGCCACCCCCTGGCCGGTTCTGGCCGGGCTGACGATGCCCCCGCGGATCACCAGCGTGTCGGGCTCGTCGGCGCGCTCGCGGCCCTCGACCGCGCGCCTGAGCGTGTCCGTATAGCAGTCAGGAAGGTCGCTGATCTCTCCGCTCCACCGGCTCATCGCTCCAGGGGCGGGCATCGGAACGCTCAACGGCCAGGCTCATCCCGTCTTTGTATCTCATCCAGAGCGCGACCTCCTCATCGTCAAGCCGGCTAATCCTGGCGCGGGCCGGCCGCGCGAGCGCCCTGCCCGTCTCGACGGTGTGCGGCTGGCCGGCCGCGGCGAGGCTTGGTCTGACCAGGCAGGGGGCTCGCCTCTTGCACAACAAGCGGAGAGGAAGCGGTCTCATGACCACGAACTGGAACTGGCTCACGGGGGGCGTGAGTGACGACATGAGCGGCGACGGATGGATGCCGGCGCAGGTCTTCGCGGGACAGAAGCTGGTGGTCGTCGGGGGCAGCAGCGGGATGGGGAAGCAGACCGCCGCCGACGTGGTGGCCGCGGGCGGCAGCGCCGTGATCATCGGC
>DATCGA010000087.1:0-5612 GCA_036509215.1 Trebonia sp.
ACGGGCGGGGCGGGCGGTGGGGTGGAGGGGGGCGTTAGGGGGTTAGGAGGTGGGCGGCGCAGCGTTCGGCGATCATGATGGTGGGGGCGTTGGTGTTGCCTGAGGTTACCGAGGGCATGACCGAGGCGTCGGCTACGCGGAGGCCGGGGATGCCGCGGACGCGCAGGTCGGGGGTGGTGACGGCCATCGAGTCGATGCCCATCTTGCAGGTGCCGACCTGGTGGTGGTAGGTGATCAGGTTGCGCATGCCGTACTCGATGAGGTCCTCGTCGGTGCGGACGTCGGGGCCGGGGGCGAGCTCGCGGGCGCGCCAGTCCTTGAGCGCGCGGGCCTGGCCGATCTCGCGGGAGAGCCTGAGGCTGGCGAGCAGGGCCCGGACGTCGGCGGGCTCGGACAGGTACTGGGGGTCCAGCGCCGGGTGCTGGCCCGGGTCGGCCGAGCGGAGCCAGAGGCGGCCCCGGCTGAGCGGGCGGATCAGGCCGGCCACGATCGCGTAGCCGTCGCCGTAGCCGGGCTGCGGGTAGCCCTCGACCGGCATCGGGAAGTGCGACATCAGCGGCTGCAGGTCCGGGGCCGGCATCCCCGGGTCGGACGCGGCGAACAGGTGCGCCTCGAGGTTGTTGGCCTTGCCCTCGGGAATCGTCTGCGACGACTCGTACAGCACGGTCGCGAGCGCGTGGTCGTGCAGGTTGGCGCCGACGCCGGGCAGGTCGGACCGGACCTCGAGGCCGAGCGCGCGCAGGTCGTCGGCCGGGCCGATGCCGGACAGCAGCAGCAGCTGGGGCGAGCCGATCACGCCGCCGCAGACGATCACGTCGCCCGAGCAGCGCAGCTCGGTGGCCGGCCACGAGGCCAGGGTCGGGCGGGGCTGGGAGTCGGCCAGCGTATTTAGGGATACCGTCGTTCGATAGGAGTATTGGAGGCCGGGGCGGGACAGGCGGACGCCGGCCGCCCGGCCTCCGCCGTCGAAGACCAGGCTGCTGACCTGCGAGCCGGTGATGACCGTGAGCAGCGGGCGGTCCACGATCGGCTCGATGAACGCGGTCCAGGTGGACATCCGGCGGCCGTTCCTGACCGTCATGTGGGTGAGGCCGACGCCCAGGATCTCCTCGGCGTTGGGGTCGTCGTTGCGCGGCACGCCGCGCTCGACCGCCGCCTCGATCATCGCGACCGTGACCGGGTTGGGCTCGGCGATCCTGGTGACCGGGAGCGGGCCGCCGACGCCGTGGTACTCCCCCGGGCCGTCCTCGAAGTCCTCGGACCGCTTGAAGTACGGCAGGACGTCGGCGTAGGACCAGCCCAGGGCGCCGTTGTAGGCCCAGTTGTCGAAGTCGGAGCGGGCGCCGCGGACGTAGATCATGCCGTTGAGCGCGCTCGACCCGCCCAGCACCTTGCCGCGCGGCCAGAACACGCTGGTCTTGAGCGAGTGCCGCTGCGGCTCGGTCGTGTAGGCCCAGTCCTCGGGCGAGTTCCACAGCTCCCAGGAGCGGTTGGGCTGGTGGATGGCCGGGTTGTAGTCCGGGCCGCCCGCCTCGACCAGCGCGACCGAGCGGCCCGCGTCGACCAGCCGGCGGGCGATCACGCAGCCGGCCGACCCTGCGCCCACGATGATGTGGTCGAACTCTGTGCTTGCGCCTCCGGCTGCCATGCCAGTGCCTTCCTTGCCGCCGAGCCCGTGCCCCTGCCCTGCCCGTGCCCCTGCTCACATCATGCGAATTCTGCGGCCGATGTCATTGAGCTGGCAACATCAGATTCCGGGCATAGATTTGTCGGCCCCCCCTTGACCAACGAAGGGGGGCCGACAAATGGCGGTTGCGGTGCGCTAGGCGGTCGCGCTGATGGTGCTGCCGCCGGTCAGCCGGGCCAGCGGCGGGCGCTCGACCAGCTCATTGAGGTGCTCGTCGAGGCGGAGGCCGTCGATGGTCCCCACCGCGTGCAGGTAGGTGTCCGGCTGGCGGAGCTCCCACAGGTCGGGCTCGCCCCCGACGCCGTCGCCGTCCAGGCCCTCGCGCGCGGCCACCGTTCGCAGCACGACCGACGACATCCGGGTCAGGTTGGCCAGCGGCTGGTGCCGGTTCTGCCGGGTGCCGAGGTCGACCTGGGCCATGCCGGCCAGGCCGACCTGCTGGTAGACGTCGATCAGCATGCCGATCTCGACCCCGTAGCCGGTAAAGAACGGCACGTTCGCGAGCAGCTCGCGACGGGCGGCGAACTCGCCCGCGAGCGGCTGCGCGAAGCCCGCGAGCTCCGGGTAGAACAGGTTGAGGAGCGGCTTGGCCATCAGCTCGGTGACCCGGCCGCCGCCGTCGGGGACCGACTCCTCGCCCTGCTTGAACGGACGCCGGTAGGCGGCCTTGACGAACTGGACGCTCGAGTCCGCCAGCATCGGGCCGAGCGTGCCGTAGACGAACTGCTCCTCGAAGTCGGTGGTGTCGGCGTCGGCGAACATGACGATGTCGCCGCGGGCGACGGACAGCGCGCGCCACATGGCGTCGCCCTTGCCCTGGGCGGGGCCGTAGCCGGGTAGGAGCTCGTTCTCCGAGAAGACCTCGACGCCATGGGCGCGGGCGACGTCGGCCGTGCCATCGGGGGAATCGGCATCGACAACGATGACCTGGTCGATGAGGCCGGTCCTGGCCTGCAGGCCAGCGACGGTGGAGAGGATAGAGCCGATGGTGCCAGCGACATTGCGGGCCGGGAAGATCAGGGTGGTGGAGGGTCGCTCCGCCCTGGTGTCACTCGATAGCGCGAGACCTTCGAAGTCCCGGTGGTGATACGAGCGCTGTTCAAACCACTCCCAGACTGTCATGTTCATATAACGACATCCTGACTCTTTTAGTTGCAGCGTAGTTGCACAGAACCGCTCTCGCGCCACAACTGCCCGGTTGGCATGTTAAAGCTACCCCTGGGACTGGTGGGTATGCGGTGACCCGACTGAGGGCTTGCCGAGTGGGACTGGACAACGCCGGGCAGCTTGGCGGATGGCCCGGTGTACGCCGGTCAGCAGGACTAGTTAACGGTTGAAACGTGGCGTATCTAACGCCAGTCGCTCCAAATAACTAACAAAAGCTAATAAGTCACGCCAACGGAACCTTTCGTTCACGTCAACGACGGCTTCCCGACCGTTGACGCCGGTTCGATGGCTGGGGATGTCCATGGACGGGAGTCCGCAGACGAGGCGTCCGAGACGACAGGAGCGACTTATGCGTCCGAGAACCGGCGTTGCCGCGTTCGCCACGCTCATGACCACCGCGGGCGTGCTCGCGGCGGCGGCCGCGGGTGCCACCGGGGCCAGTGCGAGCACCACCGCTCACGACGGCGGCCGGCCGGGCGGCCCCGGGCACGGTCAGCAAACCCGGCTGATCCCCGGCGACCTGCTGGTCAGCACCAGCTACTACAAGAACGACCCGAGCATCGTGGCCGGGACCACCCAGCTGCCGCCCGGCTGCGCCGGCGCCAACTGCGTGACCGCGATCGCGAACGGCAACTACCCCTACGTGTTCAACAACGACTCGGTGGACGGGAGCTTCGGCGTCACCTCGCCGCTCGTCCTGAAGCAGATCACTCCGCGGGGCTTCCCGCAGGGCGACATCCCGGTGCCGTCGGGCGAGCTGAACACCAGCTTCTCGTCGAAGTCGGAGGGCGCGCTCAACCTGTCAGGCGACGGCCGGTCGCTCGCGTTCATGGACTACGTGGCCGCGCCGGACACCGTTGACGCGTCGAACGCCAACACCCCCGGCGTCATCGACCCGACTAACCCGGTCCCCGGCGCTTACTACCGGGCGGTCGCGAACCTGTCGGCCGACGGCAAGTTCACCTTCACCGAGACCAACGCCTACAGCGGCAACAACGGCCGGGCCGCGGTCGAGGCCAGCGTCGACGGCAAGGACTACTACTACACGGCCGGCAACGCGGGCAACGGCGCCAACCCGCAGCCAACCGGCGTCATCCTCGGCGCGGGCACGCAGATCATCACGCCGTCGAACCTGCCGGAGGCGGACCAGACGCCGGGCCAGCCCACCCCGGTCGGCAGCTTCAACGTCGCCCAGCTGGGCGACAAGGCGGACAAGGTCGGCAAGGACGACAACTTCCGCGGCCTGACGCTCTTCGACAACGTGCTGTACTACACCAAGGGCAGCGGCAGCAACGGCGTCAACACCATCTACTTCCTCGACACCACCGGCACCGCGTGCCCGGACGGCGTTGGCCTTCCGGTCGCGGGGGCGAAGCTGCCGACCGCCGGGATCGAGTCCACCCTGACCTCGGCCGGCCTGGCCAGCAACATGTGCGTCCTGAAGGGCTTCCCGACCGCGCTCGCCAAGAACGCGACCGACGCCAGCGACTACCCGTTCGGCCTGTGGTTCGCCAACCCGACCACGCTGTACGTGGCCGACGAGGGCGCCGGCGACAACACCTACGCCAACGGCTCCTACACCGCGGCCGCCGCCTCGACCACGGCCGGCCTGCAGAAGTGGGTCTACAACTCGACGGCCGGCCAGTGGGAGCTCGCCTACACCCTGCAGAACGGCCTCAACCTCGGCGCCCCGTACACCGTCCGCGGCTACCCGACCGGGGTCAACTCGGTCACCGGGCTGCCGTGGGCGCCGGCCACCGACGGCCTGCGCAACCTGACCGGCCAGGTCAGCCGCGACGGCACAGTCTCCGTCTGGGCGGTCACCTCGACCGTGAGCGGCGGCGGCGACGAGGGCGCGGACCCGAACCGGCTGGTCGAGATCACCGACTCGCTGAAGGCCACCGCCCCGTCCTCGCGGGAGCGGTTCAACACCGTCGTGCCTGCTCTGTACGACCAGGTCGTGCGGGGCGTGTCGTTCACGCCGGGCACGGGCGTCTTCGACGGGCGCTAATCCCGGTCAGACAACTTCATAGGGCGACAAGTCGGTAATGCCGGGTGCGCACCGCACCCGGCATTACCCGTTTTTCTGGCGGTGACCGGTCACTTCGGCGGAATAGTCAGGCGCTGCATGTGTTGTCATCTATCGACGGTGCGTATCACCCGTCACTCCCCCACCTGCTCGTCTTCGATGGGACCCTTGCGTCTGATTATGATCTTTAACGCCATCCGTAACGTCCGCTCCGCGCTGGCCGATCGGCCTACTCGGAATGCGGCCGCGTACATCACCCGGCTCACCGCCACCGCGACCCTCGCCTACCTGCTGGCGACGCTCATCCCTGGCACGACCGACCGCCCGGTGCTGGCGCCGCTGACCGCGCTGCTGGTCCTGCAGGCGAGCCTGTACCAGACGATCCGCAGCGGGCTCAAGAAGGTGCTCAGCGTCAGCGTCGGCGTGCTGATGGCGGTTGGGCTGGCCGAGTTCATCGGCTTCTCCTGGTGGCAGCTGATGCTGCTGATCGCGGCCGCGCTGCTGATCGGCCGCGCGCTCCGGCTCGGCAACGACCTGCTCGAGGTGCCGATCAGCGCGATGCTGATCTTCTCCTCGGCTGGGCATCACGCGGCCGCCACCGGGCGGGTCGTCGACACGCTGGTCGGCACCGCGGCCGGGCTGCTGGGCGGGCTGGCGTTCGCGTCGGTCCAGGTGCAACCCGCCCGCGCGGCCGTCTGCGGGCTGGCCGGACGGCTGGCGGCGCTGCTC
>DATCGA010000088.1:0-2570 GCA_036509215.1 Trebonia sp.
CGCGGCCCAGCGGGTGGCCACCTCGTCGTTGCCCATGGACGAATCCCGGGCCAGCCCCCACACCCCGAGCACGGCCATGACCGCAGCGGCCAGGATGACGGGGGCGTAGCGCACGGCCACCGAG
Source organism: Trebonia sp. (assembly GCA_036509215.1). Taxonomy (GTDB): domain Bacteria; phylum Actinomycetota; class Actinomycetes; order Streptosporangiales; family Streptosporangiaceae; genus Trebonia. Next base: position 125 of record DATCGA010000088.1, read on the forward strand.
GGCCGCCGGCCCGGCGACGCGGCCATAGTCCCCCCGGCCTGCGCACTGTCAGCCGGCGCGGCCGCCCTTTCCCCGGCCGCGCCGCTCCCTCCCGGCCCGCCCGGCCGGGATGACCGGCCCTGCTGTCCGGTGGGGACGGAACTCACGACCCACCGGGTGAGTCGTCCACCGACGCCGCGAAGGTCTCCCTCCACCGCTCGGGTGAGTTGAAGTCGGGCGCCGCATCCCGGTACTCCTTGGCCAGGCGGGACCAGTTCCGGCGCAGCCGCCGGTGCGCGACCAGGCTGCGCCAGCCCAGCGACCGGAACAGCTTCGGATCCCGCTGGTACCAGGCCGCGGACGTGCCTTCGGCCGCGGACACCAGGGCGCTGTCCAGCTTGGCCAGCACCCACCACGACGCGTCCTGGTACGGCAGCGCCATCTGCGGGCGTTTCCTGGCGCCTTCGCGCGGCGGCTTGAACTGACGTACGGCGCCGGATGCCGCCGTGGTCATCAGGTTGAGCTTGTTGGTCGGCGTGCTGGAGTGCTTGAGCTCGTCCGGGGCCTTGCGCCGCGGCGGCGGGAAACTCGCCAGGTCGGCTGCGGCCTTCGCGTCGGTGTAGGGCTCCCGCACCTGGCGCAGCTGCGCGAGCTTGGTCCCGATTTCCCGGTGCATGTGCCCGGGTCCGGTGAGCACGTCCTCGACGGCCAGCACCCGCAGCGCGGCGGTCGAGTACTGCATGGACAGCAGGCTCTGCAGCTGCCGCTCCAGGCTCTCCGAGATGACGGCGCCGCCCTTGGGCGCGGGCGAGTGCAGCAGCGCGGCCACCAGCCGGTTGCGGAGGTGGTAGTAGGCCTGCCAGTTCCGGGCGTCGTCCTTGTCGTCCCAGGGCACCTGCCAGGCCGCCACGCCGGGCAGCGACACCGTCGGGAAGCCGCGGTCACGGGCCCGGACGCCGTACTCGGCGTCGTCCCACTTGATGAACACCGGCAGCGACAAGCCGATCTCGCGGATCACCTGCGTCGGGATGAGGCACATCCACCAGCCGTTGTAGTCCGACTCGGCGCGGCGGTGCAGCCACGGCGTGTTCCGCAGGTTCCGCCGCCCGAAGTCGTGCCGGGCCTTGGTGTTCGGGGACGGGCCCCACCACCATTTGTGCGGCTCGACGGACTCGGCGAACGCGTGCAGCAGCGACCGGTCGTACATGCTGAACATGTGGCCGCCCACGATGGTGGGCTTGCGGGCCAGGTCGGCGAACGTGACCGCCCGGAGGATGCCCTCGGGGTCGAGCCTGACGTCGTCGTCCATGAGCAGGACGTAGTCGGCGCGTCCCGCCCGGACCGTCTCGTCCATGGCCCGGGCAAATCCGCCTGATCCGCCGATGTTTCCCTGCTCGACGACCTCGAGCAGGTCACCCAGCTTCTTCGCCGCGTCGCCGAAGCCGGGCCGCTGCGTGACCTTGTCGCTGCCCTGGTCGATGACGTACACCCGGTCCAGCACATCCAGGGTGTCTGCCGCCTCGCCGAGCCTGTGCAGCTGCTCGATCATGAAATCGGGCTGGTTGAACGTGGTAATCCCGATGCTGACCCGGCCCGGCGGCCCCGCCGGCGCGGACCCGAGCCAGTCGGCCTCGATCAGCGTCGTCCCGCCGGCGCCGGCGATGATGTCGAACCAGTACCAGCCGCCGTCGATGAACGGCGCCAGCGGCAGCGTCCGCTCGACGACTTCCGGCTGATCCGAGTCGACGCTGATGGTCTCGACCGGATGGCTGAAGCCGCGCGCCGTGGAACGGTACAGCACGATCTTCGACTCTCCGGCCAGCCTGATGCGGAGCGTCACCGATTCCACGGTCGTCCACCGCCGCCAGTAGCTGGCCGGGAACGCGTTGAAGTAGGTGGCGAACGAGACCCGGCGGCCTGCGGTGATCAGCCCGCTTCGCCGTGGTCCCGCGTCATCGACCAGGTAGCCGGGCACGTCGGGGCCGAACCGGATGCTGGACTGGGTCTCCGCGACCGGGGCGTTGGCCACCGGGACATTGACCGTCCCGGCCTTCGTCCCGGTCAGCGCCTCATTGGCCAGCTCGGCAGCGAGTTCGGCCGCGCCCCGGTCAGGATTGGTCTCGACATACAGCGGGACGACATCGAGGTCGTCACCGGAGAAGACGACGCGCTGGAGGACCCGCAGGCCGAGCGCCGGGGTGACCTCGGCCGTCATTCGGCCGCCCCCGCCCCGGTGAGCGCCGCACCCTCGGCGAAGTACGGCCGGAGCCGGTTGTCGTACATGCTCAGCGCGGACCCGATGGCCATGTGCATGTCGAGGTACTTGTAGGTGCCCAGGCGGCCGCCGAAAAGGACGCCCGGCTCGCGCCCGGCCATTTCCCGGTAGGCCAGCAGGCGGGCCCGGTCCTCCGCCGTATTGATCGGGTAGTACGGCTCATCGCCGCGGTCGGCGAAGCGCGAGTACTCA
>DATCGA010000089.1:0-10455 GCA_036509215.1 Trebonia sp.
CGACGGTGACGTCGGACAGCGAGCCGACGACGAGGCGGCGGGGGGCGGCCGGAACGGCCACGAACGACGGCACCGCGACCACCAGACAGCCGGCCGCGGTGGCGGAGGCGACCCCGTTGGGCGAGTCCTCCAACGCCACGCAGCGGGCGGGCTCGACGTCGAGCAGCTTGGCCGCCAGCTGGTACGGGGCCGGATCGGGCTTGGTGACGGGGACGTCGTCGCCGCAGACGGTCACCGGGAACCGGAATCCGATGGCCGCGAGCACCGCCTCCACGAACGGCCGCAGCGAGCCGGTGACGAGCCCGTACGGCAGCCCGGCGGCGGCCACCTCGGCGATGAGCTCGGCGGCGCCAGGGAGCACCGTCACCCGGCCGGACTTGGTCCGGCTGAGCATCCCCTCGATGAGCCACCCCTCGACCGCCGCGGGCGGCGCCGGCCTGGTCGCCCGCGCCAGCAGGTAGGCGACCGACCGCTCCATCGACCCGCCAAGCAGCGCCGCCTGGTCCTGCTTGGTCCACGGCCCGCCGAGCCGCTCCATGACCTCGGTCTCCGCCTCGAACCAGAGCGGCTCGGTATCGACCAGCAGCCCGTCCATGTCGAACAGCACCGCTCCGAGCCCAACTGCACCATCTGTCACGTTCACACGCTGAAGTATCTCGCAGCCGGGTGGTGGACGACGATCGCGTCGGTGGACTGCTCGGGGTGGAGCTGCATCTCCTCGGAGAGCTCGACGCCGATCCGCTCGGGCTGCAGCAGCCGGGCGATCTTCGCCCGGTCGGCCAGGTCGGGGCAGGCCGGGTAGCCGATCGAGTACCTTGCGCCCTGGTACTTGACCGAGAAGAAGCCGTCGAGCTCGGCCGGGTCGGCGGCGGCGATGCCGAGCTCCTGCCTGACCCGCACGTGCCAGTACTCGGCGAGGGCCTCGGTGAGCTGAACCGAGACCCCGTGCAGCTCGAGGTACTCGCGGTAGGCGTTCTTGCCGAACAGCTCGGCGGTCGCCTCGGACACGGCCGGGCCCATGGTGGCGAGCTGGAAGGCGATCACGTCGGTCTCCCCCGACGACTTCGGCCGGAAGTAGTCGGACAGGCAGAGCCGCTCGTCGCGCTGCTGGCGCGGGAACGTGAACCGCTCCCGCTCCTGTCCTTCCTCCGACAGCACGATCAGGTCGTTGCCCTCGCTGACGCAGCGGAAGTACCCGTAGACCACGGCCGCCTGCAGCAGCCCGTCGGTCTGGGCCCGCTCCAGCCACATCCGGAGCCTCGGCCGCCCCTCGGTCTCGACCAGCTCCTCGTAGGACGGGCCGCCCTCCTTCCGCGACGGCTTGAGGCCCCACTGGCCCATGAAGGTGGCCCGCTCGTCCAGGTACGCCCCGTACTCCGCCAGCTGCAGACCCTTGACCACCCGGGTTCCCCAGAACGGCGGCTCGGGCACGCGGTTGTCGACGGCGACGGTCTCCGAGCGGATCTGCGCTTCGGCCGGAATCCGCTCGGTCGCCGCGATCTGGGCCGTGGCGCGGGGGTCTGGCCGGGCGGCGACGCGACGCTCGCGGAGGGCGGGGAGGGCGGCGCCGGGGACGCCGTGCTTGACGGCCATGGCGGCCTCCATGAGGCGCAGGCCCTCGAAGGCGTCGCGGGCGTAGCGGACCTCGCCATCGAACAGGGCGGCCAGGTCCTGCTCGACGAAGGCGCGGGTGAGGGCGGCACCGCCGAGGAGGACCGGCCAGCGCTTGGCCAGGCCCCGGGCGTTCAGCTCGGCAAGGTTGTCGCGCATCACCACGGTCGACTTGACGAGCAGGCCCGACATGCCGATGACGTCGGCGTTGTGCTCCTCGGCGGCGGCGATGATCGCGGAGACCGGCTGCTTGATGCCGATGTTCACGACCTCGTAGCCGTTGTTGGACAAGATGATGTCGACCAGGTTCTTGCCGATGTCGTGCACGTCGCCGCGGACGGTGGCGAGCACGATCTTGCCGCGTCCGCCGTCGGCCAGCTTCTCCATGTGCGGTTCCAGGTAGCCGACCGAGGCCTTCATGATCTCGGCCGACTGCAGCACGAACGGAAGCTGCATCTGGCCCGACCCGAACAGCTCGCCGACCGTCTTCATGCCGTCGAGCAGGATGTCGTTGACGATCGCGAGGGCGGGCGTGTCCGCCAGGGCGAGGTCGAGGTCGGCCTCCAGGCCGTTCCGCTCGCCGTCGATGATCCGGCGCTTGAGCCGCTCCACCAGCGGCAGCGAGGCGAACTCGGCCGCCCGCTCGGCCTTGGCCGAGGTCTCGTCCACGCCCTCGAACAGCTCGAGCATCCGCTGCAGGGGGTCGTAGTCCGGGCGCCGCCGGTCGTAGACGAGGTCGAGCGCGACCTCGCGCTGCTCGTCGGGGATCCGCGCCAGGGGCAGGATCTTGGACGGGTGGACGATGGCGGAGTCCAGCCCGACCTGCACGCACTCGTGCAGGAAGACCGAGTTGAGCACCTGCCGGGCGGCCGGCTTGAGGCCGAACGAGATGTTGGACAGGCCGAGGGTGGTCTGCACGCTCGGGTGCCGCCGCTTGAGCTCGGCGATCGCCTCGATCGTCTCGAGGCCGTCCCGCCTGGTCTCCTCCTGGCCGGTGGCGATCGGGAACGTGAGGCAGTCGAGGATGATGTCCTGCTCGCGCATCCCCCAGTTCACGGTCAGGTCGCTGATCAGCCGCTCGGCGACCTCGATCTTCCACGCCGCGGTGCGGGCCTGGCCGCGCTCGTCGATGGTCAGCGCGACCACCGCCGCGCCGTGCTCGCGGATCACCGGCATCAGCTTGGCCATCCGGGAGTCGGGACCGTCGCCGTCCTCGTAGTTGACCGAGTTGACGACCGAGCGGCCGCCGATCAGCTCAAGGCCCGCCTCGATCACGGCGGGCTCGGTCGAGTCGAGCACCAGCGGCAGGGTCGCGGCGGTGGACAGGCGGCCGGCGATCTCGCGCATGTCGGCGACGCCGTCCCGGCCGACGTAGTCGATGCAGACGTCGAGCAGGTGGGCGCCGTCGCGAGTCTGGGACTTGGCGATCGAGACGCAGTCCTCGTAGTTGTCGGCGATCATCGCCTCGCGGAACGCCTTGGACCCGTTGGCGTTGGTCCGCTCGCCGATCGCGAGGAACGCGGTGTCCTGGCGGAACGGCACGTGGCTGTAGAGCGAGGCGACGCCGGGCTCGGAGCGGGGGTTACGCGGCGCGAGAGGCCGCGGCAGCGGGCGACTCTCGGCGGTGGCGAGGCGGTCGACGAGGGCGGCGATGTGCTCGGGGGTGGTGCCGCAGCAGCCGCCAACCAGGGACAGGCCGAACTCGGCCGTGAACCGGTCGTGGGCGTCGGCTAGCTCGGCGGGCGAGAGCGGGTAGTAGGCGCCGTCGGAGGTCAGCTCGGGGAGCCCGGCGTTGGGCTGGCAGCAGATCGGGATCGGCGAGTTCGCGGCGAGATAGCGGAGGTGCTCGCTCATCTCGCCCGGCCCGGTCGCGCAGTTGAGGCCGATCATGTCGATGCCGAGCGGCTCGAGGGCGGTCAGGGCCGCGCCGATCTCGGTCCCGAGCAGCATGGTGCCGGTGGTCTCGATGGTCAGCGACGCGATGACGAGCGCGTTGGGGGCCAGCGCGGCCACGGCCCGCCTGGCGCCGATGATCGCCGCCTTCGCCTGCAGCAGGTCAGGGCAGGTCTCGATGATCAGCGCGTCGGCGCCGCCGCGGAGCAGGCCGGCCGCGTTCTCGTAGTAGGAGTCGCGGAGCTCGCGGAAGGTGATGTGGCCGAGCGTCGGCAGCTTGGTGCCGGGGCCCATCGAGCCGATCACCCAGCGCAGCCGCCCGTCGGCGGTGGTGAACTCGTCGGTCGCCTGGCGGGCCAGCCGCGCGCCCGCCTCCGCGAGCTCGCCGACCCGCTCGGTTATGCCATACTCGCCGAGGTTCGCGAGATTGGTCCCAAACGTGTTGGTCGTCACGCAGTCCGCACCGGTCGCCAGGTAGGCCCGGTGGATGTCGACGATGACATCCGGCCGGGTGGCGTTGAGCACCTCGTTGCAGCCTTCGTGGCCCTCGAAGTCGGCCAGCGTCGCGTCGCTGGCCTGGATCATCGTGCCCATCGCGCCGTCCGAGATGACGACCCGCGACGCGAGGGTAGACCGAAGGGCGGCGGCCCGCTCAGTGGCCTCTTCAACAACAAGACTGCTCATGGGTGTCCCGACTCCAGGGCGTTTATGATGAGGACACAACAATAGACGACTAAAACTGTGCGTGCCACAGGTAGCACGGCGCCGGTCCGTGGCGACGTAGGCTGTAGTCGCGGGCGTGGGCCCGCGACTCTTGCGGAGGTGAAGTCATCAAGTTCAGCGACGTCGAAGGACCGCTCGTCAACCCGGTGGCGATCGCCGCGTTCGAAGGGTGGAACGACGCAGCCGAAGCGGCTAGCGGAATGGTCAACCACCTCGGCATCGCGTGGGAGTCCACTCCCATCGCCGCGATCGACCCCGATGACTTCTACGACTTCCAGGTTAACCGGCCGGTGATCGACGTGGTGGCGGGAAAAACCGAGCGCCTGGTCTGGCCGACCACCCGGCTCTCCCTCGCCCGGGGCTCCGCCACCGGCCTGTCCCGCGACATCGTGCTCGTGCACGGCGTCGAGCCGAACATGCGCTGGCGCGGGTTCACCGACGAGGTTATCGGCGGGCTGTCCGAGCTCGGGGTGGAGATGCTCATCCTGGTCGGGGCGCTGCTGGCCGACTCCCCGCACACCCGGCCGGTTCCGGTCCAGGTCAGCAGCTCGGACGCGCAACTGCTGCGCGGGGTGGGCTCGGAGCCGAACGACTACAAGGGCTCCTCCGGGATCGTCGGGGTGCTGCAGTACACCTGCGCGGCGGCCGACATCCCGACCGTGTCGCTGTGGGCGTCCGCCCCGCACTACGTCGCGCAGGCGCCGTCGCCGAAGGTCACCCTCGCGCTGCTGCGCTCGGTCGAGGACGTGCTCGACGTGTCGCTCCCACAGGGGGACCTGCCGGAGGAGGCCAGGGCCTGGGAACGCGGCGTCGACGAGCTCGCCCAGCAGGACTCCGACGTGGCCGAGTACGTGCGCACGCTCGAGGAGGCCAAGGACGCGACCGACCTGCCGGAGGCGTCCGGCGACGCGATCGCCCGCGAATTCGAGCGGTACCTGCGCCGCCGCGGCGACACCGGGGACGGCGACGAGTTCTAAGCCAGGGGCCATCTCCGGTGAGGCGGTAACTGCGCCCTAGCGCGCCCTGGCGGCTGCCCACGGGGAGAGGCCCAGCAAGTCGGTCAGGACGGCGACCCTCGTGTCGGCGCCCAGTGACCCCGCCCCGGCATCGCCCTGGTCCGCGTAGCGCAGGTCGCCCCGACGGAAGGCGACGCCGAGGTTGGCCTGGCCGGCTAGCAGGCGGGCCCACGCCTGGGCTGATCCCGTCAGCGACCAGTCGGCGTCCGCCCCGGCCTCGCCCAGGCCGGCCGAGACCGTGCCCGCCGCCAGGTCAACCCGCCACCAGACGTCCGCGTCGGCCCAGGCGGGCCCGTTCACGAACAGCAGGACCGATTCACTCGCGCGGGGCCCGTGGGCGCGGCCGAACTGCTCGCCGACCAGCGCCAGCCCCGCCTTGACCCGCTCGTCGACGGCGACCGCCCAGTCCGGCAGCGCCGCGGGCGTCCGGCCCGAAGTCCCGCCCGAGGCGCCGTCGGGCGCTCTTTCTGGCTCGGCGACCGGCGCTCCGTCGGGGTGCGGTTTGGTGAGGGGCTGCGGCTCGGCGAGGGGCGCTCCGGCGGGCGGGCAACCGGACACGTCACCGTGTTCGCCACCGGACGCGTCACCGTGTTCGCCACCGGGGTCGCGGGCGGGCTCGCCCGCGGGCTCGCGGGCGGGCTCGCGGGCGGGCTCGCGGGCGGGCTTGACGCCCGCCGCCGGGGCCGGCTCGTCCGTTCGCGTCCGCAGGTCGGCCGGCTTTGCCCCGGTCCCCCAGCGCTCGCCGACCTGGAGGTAGCCGAGCACGTCGGCCAGCTCGTTGACGCGGTCGAGCAGCGGCGCGGGGATCTTCCCGGCCGGCATGGTCCAGCCCCGGCCGACCGAATCGGCGCTGACGCGGCCGGTGTTCCAGATCTTGTAGTCGCCGGGGCCGAACCGCTGATGCTCGGGGCCGAAGCAGCGCGCGACGATCCCCGGCGACGGCGCCGCCCCGATGAACGCGAGGATCCGGGCGATCTGGCCGTCCGGGTCGGTGACCAGGTCCTCGTACCTGACCGGGAGGCAGCGGTCGGTGAAGCGCTCCTCGGCGGCGACGATGGCGGTCGTGTAGTCGAGCCAGTACCTGGCCAGCGCGGCCACGTTGTTGTCGGGCGGGCTGCCGAGGTACGGCTCGAACCCGTAGCTGGTCAGGCCCCACGGTGACGCCTCGATGCCGGACGCGATGACATCCATCGGATGCCGGTACAGGCAGATGAACCGGGCGTCCGGCCAGATCCTCAGCAGCAGCCCCGCGTGCTGGGCCGCCCCGAGGCTTTTGTCGCAGTACCGCCGCTTCCCCCGGCGCTCCAGGTAAGACGTCATCATCGGGTCGAGGCTGCGCCGCAGCCCGTCGGCCACCGGGGCCGAGATCGCGGCGTCGGCCGAGTCGCCGTTGGCGGACTGGCCCGTCGGCCCGGCGTCCTCGATCACCGTCCACGCCGTCGCCAGCTGCCTGGCCAGCCAGGGCAGCCGGGTCTCGGGCGGGCAGGCCAGGTCCGGGTGGGCGTCGAGCAGGAACCGCAGCAGGGTGGAGCCAGAGCGGCCGGCGCAGAGCACGAAAACCGGGTCGTCGCCGGCGCTGCCCGCCTCGCCGTCGCCGCGCATGCCCGCCTCCGCCCGTGTCGTCCGCCCGCAGCCGGCCCGACGGCTAGCTGGAGCTGTTGCCAGACGATCCGCTCAGGGGATTGGCCGAGCCCTTGGTGCCGCCGGTGGCGGGCGCGGTGGTGGTGCTCTCGCCGGTGCCCGCCCCGTGCGAGAAATTGCAGCCGGCGAGCAGGCCCCCCGCACCGAACGCTAGCACCACCTCACCGCCGACTCGCAGGAACCTGCGCCGCCGCAGCACGCGGTCCCGGTCCTCGTCCTTCTGGTCAGCCAGGTCTTCCATACGATCGAAAGTACCGCAACCCGGCCAGGCCGAACAGGTGCCGGACCGACGAGCAGAGGGAGCGCACCGCTTGGTCATCGGCGACAACGTCCTCACCCGTACTACGCGCACCAAGCAGGACCGGACATAGGGGTCATCGTGTGCCATTCTGGTCGCATAGCGCCCATAACGGAACACAATGACGCCCGCAGCCGGAAAACGAAGCCCCCAACGGCACACGATCACGGCTCGCGCTGAAGCCGGCCGAGGCCGCCGCGGGCACGCGCTTTCAGCGGGCCGGGAGTTCCCCGGCCGTCTGCGGCCGGCGGCGGAGGAGCCAGTCCCAGAAGCTGCGGCGGGGGCCGGTGCGGGCGCGGCGGACGACGAAGTTGCCGTGGCGGACGCTGCCGGACACGGTCACCAGCAGCTTGACCGGGATACCGGAGTCGCGGTGAGCGCGCTGGACGATGTTGCCGTGGCCGATCGCAACGCCGTCGGCGTCAACGACGACCCCGGGCGGCACGATCAGCACGATGTTCCCGTGGCCGGTCGAGATCTCCAGGTCGAGGGTCGGCTGGCTGATGACGGCGCTGGAGAAGTCGATGGCCACGTTGCCGTGCCTGACCTCCACCGTCATACGCCGCGGCACTACCCAGGGCCCGTCTCGCTTGATCATGCCGTGGGTGATCTTCAGCGCCACGAGGTCCTTGGCCTCGGCGGGCGGAGCGGTCCTGGCGCCGGGGGGCGGCGGGCAGGTCGGCGAGGAGGACCTCGAGCTCTCCGTAGGTGCGCGCCGTCAGCGCCGTCTCAAGCCGTTCGTCGAGTTCATCGGCGGTGAGCCGACCGTCGCCGGCTGCGACTCGGAGCTGCTCCGCGACCTGGTCGCGGTCCTCGTGCGACACGCGCAGGTTCCGTTTGTCGGGGGCCAAGTCTCCAGGCATGTTTTGTACTGTAACGCCCGCCGGGAGCGCTCCGCGTCCCGCGCGGTGCAACGCGGCCTAGAACGGGGGCCAGGGCACGGCGGGCCAGTCCTGCGGCGGGTAGGGGTGCACCCGGCTGGCCAGCAGGACCTCGACCCGCGACAGCGTGGCGGCGATCTCCGCCCTGGTCAGGTGGCGGCCTAGCTCCTCGCCGAGCCAGCCCCCGGCCAGCTCCTCGGCGAGGCGGCGGAGCACCTCGACCGACCGGCCGGGCAGCGACTTGCCCCGCCACTGCCAGAGCACGGTGCGGAGCTTGTACTCCTCGGCGAAGCAGATCCCGTGGTCGCAGCCGTACAGGTGTCCGTCGGCGACCGGCAGCAGGTGGCCGATCTTGCGGTCCGCGTTGTTGATCACCGCGTCGAAGACCGCCATGTCCCGCAGCCCGGCGTGGTCGAACCGGCGCGACAGCGAGATCAGGTCGGCGTCCGGCTCGATGTCGATCCAGAGCTGGCACATGCCGGGGCCGAACGGGCCGTCCCGCATCACCGTCGGCGGCACGAAGTTCCACCCGGCGGCGCTGGAGACCAGGTAGGCGGCGACCTCCCGGCCCGCCAGGGTCCCGGTCGGGAAGTCCCACAGCGGCCGCTCGCCCGCGACCGGCTTGTAGACGCAGGTCGCCTCCACCCCGGCCGCCCTGATCGTGCACAGCAGGGTGGCGTTGGACGCCTCCACGATGCGGCCCTGCACGGTCAGCGCGCCCCGCTCGAGCAGTTCAAGCGCCTCGCGCTCGCCCCCCACGGGGAGATCGGTGTCGCCCGCCTCCCCGGTCGTCGCGTTGTCAGGCACGGCTGGCCCGGTGGCCGTTCTGCCGCGGGCAGACGTGCCCGGACGCGTCAAGCGGCAGGCCGCACAGCGGGCACGGCGGGCGGCCGGCTGCGACCAGGCTGAGCGCCCGGTGCGCGAATGCCCGGGCCGCGCTGGGCGAGATCCGCACCCGGAGCACGCCCGGGCCGTCGACCGGGATGTCGTCCGACAGCGGCTCGATCGGCGCCTCGCTGTCCTCCTGCGCCTCGATGACCACCCGGTCGCCGTCGCTGTCCCAGGCCAGCGCGATCGCGCCGACCCGGAAGTCCTCGGTCAGCGGCAGGTCGAGCGGGCCGTCGTCGCGCAGCATCGACGGAGCGCTCTCCGGGATGTCCTCGGCCGCCCCGGTGCGTCGTAGCACCTCGTCGAGAAGTTCGTCGAGGCGTTCGGCCAGCAGGCTGACCTGGAACTTCTCAAGGGCGACGCTGGTCACCCGGCCCGCCGAGGTGGCCTGCAGGTAGAACGTCCGGTCACCCGGCTGCCCTACCGAACCGGCCACGAACCTGTCCGGCGGGTCATAGTAAAAGACCGGCATGAGTCCTATCCTTCCGCACTACCAGCACTACTACCCGCGCCGCCGCCGATCACGGCATCGCTGTTGTCACTGGCGGCCGGGCGCGGCAGCAGATCGGCCACCCCGCCGCCGGTGTCGTTCAGCCGGAGCACGAAGGGGCGCAGCGGGGTGTAGTTGATCACCGTCAGCGAGCACGGGTCAGCCACGATGCGCTGGCACTGGTCCAGATGGAGCCCGAGGGCGTCGGTCACGATCGCCTTGATCACGTCGCCGTGCGAGCAGACGAGGTACGTGGCGTCCTTGCCCAGCCGCTCGTTCCAGTCCCTGATCGCGCTCACCGCCCGGTGCTGCATGTCGAGCATCGACTCGCCGTCAGGGCCGGGGAACCTGACCGCGCTCGGGTGGTTCTGGACCACCGGCCAGAGCGGATCCTTGGCCAGCTCCGCCAGCGGCCTGCCGGTCCAGTCCCCGTAGCGGCACTCCCCCACCCGGTCGTCGACCACCGGCTCGGCCGACGCGGCGTGGCCGTTCCCGGCCGCGACGAGCTCCGTCACCGTCTGCCTGCACCGGTCAAGCGGGCTGGTCACGAGCGCGTCAAACTTCACCGGGGCGATCCGCGCTCCCAGCGTCCGCGCCTGCGCGCGGCCCCGGTCGTCGAGGCCGATGCCTGGCGTCCAGCCGGTCAGCAGCTGCCCGGTGCTAGCGGTCAGGCCATGCCGGACAAGCAGAACAGTCGTCACGTATCCCGACTTTAGAACATCGAAGCCATTGGCCAGGAACCTGAAGGCGCCACGGTCTTCCCAGCGCCCGCCACAGCGGCCCCAGTCTCTCACCTCAGCAGCCCCAGCCACAGCAAGGCGCTCCGGTTCTCGCGGCGCCTGCCTACAGCGACCAGAGGGCCCTAACCCGAGCCACCGCGTGGGGCCTGGCCTTCGAACCCCAGCCACCGCGTGGGGCCTGGCCTTTTGAACCCCAGCCTTCGCGTGGGGGCGCCGCGCTTTTTGCGGTGCCTCCCGCCAGGGGGTATGGGGGGCGGGAGCCCCCCATGAGCGG
>DATCGA010000090.1:0-4215 GCA_036509215.1 Trebonia sp.
GTCACCTGCTACGCGGCCGCCGCCGTGGCCGCGGTCGCGGTGACGACGGTGGAGTGGCGTCGCCGGGAGCCGCTGATCGACCCCCGGTTCTTCGCCTCCGCCCCGTTCTCCGGCGCGGCCCTGCTGGCGGTGGCCGCGTTCGCGGCGCTGGCCGGGTTCCTGTTCCTCAACACGCTGTACCTGCAGACCGCGCGCGGCTACTCGGCGATCGAGGCCGGCCTGCTGATCCTCCCGATGGCGGCCACCAACGCGATGACCGCGCGCCTGTCGGGGCGGCTGGTCGCGGCCGGGCGGTCCCGGTGGGCGCTGGTCATCGCCGGCATCGCCATCACGGCCGGGTCCGCCGTGCTGATAACGGTCGGCGCGACCGCCCCAGTCGCCGAGCTCATCGTGATCTACATCGTGTTCGGGATCGGCTTCGGGTTCGTCAACCCGCCGATCTCCAACACGGCCGTGTCGGGAATGCCGCCTGCCCAGGCCGGCGTCGCCGCTTCGATAGCATCGACCTGTCGTCAGGTCGGCGCCACGCTCGGAGTGGCCGTGATCGGCTCGATGGTCGCCGGGCACGCGACGGCCGGGTTCATCACCGCCAGCCACGGCGGCTGGGCCGTCGTCTGCGGCTGCGGGCTGGCGGTCCTGTTGATCGGCCTGGCGTCGACCAGCGGCTGGGCCCGCGCGACCGCGAGGCGGACCCGCGAACTGCTCATCACCGAGCCGGAGGAAGGTGCCGTCCATGGCCGCCATTCAGCCCCCGTCCGCTGATCGGACGGTCGCGCCCGCCTCGGTCGCGCCCGGGCCTGCGGTGCCCGCCGCGGCCGACCTGCCCGCCGCCGCGTGGCAGCTGATGCGGCAGTTCGTTGAGGCCAACGGCACCAGCAGCGAGCTGCGGGAGCGGCTGGGCTTGGGCGCGGGCAGCGGGCGGATCAAGGTCCTGTTCCTGCTGCGCCGGCAGCCGATGACCCTCGCCCAGCTGGCCGACGCGCACGGCGTCGACCGCCCCTACGCCACGATCATCGTGGACAAGCTCGAGCAGCTCGGCTTCGTCGAACGGCAGCCGCATCCCACCGACCGGCGGAGCAAGGTCGTCAGCCTGACCCCGGCCGGGCGGGACGCGGCCGCGCTGGCCGACAGCATCATCCGCCAGCCCCCCGCCGCCCTCCGGGCACTCGACACCGGGCAGCTCACCGAGCTCGTCGGGCTGCTGTCGCTGCTGGCGTTAGCGTCGATCTCGTCTCGCTAAGAGAAAGCGGAGGCGTAGTCGGCGGCGAACTGCTCGAAGGAGCCGGCCGGCCGGCCGAGGAGCGACCGGATGTCGTCGGTGATCCAGGCGGCGTCCCCGTCTGCGTTCAGACTGCCCGCGCGGGCGTTCATCTCGGCTATCGGCGCGGGGATGCCGGCTCGGATCATCGCGTCCCTGTCCTCGTCAAAGCTCAGCGGCCGGTAGCTGATGGTCCGGCCGAGCAGCCGGGAGAGGACCGCGGCCACGTCGCCGTTGGTGATCAGCTCCGGGCCGCTCAGCCAGTAGGTCTTCCCAGCGTGCGGGGCGGGCGAGGCAGCAATCGCGGCCGCCGCCGCCCCGACGTCGCGCGCGTCGACCATCCCGATCCGGCCCTGGCCGGCCGACGAGCCGAAGCCGTTCGTGGCGGCGATCGCCGGCGCCAGGGCGAGCACGTTCTGCATGTAGCCGTTCGACCGCAGCAGCGTGTGCGGCAGCCAGGAGGCCGCCAGGCCCGCCTCGATCTCGTTCTGCCAGCGCCGCCGGGCGATGGGGGAGTCGGCCGACGCCTTGCTGGTGGCCTTGACGACGTGCCCGACTCCGGCCCGGGCGGCGCTGCGCACGACGTTCAGCTCCTGGACGGGGACCGCCGGCGTGACCAGAACCACCGCGGAGACTCCCGTCATCGCCTCGTCGATGCTCTCGGGAACGGCGAGGTCGCCGACGGCGATCTCCGCGCCCGCATCGGCCAGCGCCTTCCCCTTGGCCGGGTCCCGCACCAGCACCCGGACCGGTAGCTCGCGCTGCGCGAGCAGGCGGGCCGCCTCGCTGCCGACCTTCCCAGCCGTTGTTACAAGGATCACGGTGACGCTCCGTTCGATTAAATGGGGTGTGCAACCCACTCTGGCCGATACGAAGTGGGTTGTCAATCCCAGAAAATTGATATCGTTGGGTCATGGTCAACAGCGCGCAGGACCGGCCGAGGCTGACTCCCAAGGGGGAGCGGACCCGAGGGCGGATCGTCGAGGCGGCAGCCGGGCTGATCTACGAGCGCGGCGTCGCCGGGACCACCCTCGATGACGTCAGAGCGGCGGCCGAGGTCAGCGGCTCGCAGCTGTACCACTACTTCGCCGACAAGGACGAACTCGTGCAGGCGGTCATCGACCACCAGGCGGACGTCATCGTCGGCAGCACCGAGCGGGCCGGCCTGGGCAGCGCCGAGGGGATCAGGGCCTGGCGGGACATGATCATCGCGCAGGCCCGAGCCGCCGAGGCCAAGGGCGGCTGCCCGCTCGGGTCGCTCGGCGGCCAGGTCGCCGAGAGCGACCCGGAGGCCCGCGCCCGCCTCGCCGCCGGGTTTGAGCGCTGGTCAGCGGTGATCGGCGACGGACTTCGGGGGCTCCGCGCCTCCGGTCACCTCAGGGCCGACATCGACACCGGCGACCTCGCCGTCACGCTGCTCGCTGCCCTGCAAGGCGGGCTGTTGCTCGCGCAGGTGCAGCGGGACACCCGCCCGCTGGAAACCGCTGTCGACACCGTCCTCGCGCTAGCGGCAGGGGATGGGGCCCGCGAGCGGAATTAGCCGGTGCCCGGCGCAGCATCATGCCGCGGCTTCGGGGAACGTTCGAGTGGAACGGAAGGAGGCGAGCGCGATGCCGTCATCACCGTCCTCGCCGTCGTCGCCCTCGTCAAGCGACGGGGCCCCGCCCCGGGAGGCGGGCTCGCCGCGCGAGCCGGGCCCGCTCGGCCTGCGGACGCGGAAGCGGGCCTACTTCATCATGATGGGCGTCTGCCTGGTCCTGATCGTGCTGGCGTGGATGGTGGTCGACCGGTTCTCGATCATCGCGGCCGTCATCATGTCGGTCGTCGCGCTCGTGATCCCGCCGTTCGCTGCCATCGTCGGCAACGCCGGCCCGGCCAACCGGCAGTGAGCCGCCAGCCGATTAGTTCGGCTGGTCTGCCACGTCTTAGCTGGCAAAGCGGAGCCGCGAAGGGACAGCAGATGAGCACACCGGTGACCAAGCTCGACCAGCGGTACAGCGGGGCGACGGCGACCGCCGCCACCTGGGACGGGACGCGGCAGGTGATGGAGGAGGCCGAGCTGTTCTGGCTCTCGACCGTGCGGGCAGACGGGAGGCCGCACGTGACGCCGGTGGTGGCGGCGTGGACGGACGAGGCGATGTGGTTCACCACCGGCACCGAGGAGCAGAAGCACCTCAACTTGAGCGTCAATCCGCAGGTGGTGCTGACCACCGGCTGCAACAGCTGGGAGCACGGCCTGGACGTGGTGGTGGAAGGCGAGGCCCGGCACGTCACCGACCAGGCGGCGCTCGAGCGCGCGGCCAAGGCGTTCGGGGTGAAGTGGCGGGGCGCCTGGCAGTTCGCCGCGCGCGACGGGCGCTTCTACAACGGGGGCTCGGGGGACTGGCCGTCCGAGGTGTTCTCGGTCACCCCGGCGAAGGTGTTCGCGCATAAGAAGGGCGATCCGTTCGGCGCCACCACGCACCGATTCTGACGATCTTGACGGGCGGCGGGGGGTGCTGCACCGGCCTGACCTGCGCATGGAGGCGGTCAGCGTTGCCTGCGGGCCTGCTGATGTCTGGGGGTCTGCGGTGGAAGGCAAGCAAGGAACCGGGGTGCGCGTGTCACAGCACTCTCAGGGGCCGGTAGGCTAGCCAAGCACCCACTCGAAGAGGCCAGTATGTTAATGGCTCCGGGGAAGTGTTTAAGGGCTAGATCGGCCCGATTTGATCGGAACGGCCGATTTGACCGGAAAGATCATATGCAGTAAATTAAAGAAGTCACCGCGACGGTGACGAAAAACAAAACAAAGAGATTAGCCCCGGACGCGAAATGTAAATTTCGTCAAGGTGTGCGTCTGTTTCTTGAGAACTCAACAGTGTGCTAAAAGCCAGTGCATTTAAAGATGTACTACCCCCGTCGGGGCGGGCCTCAGGGTCTTGTCCCGCGGAAATTAGCCATGAAATCACTCATGGTTG
>DATCGA010000091.1:0-6691 GCA_036509215.1 Trebonia sp.
CGTCGAACAGGTGCGCCTCACGCTCATCGCCGCGCTTCAAGACCGGCGCCCCCGCTGAACCCGCCGACCTGGACAGCGGGCCCAGGCCGCTGCATGACCAGGGATGTATTGCTTAATGACCGGACCGGGCGGTCCAAGTCAGGCGGGTGCCTCCGCCGGCCGGGGCGGTGATCTGGAGGTTGCCGCCGTTGTTTTCCGCGCGGCGGCGCATGCTGGCCAGGCCGCTGGAGCGGGCGGGCGTGCCGAGGCCGCAGCCGTTGTCGGTGACCTCGAGCGTGATCAGCCCGTCTTGCAGTGCCAGCGAGATGGTGACGGCGGTGGCGCCGGCGTGGCGGGCGCAGTTGGACAGGGCCTCGCGGGTGACGGCCAGGATGTCGTGGGCCAGCGCCTCGTCCAGGCCCGGGTCGGCCGGGAGGGCGAAGCTGACGCCGGCGGTGAAGCCGAGCTGCGGGGCGTGGTCGTCGATGATCTCCATGACCCGCGATTGCAGGCTGGCGGTGGGCTGGCGGGGCTGCTGGAGGCCGAAGATGCTGGCGCGGATCTTCTTGATGACCTCATCGAGGGTGTCGATGTAGCCGTTGACGCGCGCGGCGGTGGCCGGGTCGCTGCGGGCGGCCTGGCCCTGGAGTTTCATGCCGAGGGCGAACAGTTCCTGGATGACGTGGTCGTGCAGGTCGCCCGCGATGCGCTCGTGGTCTTCCGCCTGGGCCAGCAGGACCTGGTCGGCGCGCGCCTGGGCGAGCTCCATGGCCACGGCGGCATGGCCGGCGAACGAGGCGGCCATGCCCAGGTCCGTCTCGGTGAACCCGGGGCGCCCGGCCGCCCTCCCCAGCAGCAGCGCGCCCAGCACCCGGTCGCCCGCCGCCAGCGGGACGACCATCAGTGGGCCTATCCCGGCGCCGAGCGCCGCGGCCGCTGCCTCGAGGCGGTCGCCGGTGACCAGGCTCGGCTTGCCGCTGAGGATCGCCTGCCCGGCCAGCGAGCCGGCCAGCGGCGCCGTCCGGCCCATCAGCCCCGCCGCCAGCGCGCCGGCGGCGCCGGTCACGCCAACCTCGTCCGGGTCACGGGGCACGGCCAGGACGGCGAAGTCCGCGTCCGCGGCTTCGGCGGCGTGCCCGGCGATCAGAGCGTGCGGCCGTTCCCGGTTGTCGGCCAGCAGCAGCGGCGTGAGCTGGGCGGAGGCGTCGAGCCAGCGGCGGCGCTGCTCGGACTCGGCGTACCGCCGCGCGTTCGCGATCGCCGCGCCCGCCGCCGCCGCCAGTGCGATCGCCAGCTCCTCGTCGTCGGCGGTGAACTCCCCGCCCGCGGTGCGCTCGGTCAGGTACAGGTTGCCGAAGACCTCCTCCCCGATCCGGACCGGGACCCCGAGGAAGCTGCCCATCGGCGGGTGCCCCGGCGGGAACCCCGCCGCCGCCGGATGATCGCTCAGGCTCGCGAGCCTGATCGGGGCCGGCTCGCTGATCAGCAGGCCCAAGATCCCCCGCCCGCGGGGCAGCTCGCCGATCGCCGCCACCAGGGCGTCGTCCATGCCCGCGTGCACGAACTGCTCAAGCTCCCCGTCGCGGCCGATCACGCCCAGCGCCGCGTACCGGGCGCCGAGAAGATCCCGGGCTGCGCTGACGATCTGGCGCAGCACCACCGGCAGGCTCAGCTCCCCCGCCACCAGCGCATTGGCGCGCAGCAGCCCCCGCAGCCGCCCCTGCGCGGCCAGCACGTCCCCAGCCCGCTCCACCAGCTGCACCAGCAGCTCATCCAGCCCCAACCGCGGCACGTCGGCAAGGTCCAGCCCGCCGGTCGCGTCCGCGGCGCCCGCCCCGCCCGCCGCCGCACCGTGCTCACCTGCCATGGAGGTCATCGCTACTCCCCTCGGGGGCGACACTGGCCATGCTCTGCGGAGTGGCGCATGGCAGGTGACCATCCCCGGGCGGAAACACCAGGTCGGCGCCATACCGGCGGAGAAGATTTAGCTGCTCGCTCACAACCACTCCTGGCATCGTAGGCCTACGCGGCCGGTGACCGCATGGTCCAGGCTAGCCGGGCCGCTCTTGTCAGTTAAGGCCCGATCCCCTATCCGTTGCAACGTCACGAGCCCGTCACCACGCTGCTTCGGGTGACGGCAGAAGCCGGGTTTTTGCCGGGCCCCGGTTTCCTCGTTTCTTGCCCGGCCTTCGGCCTGGCATGCGCACGGCCACGGCCGTCGCCGGCCCCTTTGCGGCCGGGTAACTCCGGCGGGCGTCGGCGCTGGGGCGGGCGCGGCGCTCAGCGGCGCCGGCCCGGGGCTGGCGGCGGCGTTCTCGACGTCACGGCAAACCTCCTTCGGTTGCGGGCAGCCATGTCGGTCTCGGCCTGTTCCGCGCCGGACGTCCCCGGATACCGGGACGTCCGGCCCTACGCCCTCTTCCCAGGCTGGTGTCTACTAAGGACACGGGGCCTACGGTAGGCGTATTTAGTTTCGTAAACTCTCTTTAATCAGCATAAATGGTGAAAATGGAAATCCATGCTTTCGGGGAGCATGCTTAATGGCATCGGGGGGTGCGATGATTGTGATTCCGAGCTCGCGTCGGAACACGGGCCGACTGGACAGGCTGGCCGGGGGGGCCACGTCGCAGGATCGGTACCGCACGCTGTTCGAAACCATGCCGCAAGGTGTCGTCCACTATGACACCGACGGGTCCATCATCGGCGCGAACCCGGCGGCCAGCGAGATGCTGGGCATGGACCTGGCCGCGGTGACATCGTGGCCTGTTGTCCCGGAAGGGCAGGCAGTGCGCGAGGACGGCTCGCCGTTCCCTGCGGAGGAACTGCCGGTGCCGGTGGCGCTGCGGACAGGTGAGATCGTCGCCGGTGTGGTGGTCGGTGTCAAGCACGGGCGGACCGGCGAGCTGCGCTGGATGCGGGTCACCGCCGTCCCTGACGCACAGGATGACCAAGGCCGTCCTTGCCGGGCATACGCGATCCTCACCGACCTGACCGACCAGCGGCGAACCGAGACGGCGCTGCGGCAGAGCACCGCCCTGCTCGGACGGCTGCAGGAGGCCAACGTGCTGGGCGTAGTGGTCGTCGGCGAGCACCAGGTCTACGAGGCAAACGACGCGTACCTCGACATCATCGGTTACAGCAGGGACGATCTGGAGGCCGGCCGCGTTCACTGGCGGAAGATTACCCCGCCCGGGTGGGCCAGCGTCGAAGACAAGGCTATGGAGCAACTGCTGCAGACCGGTGCGTGCCAGCCGTTTGAGAAGGAGTACGTGCACAGGGACGGGCATCGGGTGCCGGTCCTGATCGGGGCGGCAGTGCTCGACCGCAACCCGCTGCGCTGGACGTCTTTCGTCGTTGACCTGACATCCCGCCAGCGGGCCGAGCAGGAACGAGCCGAACTGCTGGCCGGCGCCCGCGCCGCGCGGGCCGAGGCCGACAGTGCGCGGGAACGGCTGGCCTTTCTGATGCGGGCCGGGGCGCTGGTGGCCGCCACCAGGGACCGGGATGAGCTCCTTGGCCAGATCGTCAAGCTGGTGGTCCCGACCCTGGCCGATTCCTGCGTCGTGTTCCTGCCGACCGCTGACGGGAAGCTGCTCGCCAGCGCGCTCGGCCACACCGACCCGGCCCGGGCGGTTGAACTCGCCGGACTGCGCGCTCACCCGATTGCCCCGGCCGGCCCGCTGCTATCCCAGCGCGCCTACACCACCGGCGCCACCCAGCTGTCACGTGACGCCACCGCCGAAATGCCCGCCTGGGCCAGGGCCGAGCCCGACGCGATGAGCATCGTGAAGCTCATGCGACCGCGCAGCGCGATCAGCACGCCGCTGCTCGCCGGACAAGACCCGCTCGGCGTCATCTCGCTCTACCGCGGAGCCGGGCGCCCGCCGTTCACCGAGACCGACGTCTCGGTGGTCGAGGAACTCGGCCGCCGACTGGCGGTAGGGCTGGCCAACACCGACACCTTCGCCCGCGAGCACGCCATCGCGGAAACGCTGCAACGATCTCTCCTGCCTGACGCCCTGCCGCGGATCCCCGGGCTGGACCTCGCCGTACGCTACCTGCCCGCCACCGAGGGAGCCGCCGTCGGCGGTGACTGGTACGACGCGTTCCCCCTCGCAGGCGGCCGGGTCGGGCTCGTGACCGGCGACGTGGCCGGCCACAACATCGCCTCGGCGTCGACCATGGGCCAGGTCCGCAGCCTGCTGCGCGCGTACGCGATCGACGGCCCGGATCCGGGCCGCACACTACAGCAGACCAACGCCGCCGTGACCCGGCTGCTCCCCGACGCGCTCGCCAGCGTCGTGTACGCCGTGCTCGACCCGGCCACCGGCGACCTCGCCTACGCCAACGCCGGGCACCCCCCGCCGGTCATCATCACCAGCGCCGGCCAGGCCGAGTACCTCGACGATACGGCCGGTGTCATGCTGGGCGCCTGCACCACCGCCAGCTTCACCACCGGCCACCGGCGGCTTCCGCCGGGCGCGAGCCTGCTCTGCTATACCGACGGGCTCATCGAAGACCGGCGCCGCGACATCAGCGAAGGCCTCACAGCCCTCTCGCAAACGCTGCAACGCTCCCGCCACGAATCGGCCGAACAGACGTGCGCCACCGTCCAGGCCGCCTTGGTCGGTACCGCGAGGCAAGACGACATATGCCTCCTAACGATCCGGCTTACCGGGCCCGTTGCCCGCACCGACGGTAGCGGGGTCTAAGCCGAGAGATCCCCGGCAATCAGCGTGTCGGCCGACGCCGGGAAGAACACGTTCTGCCGGCCGTCGTGCCGGCGGACCAGATACGGCGGCCTGCCGTACTCGCTCCATACCTCGATGATTAGCGCTTCGCGGTCAACCTTCGCCCGCGCGGCGCTCCTTGACAAGCAGCCTGACGCCTGCCGATGCCCGCATGGTTCCTCCGGTTGTATCCGGTGATGATGGCCGACTGCGGCCACTGATGAGGACGGCCCCATGCCCCAGAGCGTGACCTGTTGCGTGTCCGACGAACAGCGTCGCAGCACCGGATACCGGACATCAGGGGCGTAGGTCATGAAAACCAGCCCGACTCGCCGGCCATCCTGGACCGCTCTCGCGCCGACGCCGAGCTGGCCGGTCTCAGCCGGGGACTCCCGGGTTTTCCCCGAACGAGCCGTGGCGATTCTGAAAACTTTCGATGCTTGGGCTCGGGTACTCGGCCAAGATCTTGTGGAGCTGTTCGACGAGCCGCAGCGACTCGTCGTGCTGTCGCTGCCAGATGTTGCGGCCGAAGATCAGCCCGGTGACGCCGGCCTCAGCTGACTGCCTGGCCTTGTCGAGCATCGCCTCGTCCCCGGCCCGCGAGCCGCCGGACACCAGCACCAGCGTCCGGTTGGCCGAGCGGACCACCGCGTCGATGGCCGACTGCGAGGCGAAGTCCTGGTCGTACTGCGCGGGCACTCCGGCCCGCTTCTCCGGGTGCGGGAAGTTCACCTTCACCATGTCCGCGCCGAGCTCGCTGGCGGTCCTCGCGCCGTAGTCGACGGCGTAGAACGAGTCGCGGCCGCCCTTCGCCTCAATCGCCGAGCCGCGTGGGTACGCCCAGACGATCAGCGGCATGCCGAGGCGTCTGGCGTCCTCGCGGACCTGCCGGTACTGCTCGAAGTCGGCCGCCTGGGCCGGGGTCCCGACGTAGAGGGTGTAGCCGACCGCGTCGGCGCCGAGGCGGACCGCGTCCTCCACGGTGGCGTGCACCGGAGACAGCGCCTCGTCATCGGGCGGGATCTCGGTCTTCCCGTTCAGCTTCAGGATCAGCGGGACCTCGCCGGCGAAGTCCCAGAAGAACTTTTCGGCCAAGCCGATCTGGATGGCGATGCCGTTGAACCCGCCCTCGACGGCCAACCGGGCAATGTAGCCAGGGTCGCCCGCTGCCTGGTTGGCAAAGAAGTCCCGCGGCCCGTGCTCAAGGCCCTGGTCGTACGGGAGGAAGAGGGCCGTGCCGTTGCGCAGCCCATGCTGGTACAGGATCCGGAACAGCCGGGCCTTCTTGCCCGCGCTCAGTCCCAGGTCATTGATCGTCGGTCGTGTGCTCATGTCTCCAGTCAAACGCGCGCCCCGCAGGCGCGGTAGGGCCGTTCTTCCCCCTGATCCGGGACTGACATCCCGCCTTCAGCTTGCGGCCTGCGGGTGGGGCTTTGCTCGCCGAGCTTGTCGTTGATGCCGACCGGCCCCTCGACATCCCACATCGGCCGGGTCGCGATCGGTGTGAGGTCGTCGCGGCGGCCCGGTGCCAGACCCGGCGTGCCGGTGAGCGTCAGCACGCCGTTCCGCACCGACACCTCGGTGTCCTCGGACCCGGATACAGCCACCACGGCCGAAAGCTCTCAGCTACGGCTACCTGGACTCCCGTCACGAGCGCTGCCGCCCGTGATCAATTTCGGGCTGCGGGAGGTGAAGTGACCGTTGGCGTGACGGCAGCGGGGGGCGTGGCGGAGCTCGAGGTCGCCGTGGTCGGAGTGACTGTAGGCGTCGTCGTGGCGGTCGGAGGGGTCGCCGTCGCGGTCGGGGAGGTCGCGGTCGGCGAGGCCGTTAGCGTGTTGGTGGCGGTGGGAGTCACCGTCGGCGTCGTCGTGGTGGTCGGAGTTGCCGTAGGCGTCGATGTTGGTGTGACTGACGGGGCAGGAGCGGTTGACGTTGCGGCCGGGGACTGGATCGGGTTGACGAGGCTGGGCCCGGTGATGTGG